>NZ_DASSAB010000044.1:0-16254 GCF_035685805.1 Dyella sp.
ACAACGAGCCGCCGGAGATGGTGATCGCCACGCTCGATTCGCTGGCCGCGCTCGACTACCACAACTTCGAAGTGCTGGTGCTGGACAACAACACCAAGAACGAGGACGTGTGGAAACCGGTGCAGGCGTACTGCGAAAAGCTCGGCCCGCACTTCCGCTTCTACCATCTCGACCCGTGGCCGGGCTTCAAGGCCGGCGCACTGAATTTCGGCCTGAAGGAAACCGATGCGCGCGCGCAGGTGATCGCCGCGATCGATGCCGACTACGTGGTGCGCACCGACTGGCTGTCGGCGCTGACCGGCTATTTCCATGATCCGAAGATCGCCGTCGTGCAATGTCCGCAGGCGCACCGCGAGTGGGAGCACAACGCATTCCGGCGCATGACCAGCTGGGAATCCGACGGATTCTTCCGGATCGGCATGCACCACCGCAACGAGCGCAACGCGATCATCCAGCACGGCACCATGACGATGGTGCGGCGCTCGGCGCTAGAAGGCACCGGCGGCTGGTCGGAGTGGACCATCTGCGAGGACGCCGAGCTCGGCCTGCGCCTGATGCACGCCGGCTACGAGCTGGTCTACGTCGACGAGCTGATGGGCAAGGGCCTGACCCCCGCCGACTTCAAGGCGTACAAGAGCCAGCGCTACCGCTGGGCGTTCGGCGCCATGCAGATCCTCAAGGGCCGCTGGAGCTGGATGGTCAGGAAGGGACCGCTGTCGGCCGGCCAGCGCTTCCACTTCCTCACCGGCTGGTTCAGCTGGTTTGCCGACGCGCTGCATCTGATCTTCACCCTGATGGCGCTGTTCTGGACCGCCGGCATGGTGGCGTTCCCGCAGTATTTCGCCTTGCCGATGCAGCTGTTCCTGATCCCGGTGATCGGCTTCTTCTTCGCCAAGGCGATCTTCGGCATCGTGCTTTATCGCGCCCGCGTCCCGTGCAGCTGGTACGACACGCTGATGGCCTCGCTGGCCAGCATGAGCCTCAGCCACGCGATCGCCCGCGGCATCCTGCACGGCCTCACCCGTGAAAAGACCTCGTTCGTGGTCACCGCCAAGAGCCGCCGCCTGGGCGAATCGGGTTTCGCCGCGTTCGCCCCGGTGCGCGAGGAACTGCTGATGGCGTTCGCGCTGGTGTGCTGCATCGTCGCCATGGCGATGGCCTACGGGACGCGTTACATCGAGGGCACGTTGTGGATGTTCATCCTCGGCGCGCAGTCGATCCCCTACTTCTCGGCCGTGGTCGGTGCGTGGATCGCGCACAAGGCGGGCGACAAGGCCGGCTGAGGCAGGCGCGTCGGCCGCTTTCATAAGCCGCCGACGTTTGCCCAGCTAGAGTTGTCGCCGTTCCCTTCTTTCCCCAGGAAATCCCGCCCCGATGCGCCGCCTGCTCCGACGCCTGAGCGCCGTGCTCGCCCTGCTGCCCATGCTGGCGCACGCGGGCGTGACGCTGGTGGTCGACGGGGTGAACGAGGAGCTCAAGAACGCCGTGCGGGCGAACCTGGAGCTGGCGCAGTACGCGGATCGCAACGTCAGCGATGCGCAGATGCGCCGGCTGTACGAGCACGCGCCGGAGCAGGTGCAGGACGCGCTGCGGCCCTACGGCTACTACGATGCCACGATCGATGGCGAGCTCGACCAGGTCGGCAACGACTGGCGCGTCACGCTGCACGTCGCCCCCGGCGAGCCGGTGAAGGTGACCGCGGTCGAGCTGAAGCTGGGCGAGCAGGCCACCGCGATCGCACCGATCCGCCGCGCGAGCCGGGCGATCGAGCGGCTCAAGGGGCAGCAACTGAACGACGGCGTGTACAGCGCGGCCCGCGAGGCGTTGAGCGCCCAGCTGACCTCGCATGGGTTCCTCGGCGCCAAGCTGGTGACGCATCGGGTGGAGGTCACCCGCGCGGACCACAGTGCGGTGATCAAGCTGGCGTGGGACGCAGGCCCGCGCTACCGCTTCGGCCAGGTGCATTTCGAGGGCTCGCAGTTCCGCGAGGGCTTCCTCGACCGCTACGTTCCGTTCCAGCCGGGCGACTACTTCTCGCAAGACCAACTGCTCGATCTGCAGCAGGCGCTCAACGGCGCCGACTATTTCTCGGTGGTCAACGTGCTGCCCGACGTGGACGACGCGCGCGACGGCACGGTCACGGTGAACGTGCAGCTCGTGCCGGCGCCGCGCACGATCTACACCGGCGGGCCGTTCATCGGCACCGATACCGGCTTCGGCCTGCGCGGCGGCATCGAGAAGCGCTGGGTCAACGACCGGGGCCATACCTGGAAGAACGAGCTGGTGGTGGCGCAGCGACTGAAGACGCTGTCGACGCTCTACGCGATCCCGCTGCCGGGCCACAACCAGCGCAGCCTCAATTTCGGTGCGAATTTCCGCGACGCCGACACCACCACCTCGCAATCGCGCACGCTGGAGCTGGTCGGCAACGAGACGCGCCTGTGGCACGGCTGGACCCGCTCGCTGGGCGCGCATGCGCTGATCGGCACGTTCACCGTGGGCAAGCGTGGCAACGAGCCGGACAACGCCCCCGGGATCGAACACGGCCGCAGCCAGCTGCTGTTCGCCGAGGCGGCGTTGGCACGCAAGCATGGCGACAACCCCACGTTCGTGCGCAGGGGCTGGTCGCTAAGCGTGGCCGCGCGCAGCACCGCCGGTTCGCTGCTGTCGGACACCCGGTTCACCCAGTTGCTGGTCGACGCCAAGTGGATCCGCGCCTTCAAGGGCCGCAACCGGTTGATCCTGCGCGGCAGCGCCGGCGTCACCTCCACCGGCGACTTCAGCGCGCTGCCGCCGCAGCTGCGCTTCTTCGCCGGCGGCGACCGCTCGGTGCGCGGGTACGGTTTCCAGTCGATCGGGCCGAAGAACAGCTTCGGTCGCGTGATTGGCGGGCGCAACCTGCTGGTGGCCAGCACCGAGGTGGAGCACTACTTCACGAAGAACTGGGGCATGGCCGCGTTCGTCGACGCCGGCAACGCGTTCAACGGCACCGACTACCGCCCCAGGATCGGCGCGGGCCTGGGCGTACGCTGGCTGTCGCCGGTGGGCATGATCCGGGTCGACGTGGGCACGCCCGTGCACAACCCGGATCGCCACGGCATCGAGCTGCACGTCGTGATCGGGCCGGACCTGTGAGGAGGCGCCGATGACTCCCGCCACCGCTCCCGGGCAGACCCCACGCCGACGCCGCTGGCTGCGGCCACTGTTGCTGACCGTGCTGGTGCTGGTGGTGGTGCTGGCCGGCGCATGCTTCTGGCTGCTGGGCACCGGCAGCGGACTGCGCTTCGCGCTGGCGCGGGCGCAGGCCGCTACCGGCGGCGCGCTCAGCGTGGGCCAGGCCCGCGGCCGGCTGGTCGGCCCGCTGACCCTGCGCAACGTGCGCTACCACCCCGCCGGGGGCGCGGATGTGCGCATCGACCAGGCGCAGGCCGAGCTCGCATTCTGGCCGCTGCTGCGCCAGCGGCTGCACGTGCTCGAACTGACCGCATCGGGCATCACCGTGGCGTTGCCGCCGCCCAGTGCCACTGACGACAACGGCGCGGGTCTGAGCCTGCAGCCGCCGCTGGACATCGTGCTCGACCACGTGGATATCGGCAGCGTACGGATTACCCGGGATGGCGCACCGGTGTTCGCCTCCGACCACCTCACCCTGGCCGGCGCGTGGACCGCCGACGGCATCCGCGTGCGCCAGCTGCAACTGCGCGGCCCGGACGGCCACGTGTCGCTGCACGGCACGCTGGCGGCCGGCGGCGACTACCGCGGCGATGGCAGCGCCGAGTTCGCCTGGACCGTGGGTGACACCACCTACGCCGGCACCGCCCAGGGCGACAGCGACGGCCGCAATGCAACCTTCAAGCTTGCCCTGAGCCAGCCCACGGCATCGGCGCTGACGCTGCAACTGACCCAGTCCGGCGACTACCCCTGGCGCGCCGACCTGGAAGTGCCGAGGTTCAATCCCGAGCCGCTGCTGGGGCCCGGCTCGATCCGGGCACTGGCCGCATCGCTGCACGGCCGCGGCGACCACCGCGGTGGCCGCATCGAAGGGCAGCTGGCGATCAACGACTACACGCTGAAGCTGGCGCCTTTGCGGGCGCACTTCTCGGACAACTTCGACGCCCTGCAGCTCGAACAGCTGACCGTGACCTCGCCGCAGGTGCCCGGCCAACTGCAGGCGAGCGGGCTGATCCATCTGGATGCCGCGCCGACCCGCGCCGAACTGGATCTGCGCTGGTCGGGGGTGGAGCTGCCCAGTGCGCTGGTCGGCCAGACCCTGGCCACCGATGGCCAGTTGACCGCCAAGGGCAGCACCGAGCGCTTCCATGCGGCCGGCGATCTCACCGTGGGGCCACCGGACCAGCCGGCGCATCTGAGCGTGGATCTCGACGGCACGCCGCAGCAGATCGCCCTGCACACGCTCGACCTCACCCAGCCAGAGGGTGGCCTGCAGGCACACGGCACGCTGACGCTGAAACCCGCGCTGGCGTGGCAACTCGACGCCACCGCCGACGATTTCGATCCCGGCCGCCTGCTCGCCGGGTGGGACGGCAAGCTGGATGCCGACCTCTCCACCCGCGGCGAGCGGCAACCGGCCGGCGTCGATGCCACGCTCGAGCTGCGCACGCTCAAGGGCCGCTTGCGCCAGCGCCAGGTGCGCGGCCACGGCACGCTGCACCTGTCACCGGCGCAGGTGGTCGACGGCACGCTGGAGCTCGCCTCTGGCGGCAGCACGGTCAGCCTGAAGGCCCAGCCGGGTGCCACCAACGACGCCGACGTGCAGCTGGCGATCCGGTCGCTGGCGGACTGGCTGCCCGATGCCGGCGGACGTCTGGAAGGCCATCTGCACATCGGCGGCAAGCCGCCCGCACTGAGCGTCAACGGCACGCTGCAGGGCAGCCGGCTGAGCTGGCAGCAGCAGAAGGTGGAGGCATTGCACGTCATCGTGGGGGTGCCCGACATCAGTCACCCCAGCGGCAAGCTGGCGATCGACGCACGCGGCGTGCTCGCCGCCGGGCTGGCCTTCAGTGAGATCCACGCCCTGGCCGAAGGCAGCCGGCCGCAGCACCGTGTCACCCTGGACGCGAACGGCAGCCAGCTCTCGGCCGCGCTCGCCGTGGACGGATCGTTCAAGAACGACGCCTGGAGCGGCACGCTCTCCACCCTCACGCTGGATCCGCAGGGCCTGCCGCGCTGGCGGCTCCAGCAGGACACGGCCTTGAGCTACCGCGACGGCACCGCCCGGCTGGGCGAACTGTGCCTGACGGCAGGCGATCCGCTGCTGTGCGTGCAGGGCAGCCAGAGCACCGGCGGGGGTCTGGAAGGCGCCTACCGCCTGCGCGCGCTGCCGCTGGCGCTGGTGATGAACGCGGCCGGGCTGTCCGACCTGCCGCTGCGCGTGGACGGTACGATCGAGGGCGACGGCAAGCTCCGCCGCAGTGCCAAGGGCGTGCTCGGCGGGAGCGCGACGATCCGCGCCGACCAAGGCAGCGTGAGCTACACCGACCGTCCCGCCCAGCCGCTGCTGAGCTATCGCGACCTGCGTCTGCAGGCCGAGCTGGCGCCGGAGCGGCAGCACCTGACCGTGCACGGCGAGCTCGACCATGGCGGCCTGCTGGACGGCGAGGTCACCGCCAGCGGCGACAGCGGGTCGCTCGACGGCAACATCAACCTGCGCCTGGGCACGCTGGCGTTCGTGGAGTTGTTCACCAGCGAGCTGGCCAACGTCGAGGGCGCCGCGCAGGGCAACCTGCGCATCGGCGGCACGCTGGACCAGCCGGTGGTCACGGGCGACGCCACGGTGACCGGCTTCGCCGCCGAGGTGCCGTCGGCGGGCCTCGCCCTCACCGGCGGCAAGCTCAGCCTCGCCACCGACGACGCACAGACCTTCCGCGTCGATGGCCGGGTCGACAGCGGCAAGGGCTCGCTCGCCATCGGCGGCACCGCCGGGCTGGGCAGTGCCGCGGCGACCACACTCACCGTCAAGGGCGACGCGTTCACCGCGGTAGACATTCCCGCCGCCCGCGTGGTGATGTCGCCGAACCTGGTGATCCGCCAGAGCGACACCGGCATCGACGTTACCGGCCGGGTGGCGCTGGACAGCGCGGATGTCGACGTGTCGCGCCTGCCCGGCGCCGGCGCCACCAAGGCCTCGCCAGACATCGTCGTGGTGGATGAAAAACAGCAGCAGGCCGCGCAGCAGAAGCTGCCGATCAGCGCCACCGTGGCGGTTGACCTGGGCAAGCGCACGCACGTGATCGGCCTGGGCCTGGACGGCAACCTGCGCGGCCAGCTGGTGGTGACCGAACGCCCCGGCCGGGTGACGACCGCGCAGGGCCAGGTGGATGTCAGCGGCACCTACCGTGCCTACGGCCAGAACCTCACCATCGAGCAGGGCCAGCTGCTTTACGCCAGCACGCCGGTGGACAACCCGCGGCTGGACATCCGCGCCGTGCGCAAGCTCAACCCCAACGCCACGGTGGACGAGGGGCAGAAGGTCGGCCTCTACATCTCCGGCACTGCACAGCGTCCGGTACTGACAGTGTTCTCCACGCCGGTGATGGAGCAGTCCGACGCGCTGTCGTACCTGATCACCGGCAAGCCGTTGTCGGAGGTCAAGGGCGGCGAAGGCTCGCTGGTCAATTCCGCGGCCCAGGCACTGGGTTCGGCCGGCGGCGACCTGCTCGCCAAGCGCATCGGCGCGCAGCTGGGCGTGGACGACATCGGCGTGTCCAGCAACGAGGCGCTCGGCGGCAGCTCGGCATTCACCGTGGGCAAGTACCTCTCGCCGCGGCTGTACCTGAGCTACGGCGTGGGCCTGTTCGAACCCGGCCAGGTGATTACCCTGCGCTACCGGCTCAGCAAGCGCTGGAACTTCGAGGCGCAGAACGCCACCGATTTCAGCCGCGCCAGTTTCAACTACCGGCTGGAGCGCTGAGCGCGAGGCACACACCTGTCGATGGTCATGCTGCATGCGTGGCGGGGCAGCGCTAAGGTGGGCGACTTTCCTCAGCCGGAGCCCCGCCATGACCCCAGCGCGCTGGATCCTCGCCGCCGCCGTGTGCACCGCCCTCGCCGCCTGCGGCGGATCGCACGACGCCGACACCGCCGCCGACCGGCCGGCCGCCGCCAGCACCGCAGCCCGGGCGCCGGCCGCGTCGGCTGCCGCCGCCACGGCTTCTGGCGTGGACCTCGCCGGCATGGATACCGCGGTCAGGCCGGGCGACAACTTCTTCGACTACGCCAACGGCACCTGGCTGAAGAACACGCCGATCCCCGATGACCGCTCCAGCACCGGCGCCTTCCTCAAGCTTTACGAAACCGCACAGAAGCGCACCGCCGAGCTGATCGAGCAGGCCGGCAAGGGCAACCCGGCCGAAGGTTCGCGCGAACGCAAGATCGCCGACTACTACGCCGCCTACATGAATACCGATGCGATCGAGAAGGCCGGCCTGCAGCCGCTGCAGCCGCAGCTGTCGGCGATCGACGCGATCGCGTCGCGCGGGGATCTGTCCCGGGTGCTGGGCAGCCGCCTGCGGGCCGACGTGGACCCGATCAACGCCACCGACTTCCATACCGACCACCTGTTCGGCCTGTTCGTCACCCAGGGCCTGGAAGACCCCTCGCAGAACATCGCCTACCTGCTTCAGGGCGGCCTGAGCATGCCCAGCCGCGACTACTACCTGTCCGACGATGCCGCCATGAAGAAGGCACGCGACAAGTACCGCGAGTACGTCACCGCCGTGTTCAGGCAGACCGGTTCGAAAGACCCGGCCGCCGAGGCCGGCGCCGTGCTGGATCTGGAAACGAAGATCGCCAAGGCCCAGACCAGCCTGGTCGACAGCCAGGACGTGCACAAGGCGAACAACCTCTGGAGCACGGCCGACTTCGCCAAGAAGGCCCCGGGCATCGACTGGAGCGCATACTTCGACGCCGCCGGCCTGGCCGACCTCAAGCAGGTGGACGTGTGGCAGCCCGAGGCCGTCGCCGGCCTGTCGAAACTGGTTGCCAGCGAGCCGCTGTCGGCCTGGAAGACCCTGCTGCGCTTCCACACGATGGACCGCTACGCCGGGCTGCTGCCCAAGGCGTACGCCGACCTGCACTTCGACTTCCACGCGCGCACGCTGATGGGCGTGCCGAAAGATCAGCCGCGGCAGAAGAATGCGGTGGACATCACCAGCAACGACCTGGGCGACACGGTGGGCCAGCTCTACGTCAAGCAGTACTTTCCGGCCTCGTCCAAGGCCGAGGTCGAGACGATGGTGAAGAACATCGTCAACGCGTTCGACCAGCGGATCGACTCGCTCGACTGGATGGCTCCGGAAACCCGCGCTCGCGCGCACGAGAAGATCGCCACGCTGCGCGTGAGCGTGGGCTACCCCGATACCTGGCGCGACGACAGCACGCTGGTGATCAAGCCCGACGATGTCCTGGGCAACCGCATGCGGGCGGAGACGTTCGAATACGAGCACCAGAAATCCAAGATCGGCCAGCCGGTCGATCGCGGCGAGTGGTGGATGACCCCGCAGACGGTCAACGCGGTGAACCTGCCGCTGCAGAACGCGCTGAACTTCCCCGCGGCCATCCTGGGCGCGCCGTTCTTCGATCCGAAAGCCGACGCGGCTGCCAACTACGGCTCCATCGGCGCGGTGATCGGCCACGAGATCAGCCACAGCTTCGACAACACCGGCGCGGAGTTCGACGCGCAGGGCAAGCTGGCCAACTGGTGGACGCCGGCCGACCTCGAGCACTTCCAGGCGGCGAGCGAGCGGCTGGTCAAGCAGTACGACCAGTACGAAGCCCTGCCGGGCCTGCACGTGAGCGGCGAGCAGACGCTGGGCGAAAACATCGCCGACATCTCAGGCCTCACCGCGGCGCTGGCGGCCTACCATGCCTCGCTCGGCGGCAAGCCGGCGCCGGTCATCGACGGCCTCACCGGCGACCAGCGCTTCTTCATCGCCTTCGGCCAGACCTGGCGCTCGAAAGCGCGCGACGCTGCGGTCCGCCAGCGCATCAACACCGACGTGCACGCCCCGGCACCGTTCCGCGCCGAGACCGTGCGCAACATGGACGACTGGTACAAGGCGTTCGAGGTGAAGCCGGACGCGAAGCTGTATCTCGATCCGCAGCAGCGGGTGAAGATCTGGTAAGCCGACTCGGCAGGTAACCTCTGCAGGGCGCGGTGGATATCACCGCGCCCTTCTCGTTTGTCCGCGTCGCCGTGCCAGCGCGTGCAGCGGGCAGCATACCGACTGCGTGCAACCGGGCATCAGGTCGCTGGCTACGGAGAGCGGATCCTCAGAATGACGTCGCCGGATTCGGCGTCGAACAGCCGGTCGATGACGAAGACCGCACCGGGAAAGTAAGCGTGGATCATGGCCGTCCATATTCTCTCCAGAGCCGACAGGATCCTGGCCACCGCGGGGTCCTGGTCCGCCCCGTCGTCGCCGACCATGGCCGAAATGAATCCGTCCACCGGCACCAGATTCATCCAGCGCTGCGCTTCGCCGGCGGACGCATAGGTGGACACTTCCGACTGCACGGCCTCACGGCCTGCGCCCCGTCGGGCGACGAAGAGCATCCCATCCAGTTCAACCAGTGCAGGCGTGAGGTGCTCGCGCCACGCCGCAAGGTCATCCGGCGTCATCATGCCGTTCCTCCACTATCGGGCCCGTGACCGCGGCTAGCCCCGCTGCCATTTCGGGCCCGCTTGTCCCGTTCGGCGCCTGCCGCGGCGCCATCGTGCCTTTGCGGACCAGCGCGACCCGTCGACCGAGGCTTTCGACTGACCAGCCGAACCTCCCGGCGATCCAGCCCAGCGAACGCTCCGAGTGGAATCCCACGTGAGTGGGATCGCGGTGGTAGTGCCAGCGCGGAAAGTCGGCCAGCGGCGGGCGCAGCTCGGTCATCAGGCCGAGCCAGCCGCCAGGCCGGAGCATGGCGTCAATGCAGGCCAGATCGCGCAGTGGATCATGCATGTGCTCGAGCACTTCGGTGCAGGTGACGAAGTCGTAGTGCGCCGCGAGGCGTGACTCGTCCGGCGCGAAGAACGGGTCGTAGCCGACGGTGGGAAAGCCCGCGTCGGTGAGCATGAGCGCCAGCGCCGGTGCTGCGCCGCAGCCGTAGTCCAGACCTCGCGCACCCGGCGAAAGACGGGCGATCAGCGGATCGGCGAGCTGACTGAGGAAGCGCCGGTAGCCCGGGTCATCGATGCGATTGTCGTGCGTGCCGTAGTAGGCACGCTCGGCATCGGCATCAAGCCAGGTCGAGCGATCGCGGCTGACCAGATCGCACTGCGCACAGCCCCGGTAGACACCCGTGGTTTCCCTCCAGGGCGTACCACTCGCCGCCCCGCACAGCGGGCAGGCGGCGGACGCCTCAGCGGATGCCGAGGCCATCGATGCCGGTGGCGTCGGCGGCGAAGCCGGCCAGGGTGGCGAAGCGGCGGCCGCGCTCGGCGTAGTCCTTGAACTGGTCGAAGCTCGGTGCGCCGGGCGACATCAGCACCACGCCGCCCTCGGGCGTGCATGCGCGCGCCTCGGCCACCGCCGCGGCGAGATCCGTCACGCGCGGCACCGGGCAGCTCACGCCGCCCGCGCGCAGCGACGCCTCGATGCGCGCACCGTTCGCTCCCATGCACACGATCGCCTGCGGCGGATGCGCCCGCACGTGTTCGACGAACGGCGCCCAGTCCACGCCGCGGTCATAACCACCCACCAGCACGCTGACGTCGCGACCGGCCAGGCTCTCAAGTGCCGCGACCACCGCCGCCGGCGTGGTGGCGATGGAGTCGTTGATCCAGTCCAGCCCGTCCTGCCGCCCCAGCGGTTGCAGGCGGTGCGGCAGCGGGCGGAACGTGGCCAGCGCGGGCGCCGCGGCCAGCGCGTCGTAGCCGAGCAGCTCCAGCGCCGCCAGCGCGGCGCTGGCATTGAGCGCGTTGTGCAGACCAGGCACGCCGAGCTGCGCTACCGGGAACACGTCGCGATCACCACGGCGAATGAAGCCGCTCGCCACGTGCCAGCCGGCGGCGTCACCAAACACGCTTCGCTGCGGATGCGCCGCCGTCAGCGCCATCAGGTTCGCCTGCTGGCCGTTCACCAGCAGCGTGCGCGCCACCTCGCCCAGCCTGAGCTTGTCCGCCACGTAGCGCTCGCGCGAGCCGTGCCAGTCCAGGTGCTCCTCGTACAGGCTGGTGACTACCGCCAGCTCGAGCGGGCCGGCTTCGCCGGTCTGGAAACTCGACAACTCGATCGCCCACAGCTCGGCCGGTTGCCCCTGCAGTTCCAGCAGCGGCAGGCCGATGTTGCCGGCCAGCGCGGTACGGACGCCCAAGGACCGCGCCAGATGCGCGAGCAGCGCGGTGGTAGTGCTCTTGCCTTTGGTGCCGGTCACCGCGACCACGTGGGCGCCAGGGTTCTCGCCAAACCACAGCGCGGTGCCCGAGGTGAACACGGTGCCCTGCGCTTGCGCGGCGACAACGGCCGGCTTGTAGATCGAGATGCCCGGCGACTTCACCACCACGTCGTACGCCGAAAGCGCCGCTGCGTCCGGCTCGTTGCCATACACGGCCAGCGCCGGATCGAATGCCTGCGCGTGGGCGACTTCGCCCTCGCTGCAATACAGGGCTAGCGGCAGCGCCGGCAGCTCAGCGCGGATCGCGGTGATCGCTGCGCGTCCCTCCCGGCCGAAGCCCCAGACGGCGACGCGCTGGTTGGCGAGATCAGCGATACGCACTGTCACCCCCTGTTGGAGCCCGCTCGCGGGCGATGCCCCTGACTTTGATGGTGATCCGGAGCGAAGGCATCGCCCGCAAGCGGGCTCCTACAGGGGCACGGTGGCGCATCAACCGATCGCCGCCAGCGCGGCCTGCAGGCGGGCCGGCACGCGGTGCTCGCCGGACGGCTGCAACCACGGCTCCAGCGCCAGCTGCGAGGCATCCAGCTGCGGCAGGATCTCGCTGCGGAAACGGGCGACCAGCGCATCCTCGGCCCACTCGGGCCGCTGGCTCAGCGCATACATCGCGGCGCGTGCCTCGGCGCCCTCGCCCACGCATTCGAACGGCTTGTGGTCCTGGTATTCGAGCAGCGCGTCGAAGCCGGCCGCCTGCGACTCGTCGTCCAGCAGGTTGCGGCCGAAGATGGTGAGCAAGCGCGGCTTGGGCAGGAATGGCGCCAGCGCGAGAAAGACGAAATGGCACTTCGGACACTGTGCGCACCAGCGGTCCACGGGCTTAGGACCGAGGATCTTGAAGTTGCGGTTGCAGCTGGAGAAGGCATCGAAGTACGGCGTGAGTCTGGCGAACGCGCGGGTGATCGCCAGCTCCGAATACGGGCGCAGCAGCGAGCAGTAGTCGAGGTCCGCTGCCACGTGGCTGTGCAGCCAGTCCGACAGCAGCGTCTCGAAGGCGTAGCCCTTGCTCCACTGGTGGTTCACCTGCTGGCCGTCGTACTCCAGCGTGGCCGCCGAGGCCGAGCGCTCGTTGGCGAACGCGATGGAATCATGGCCGTAGAGGATCGCCGCCAGCGCCAGGATCGCCGAGTTCACCGCGGTCACCGGGATATGGCCGTTCCACGCACCCAGCCGGTTCAGCTCGAACAGCCCCGGCGCCAGCTCGCGCTGGATGTTCAGCGTCGGCAGGCCGGTGCGTTCGGCGCAGGCCGCGATCAGCGGCGAGTTGCCGACCCACACCGCGGTAGCGTCGCCGCCGATCGACTTGATCGCCTCCACCGCCACCAGCGAATCCTTGCCGCCACCGATCGGTACCAGAGTGCGCTTCGGCAGACCCAGCGCAGGCATCGCCGGCGCGGCCGAACCACCGCGCGGGAAATGGATGCGGCCGCGCAGGTCCAGCCCGTTGCGATAGGCGAACTCGGCCAGGCCGTGCAGGTACAGCGCGTCGAGCAGGTCGGCGGTGGCGTCGTCCAGCGGGCCATCGGCCACCTCGATCTGCGGCGGCACGCCGGCCTTGTAGTAGCTCACGCCGGCAACCAGGTGCAGCAGCTTGAGCGCCACGTCGAACGCGGCCTGCCGCGCTGGCGGCAGCGCCGGGGCAGCGGGAAAGCGGACGCGCTCGACCAGCGGCTCGCCGTCGTCGAAGGCGTAGCTCAGCTCGGCCACGCCATCGGCGTAGCGGGCGTGCAGAAAACGGAACACCTGGGTCAGGCGCGGTTGGATCGGGTGGTTCACATGACTCTCCTCGCCGGCCGCGGCTCGGCGCAAGCGCAGATTCTAACGGCGCTGCCTCCTCGCTGCCCGTCGTTCCACGGGCAGCGAGGAGGCAGAACGCCATCAGTCGAGGATCACTTCCTCGGCGTCCTCACGCAGGTTGTACGGCGAGGACATGACCTTGCCGTAGGCACCGGCCTGCGCGATCAGCACCACGTCGCCCTCGCTGGCCTCGGGCAGCCGGCGGTCGGTGCCGAGCACGTCGCCGCTCTCGCAGATCGGGCCGACCACCTGCACGAGCGCGGTGGCCGGTTCGTCGAGGCGGGTGAGGTTGACGATCTCGTGCCAGGCGTCGTACAGCGCGGGGCGAATCAGGCTGTTCATGCCGGTGTCGACACCGAGGTAGCGCAGCGCGCCCTTGCCCTTCTGCTGGGTGACCTTGGCCAGCAGCACGCCGGCATCGGCCACCAGGTAGCGGCCGGGCTCCATCCACAGCTGGTAGTGCGGGTAGGCCGCCTTCACCTCGCGCAGCACCTTGTCCAGCGCCACCATGTCCAGCCGCGCCTCGCCGGGATGCGAGGGCACGCCGAGGCCGCCGCCGATGTCCAGGAAGGCTACGCTGCCAATGCGCTCGGCCAGGCTCGCCAGCTGCGCGTAGACCTCGCCCCAGTGACCGGCGTCGAGGATGCCCGAGCCCAGGTGCGCATGCAGGCCGCGCACCGTGACGCCATAGCGGTCGGCCAGGCGCAGGAAGGCGTCGAGCTGCTCCACCGGCAGGCCGAACTTGCTGCCGCTGCCGCCGGTGCGCACCTTCTCGTGGTGGCCCAGGCCGCGGCCCAGATCCAGCCGCAGCACGATCTCGCGACCGCGGAAGGTGTCGCCCCAGTGCTCTAGTGGATAGAGCGAATCCAGCGACACGGTGGCCCGCGTGGTCAGCGCCCAGGCGTAGTCCGCGTGCGGTGCGAAGTTGGGCGTGAACAGCAGCGGCGCGCTTTCCGGCACCGCTGCCATCACCGCCTTCAGCTCGCCCGGCGAGACGCACTCGAAGCCGAAGCCTTCCGCGGCGATCGCCTTGAGGATGGCCGGATGCGTATTGGCCTTCACCGCGTAGTGCAGGCGGTCCACCGCGGCCAGCGTCTTCAGCTCGCGCGCCTGAGCGCGCACTGTGGGCAGGTGGTAGACGTAGCGCGGGGTGGCCTCGGCGGCGATCGCCAGCAGGCGCTCGCGTTCGGCCTCGCGCCACCAGGCGGAGGCAGCGGCCGGCGCCTCGCCGCTACCGTACAGCGCCTGCCAGCTGGGGCCGAACAGCGCGCTGTCGTCGGTGCGCAGCGCGCCCGCGCCGATCAGCAGCTCATGCAGGTGCGGCAGCAGCTCGTCGACCACGCTCTCGTCGACGACGAACGTGAGGTTGAGGTTGTTCGACGACTGCGAGATCAGGTGCACCCGCAACTGTCCGAACTCGGCCAGCACGCCGGACAGCGTGTGCAGCATCGAGCGCATGCCGCGGCCGACCAGGGTGATCGCCGCGCACGGCGCGATCACCTTGACCCGGCACACCTTGGCCAGGTCGGCGGCCAGCGCGGCGACGGCGTCGGAATCGAGCAGGTTCTCGGTCGGGTCCAGCGACACGGTGACGTTGGTCTCGGCCGAGCCGATCAGGTCCACCGACAGGCCATGCTGCTTGAATTGAGCGAACACGTCGGCGAGGAAGCCGACCTGCTGCCACATGCCGACCGACTCCATCGATACCAGGGTGATGCCCTTGCGCGCGCTGATCGCCTTCACGCTGGGGGCGTGTTCGCGCACCTCCGGGCCGATCACCGTGCCGTCCAGTTCGGGCCGGTTGGTGTCTTTGATCAGCAGCGGCACGCGCGGCTCGCGCAGCGGCGACAGACACCGTGGGTGCAGCACCTTGGCGCCGGTGGAGGCGATTTCCTGCGCCTCCTCGTAGTCCAGCTTCTGCAGCAGGCGTGCGCCCGACACCTGGCGCGGGTTGGCGGTGAACATGCCGGCCACGTCGGTCCAGATCTCCACCCGCGCCGCCTTCAGCAGCGCGCCGAAGTACGAGGCCGAGGTGTCTGAACCGCCGCGGCCGAGCAGCACCGTGCGCCGCCGGCTGCCTTCGACGTCGGCCTCGCGGGCGATGAAGCCCTGGGTGATGAACACCTCGCCGCGCCCCGCCAGGCGTGCATTGAGCGCCGGATCGGGCCGGGCATCGACCATCGCCGAGAGCAGCCGGGTGCGCTCGTTCTGGTTGGGGAGTGCGATCGCGCTCAGGCACTCGCGTGCGTCGACCCACTCGGTCGGCACGCCGCTGTGGCTGAGGAAGGCCGCGCCCAGCGCGCTGGACATCAGCTCGCCGTGCGCCTGCACCTGCGCCGACCAGGCCAGCTCGCCCAGCTCGGCCGGACCCTTGTCGGCCAGCTCGGCCAACGTGCGCAGCCGTTCGGCCAGCGTCGGCGGCGTCTCCAGCTGCATGTGCGCCAGCAGGTCGTAGTGGCGCTGCGCGATCGCGTCGGCCGCCGCCACCCGTTTCGCCCGATCGCCCTCGCCGCACAGCTGTTTCAGTGCGTCCGTTATGCCGGTCAGCGCGGAGACAACCACCAGCACGCGCGCGCCTTCGGCGCGGCGGCTGGCGACCAGCTCACGGATGTTCTGCCAACGGGGAAGCGTGGCGACGGAGGTGCCGCCGAACTTCATCACGATCCAGGGGGCGTCCGCGGGGAGCGGGGCTTGGGCGGGCGGGGTCACGGGTGGTTGGGCCAGGTGGCGTGGAAGGTTCGCCAGTGTTGCGCTGCGGCAATGTGATTGCAACTGGTCGGCATGTTTGGACGTCTAGACTTCCAAATATTCCATCCGATAGGCTTTTTATGGAACGCCGCCAAGGCCTAACGGGGAAAAAGGTGGCGATATGAGGGCATTGCCTGCGGACTTTAGAAGCAAAGGCGTTTCGTTCGCCTTCGGCGACCGAGTCACTTTCTCTTGGGTCGCCAAGAGAAAGTAACCAAAGAGAAGGCGACCCTCCTCGGCGCTTGCCGGGCTGCGCCCGGCAAGTCCGTGAGCCGCGGCCGGGCTTTTCGACAGTGCATCCATGCA
>NZ_DASSAB010000045.1:0-234737 GCF_035685805.1 Dyella sp.
AGCAGTTCGTCGGCCGCAGGCGAGAACCAGCTCGCATGTCGCGGCTCCACGGCGAACCCGCCTTCATGGCGCGCCCTCAGCGTGGCGAAGAAGCGCGAGGCCACCGCAGGTTCGAGCGGACGGCTGCGCGGCAGTTGCAGCAGCAGGCACGAAAGTTTCCCGCCCAGGCCATCGACTTCCGAAAGGAATCGCGACAGGCAGGCCGCGCAGCCGCGCAGGGCGCGCTCGTGGCTGATCTCCTGCGGCAGCTTGGCGGTGAAACGAAAGCGCGCCGGCACCGAAGCCGCCCAGCGTTCCCAGGTCTTGCGCTGGTGCGAACGGTAGAAGGAGGAGTTGACCTCGACCACATCGAAACGCGTGGCATAGCGCGCGAGCATGGATTCCCCCTCGCCGAATAGCGCCGCGTACTGGCGCGGGATCGACCAACCCGCGCAGCCGATGCGCAGGTTCCGGGGCAGGCGAAGCGGAGGCGCGGACATTCCCGATTTTTAGCTCGGCGCCGCGCGCCAGCCGCGACGCCTCGTCGCGATCGGGGCGGCCGACGACGGCGGCCGCGTCGGCGCCGAAAACGCAAAGGAGGGCAACCAGGAAAATGCTGCGTTGCGGGGACATCGCGACTCCTCGGGGCTGGGGCCATCAATGGATGCGCGGGCAGGGCCCTTGGTCGCAGCCGCTCTTAACAAGGCCCGGAAATTCGGTGGTATCGTTGATCCACTTGGTAGCCCCCGATGCCAAACACCAGTTTTGCGTCGGGAGGATCTTCGCATGCGCATGGCCAAGGGCTTCACCCTGATCGAACTGATGATCGTGGTCGCGATCATCGCCATCCTGGCCGCCATCGCCATCCCGGCCTACCAGGATTACGTGATCCGCTCGCAGGTCTCCGAGGGCGCCGTGCTCTCCGATGGCGCCAAGACCGCCGTTGCGGAGTTCTACAACAACAAGGGCCACTTCCCGACCACGAACACCTCCGCCGGCTTGGCAAGTGCTCTCTCGATCAAGGGCAAGTACGTCACCCAGGTCGATGCCGCTAACGGCCTCATCACGGCGACGTTCGGTAACGAAGTCAACGACAAGGTGGCAACGAAGGTGCTGGTGTTCTCCGCCGTACCGGGCGAAGGCAGCATCACCTGGAACTGCAAGGCCGCTGCTGGCACCAACGTGGACCAGAAGTACCTGCCGACCGCTTGCCGCGACTGATTCTCTCGCAGCATGATTCAGAAGGGCCGCCATGCGCGGCCCTTCTGCTTTTCGGAACGACATGAAACGTCTGTGGGGATATCCCGCATTGGCCACCCTGGCCATGCTGCTGCTGACAGGCTTGGCGTACTGGCCCGGCCTGTCAGGCGGCTTTCTGTTCGATGACTATGCCAACCTGCCTGCGCTGGGCGCCACGGGCCCCGTGGGAGACTGGAACGGGTTCTGGCGGTACATCACCTCCGGGCGCGCGGATCCTTTGGGGCGTCCGCTGTCGCTGCTCAGCTTCCTGCTCGATGCCCGCGACTGGCCGGCTGCGCCGCTCCCGTTCAAGCGGACGAACCTGCTTGTCCACCTTGCGAACGCAAGCCTGCTGGCTCGCCTGCTGTATGAGTTATACCGGGCCCGAGCGGTCTGGAACGCGGACCACGACGCTCCTGCGCGACAACAGCGGCTTGCCATTGCCTCCATCCTGGGCGCCAGCTTCTGGGCACTGCACCCGCTCCTGGTGTCGACGACACTTTATGTCGTACAGCGCGAAGCGATGCTATCGACACTATTCACCCTGCTGGGCCTGATTCTATGGCTGCGCGGACGACGCGCACTGCTGCGGGGCGATCGCCTGCGAGGCATAACCTGGATCCTCACCGCGCTGGTGGGCTGCACCGTCCTTGCCATGCTCAGCAAAGCGAACGGCGTACTGCTGCCGGCACTTGCGCTCATCATCGAGCTGGCGCTCTTGAAGGACGCGCACGTCCCGATGAAGGCCGCCACAGCATCCGCTGTCGACCCAACTACCGCAGCATCGAACGACCATCGCCGCATCTACCGTCTCACCATGATGTTGTTCGCTGGTGCGCCGACCCTCGCGGTCACCGCCTACTTGCTGCGCGCGGGACTGATGGGCATGAGCGGCGACATGGAGACCATAAGGCCATGGACGCTGGGGCAACGGCTGCTCACGCAGCCACGCGTGTTGATGGACTATCTCAGGCTGCTGTGGGCGCCACGCCCGTTCACGTCAGGCGTCTTCAATGACCACATCGTGCCATCGACGTCGCTGTTGTCGCCCTGGACGACGCTCCCCGCCTTGATCGCGCTGGTCGGGCTGATCGGCGGCGCCGTCTTATTCCGTCGTCGCTGGCCTGCGATAACGCTCGCCATGGCGTTCTACCTCGTTGCGCAATCGCT
Organism: Dyella sp.; assembly: GCF_035685805.1. Lineage (GTDB taxonomy): Bacteria > Pseudomonadota > Gammaproteobacteria > Xanthomonadales > Rhodanobacteraceae > Dyella_A. The sequence goes on from NZ_DASSAB010000045.1 coordinate 2,389, forward strand.
CGAGTCGAGCACCATTCCGCTGGAGCTCTATTTCGAACATCGCAACTATCTGCCCGCCATACTCATGTTCTGGCCTCTGGCCCTGTGGCTTTGCGGTGTGACCCAGAGGGGTGCGACTGACTGCTCTCCGGCGCCCCAGAGCGAGCGCGGGCGCACGCGGGCGTCAGCAACCCTGCAATCAACTGGCTTGCGGGCATTCATCGCGCTGCTGCTTCTGGTTGGCCTTGGCAGCATGACCTACGCCCGGGCGAGCCTGTGGGGGAACACAAATCAGCAAGTCATGCTGTGGGCAAGACTAAATCCAGGCTCGGCACGGGCCCAAGTAAGTGCTGCGTCAGTCGAGGCCGCAGAAGGGCGGCCGCTGCAGTCGGTTGCGAGGCTGCAATCACTGCTGAAGCGACATCCGGACGATGTACAGGCCGCTCTTGGCTTGATCACCGCGCGTTGCCGGCAGGGCCACCTGGATGCCATAACCCTTGGCGTCGCAGAGTCGGCACTGGAAAAAACACCCAACACTGGCACGCTTCTCGTCGACTGGTTCGGCAATGCCATCGACCACGCCAGTGATCCGATATGCCCGGACCTCACGCTCAGCACGATCGACAACCTGCTCCGTGTCGCCGCGGGCAACCGACTGCTCACGCGGCAGCCGGGACGCCGCCAGGACCTCCTGTTCCTGCGGGGCCGAATGGCACTGGCAGCGGACGATCCGGCAGCGGCGCTGGCGGCCTTCAACAAAGCGCTGGATCAGCGGGTTTACATTGCCGTGGCACTGAGGCAAGCCGCGATCCTCGGCGCGGCAGGATTCCCGGCGCAGGGCATTGCACACCTCGATCACTATGCCGCCGAACGGCAACTGGCACCGCGACCAGGGCTGGGCATGGCGCGATTGCATGCCTGGGTGCTTGAGCACCAGCACTACTGGGACAACGAGTCCGCAAGGCTTCGTCATACACTGCAGGCTGACCTGCAGGCAAAGCGCGCACCCTCTCCATGATGTCGCTCCGCATTTTTCGCTGGCCAAGCCGCTGGCTCATCCTTCCCGCCCTTGCGCTGACCCTGATCGTCTACTGGCCCGGTCTTTCGGGCAGCTTCGTATTCGATGACTACCCCAATATCGTCGACAACACGGATCTGCACGTCCGCCACCCTGATGCTGCCAGCCTGACGCGGGCGGCCCTGTCCTCGCCTTCCAGCACGCTGAAGCGACCGCTGGCCTCGCTCAGCTTCGCCTTCAACTATCTCGCCACGGGCTTGGAGCCCTATGGCATGAAGCTCACCAACCTGCTTATTCACCTGTTGAACGGCTGGCTGGTCTTCCTGCTTGCGCGTGGCCTGCTGCAGGTCAGCGACGGGGAGCCGCCCGTGAGCGTTGGGGTCGAGCGGCCCGATAACGCCCGCGAGCTGCAGAAAAGCACTCTGTCGGCACTGCTGGCGCTCGGCTGGATGCTGCTGCCGATCAATCTGACGGGCGTGCTCTATGTGGTTCAACGCATGGAAAGCATGGCGAACGCATTTGTGCTGCTGGGCCTGATCGGCTACCTAGCCGGACGACGCCGCATGTTTGCGCACGAGCGCGGGATTCGCCCGTACCTGCTTTGTATTTCAAGCATCTCCTTACCGGCCGCCGTGGGGCTGCTGGCGAAGGAGACCGCGGTGATGCTGCCCCTGTACGCGTTTTTCCTGGAGTGCGTGCTATTCCGCTTTCGCAACGGCCGGGGGGCAGCGAGCGCTCCAGAGAGCGCCGCACCTGCTATTGGAACCTCCGTACAGAAGGCTTCTATCGACCGCCGCATCGTCGCGCTGTTCCTGGTCGTGCTCGCCCTACCGATGGTTGCAGGCTTGGCGCGAATGCTGCCCGCGCTGCTGAAGCCTCAAACCTGGGCTACGCGCGACTTCACCATGCCACAGCGGCTGATGAGCGAAGCACGCATCGTGCTGGACTACATCCGCTGGACCGTGGTGCCCACGCCGGATGCGCTGTCGTTCTATCACGACGACTTTCAGGTTTCGACCGGACTGCTGACGCCGTGGACAACGCTCGCGAGCATCATCCTGCTCGCCGGTCTCGTGTGTGTCGCCCTGTGGATTTGGAAGCGTCGTCCCCTGGTCACGCTGGGCATCGCGTGGTTTCTCGGCTGCCATCTGCTGACAGCGACAATCATCCCGCTGGAACTCATTTACGAGCATCGGAACTACTTCGCGAGCCTGGGGCTCCTCATCGCGATCGTGCCGCTGCTGGGTGCGCCCGTCGATGGACTGGCCTCGACGAAGAGGGATGACCGACCAGGCTCAGCTCGGAGCGTCCGGAACGAAACATCGCAGGCGCTTCCGCTGGCGCTGCCGAGATTCGTCCTGCTGGGCGGGCTGATGCTGCTGTGGATAGCCCAGACGGCGGTCACGGCCTATGCCTGGGGAGATCCGTTGCGGCTGGCTCGCGAGCTTGCCGATAGAGCACCGGCGTCTCCTCGCGCCCAGTACGAGCTCGGGCGCACCTATATCGTCTACTCCCACTACCAGCCCGACTCGCCATTCATCCACCTGGCGCAAGCGCCACTGGAGCGCGCCATGGCCCTGCCGGAAAGCTCCATCCTTCCGGAACAGGCGCTGATCTTCCTGAACGCCATGATGCATCTGCCACTGAAGGAAGCATGGTGGACGAGCATGGTCACCAAGCTTGAGAGGAAGCCTCCGGGTGTACAGGACGAGAGCTCGCTTGCCGCCCTGACCAAGTGCGCGGTACGAGGCACCTGTGATCTGCCCCGCGGGCATATGGTGGCTGCGTATCTTGCCGCGCTGGGACATCCCAACCCAAACGCCAGACTGATGGCCTCCTACAGCGACTATGCGTGGAATGTTCTTCATGATCATGAGCTTGGCCTGCGCATGGCCTTGGCGGCCGAAGCAAAAGAGCCTGCGACAGCGGCCTACGCCATCACGGTCGCACGCATGCAGCTGGCCGAAAAGGACTACCGCAATGCCAGGTCGACCATCCTTAGACTGCAGTCTCTAAACACTGCAGGCAGCCTCGATCGAGACATAGCGCGGCTGCGGGAACAACTTCCAGCGAAGTAGCTGGCGGAGCTCGGCTCCGCCTGCATTACGCTTCGGTCACCGCCGCACCATTCCAGACCCGGGATTCCTCGACGTGCCAGGCAAAACCATCCTCACCAAGGCAGATCTCGCCATAAACGGGGCAGATCCGGCGTTTGCCGAGCCCCTGCATGTCGGGCGCCCGAACATTGGCAGCAGGGAAGATTTTCTTGAGCGGGTCAACAGCATTCTCGACAGCCGTTGGCTTAGCAACAACGGCCCCGTCGTGCAGGAATTCGAGAAGCAGGTAGCCGCCTACCTTGGCGTGAAGCACTGCATCGCGATGTGCAACGGCACGGTTGCGCTGGAGATTGCGATTCGCGCGCTGGGCTTGACGGGCGAGGTGATCGTGCCTGCCTACACGTTCATTGCCACGGCCCATGCGCTTCACTGGCAAGGCATCACGCCCGTCTTCGCCGATATTGATCCAGATACCCACAACCTGGATCCGGGCGCTGTACGGCGAATGATCACACCGCGCACGAGCGGCATCATTGGCGTACACCTGTGGGGCCGCGGCGCGCCGGTCGACGAGCTACAGGAAATCGCCGACGAGCACGGCCTGAAATTGATGTTCGACGCCGCGCATGCATTCGGCTGCAGCTACAAGGGGCAGTCTATCGGCCGCTTCGGCGCATGTGAGGTCTTCAGCTTTCACGCTACCAAGTTCTTCAATACCTTCGAAGGCGGCGCAATTACTACCGACGATGACGCATTGGCTGAAACGATGCGGCTTATGCGCAATTTCGGATTCCAGGGGTATGACAATGTCATTCACCCCGGGACCAACGGAAAGATGGTCGAGATATGTGCGGCCATGGGTTTGACAAATCTCGCTCATCTCGCCGCAGTCATCGACGCTAATCGACGCAATTACAGAGCTTACGCAGATGTCCTCGCCGGGCTGCCAGGAATCCGACTGCTTCCCTACGACGGAGTCGAGCGCAATAATTTCCAGTACGTCATCGTGGAGATCGGTCAGGATTGCCTCGTCGACCGAGACGAGATCGTGGCCGCACTGCACGCCGAGAACATCCTGGCACGCAAGTACTTCTGGCCGGGGTGTCACAAGATGAAGCCTTATCGCGAACTGTTCCCCCACGCGGGCCTGGTGCTTGGACAGACCAACGCAGTCGCAGCGCGCGTCGTGGTACTTCCCACCGGATCCATGCTGCACGAAGACGAGGTAGCCACTATTGGCAGCGTCTTTCGCGTTCTTGCAGCCAGCGCGTAATGCGGCCTGAGATGACCAGACCCTGCTCGTTCATTGTATTCAGCGGTGGAAATGACAGGGCGGTGGTCGCCTTCCTGCGGGTACTGGCAATGTGTGGAGAGCGAGCCTTTATTGTTGCGCGCACTGCGCACGACCGGATTTTTCATACAAAATTCCGGAGGGACGTCGTCTGTATCCGTGAGACAGAGGAGCTCTCGCTGGACATCTTCATGACGTGCGTTGCGCGCGCGCGACTAGTGGCGGGACAACGCACGCTCGTGGTTCTGCCCTCGTCGGAGTACTTCAACCATTTCCTTTTTCAACACCGCGCAACGATCGAAGACCAAGGCTGCCAAATCCCACTGGTTGACGAGGCGATCTACAGTCGCCTGACCAACAAGCGGGAGGCGGCAAGCTTTTTTGCCAACGCAGGCATCAGCGTTCCCGCCGAGATAAGCGGGCGCGCCGCCCTTTCACCACCGATAGTCGCCAAGCCGCTTGCGAACGTGAGCAGCAAGGGAACATCGCTCTACCCGGCGCTGCTATTGACGAAAGACGATGTCCACCGGTTTCGGCAATCCAACAAGTGCGACGACTTCTTTTTCCAAGAGTACGTCAGTGGAGACAGCATCTACCTGTTGACCTATCTCTCGTCGGCCACTCGCATTGAGCTTGCCTGGTCCCAAAGGAACCTGCTGCAGCAGCCGGACGGAAAGTCCATGCTGCTGGCGGAGCCGAGCACATTTCATGAGTCAGTTCTAGCCCGTCAAATCGTGCAGTTGCTGAGGACTTCCGGCTTTGCCGGGCTGGGGATGATCGAGCTCATCCAAAATGGAGATCGAACGGTTTTCATAGAGATGAATCCGAGGCTATGGGGCCCGATCCAATTTTGCACGGATCAAGGCCAACCTCTGTTGCAAGCATTCATCGGTGATTGCCTATACGGCGATCCGCACCGCTACATTGGCATCAATGCTGGCAGGCGCCGGCCCCGATATGCCTGGATTGGGGGGCTACTAGAAACGCTGGCATCGCGCCGCCTGCCGGTATGGCATGGAGCCCGCCTTTCCTGGGCGCGGGTCCTTATCGATGGGCTGCAAAGCGACGTCTACCTGCGCAAAGATTCCTGGCGCTGCTTCTTTCACGAGCTTTGGCAATCAGCAATAAAGGCACTGCATGACCGACCACATAAAAACTGAACTGCAGACGCTTTACGCGGACGCATCGAAGCACTCCACCTACCAGAGCATTCCGGAATTCGTATCTGCAGAGCTCGGCTATTCGGAGACCATTGATGAACAGTGGCGTGGGGACAAGTCGAGGCTGAGCTATCTTCTCGCCGCAAGGCAACCCGGCGACGGTGAGCACTGGGGCGACTTCGGAGCAAACACTGGCTTCTTCACACTCAGCCTGGCAAAGCTCTACCCACGTGCACGATTCACCGCCATTGAAGCCAATCCAAACCACGCACTTTTCATCCAGCGCATCGCGGAGTACTTCAACCTCACCAACGTTAGCGTAATCAATCGCGCCATAGGACTGCGGCAACTGCTCGAGATCCCGTGCTTCGACTTTCTTCTTCACTTGAATGTGCTGCACCACGCAGGGCACGACTTTGATCGCGACTTGCTTGAGCAGCGCGAAGACTTTACGGCCTACGCCACACAATACTTGGACCTGCTTCGATCACGAGCGCGGGGCCTGGTGTTTCAGCTCGGAAGCAACTGGGGCGGCGACAAGACTCAACCAATCATCGGTGTCAGCGAAGACACTGCCAAGCTGCGCTTGTTCGGAAGCTGGCTGAAGCGCGCCGGGTGGTTCGTGACATCAGTGGCTTACCCGTCCCGAAACGGAGACGGCTCGCTCAGCTACCGGAATCTTGCGCCGCAAGGAAATCCCCCGAACGTCCAGGTGGACGAGCTTCCGGAGGATGTGCTCGACGAAGCCATCAGTAAATTCGAACTGGAACGGTTCCGCGGGGAATTCAATCGCAGGCCACTGTTCTTCTGCTCACACCCGAAGCGCTAAGTGAGTCCGACACGTCAGCCATCGTCCGGCGGTTAAGGCGATGAGCCATCTAAGGGGCACAAGTACCCGCATGACATCGCCAGGCCCGGCCAGCACAACGGGTATGACCGTCTGCAGCGTCGCCATCCAGGCGCAGCAGCTTTTGGCGGCACGCCATCATGTGATGCTGAATCAACGGATACATTGCAAACTCCTGTGGCCGACCATGACTGTCCGGATGGTCAACTAGCCTGTGCCTCACTTAACCACCACCATGATGGAGCGCGCCAGCAAGGCTGCTTGGTGGAGCGCCATTGAGATCGCTGCGCGCTTCGGCGTGCAAGTGGCGGTGATGGTACTGCTGGCGCGACTCCTCAGCCCCTCGGACTTCGGCCTGATTGCCATGGTGCTGGTGTTCACCAGCATGGGGGCCTTGTTGGCGGATTCGGGCTTCGGTACGGCGCTGATCCAGCGGCAGCGGACCACCGATGACGACGAAACGACTGTCTTCCTGTTCACCACCGGGACAGCACTGCTGCTCGCCAGCCTACTGTGGCTACTGGCCCCCGCTATCGCCACGTACTTTCATCAGCCGAGGCTCGCTGCGCTGATCCGGGTCATCGTGATGGTTCTGCCGCTGGGGGCGCTCGCTGCGGTACCCGATGCGCTACTCACCATGCAGCTTCGCTTCAAGGAGCGCACCAAGGCTGAGCTATTCGCGTCCATCGCTTCCGCCGTCGTCGCCCTCGGTCTGGCCTGGGGCAACTATGGTGTATGGAGCCTGGTGTGGCAGGCCATCGTACTTATTGGCATGCGTGCCCTGCTGCTCTGGGTCTACTCTCGCTGGCGGCCCAGGGGTCATTTCAGGATGGCGTCCTTCCGCAGTCTTTCTGGCTTCGGCATCTATATGCTGATGTCAGGGTTGTTGGACACCCTCACCCTCCGGCTGCAGGCTCTACTTATCGGAAAACTGTTCGATACCGCACAGCTGGGTTACTACACGCTGGCGCAGAACACACAGCAGGCGCCCACCTCTTTCATGGGAAACCTGCTCAATCGAGTAGGGCTCCCGGTGTTTTCCGCAGTCGGTGATCAGCCGCATAAGCTGCTTGGGGCGCTTCGTCTGTCGATGCGCCTGGCCATGTTCATCTTTGTCCCAAGCATGCTGGGCCTGGCCGTCATTGCGAGGCCACTAACACTTCTTTTGTACGGCCCGAAATGGACTCCCGCCGCGTCACTGCTGAGCATTCTCGCGCTGAGCGCAGCGCTTTGGCCGTTACATGTGCTCAACCTCGCAGCAGTGAGCGCACAGGGCCGATCGGACTTGTTCTTTCGTCTTTCGCTGGTCAAGAAGACCCTGGCGATCGGGTTGATTCTGCTAGGCAGCTTAGGCGGTCCTGTAGCGATAGCCGGCGCCGTACTCGCTGCTAGCGTCCTCTCTGCCGTCATCAACGCACATTACTCGAAGGTGCTCCTGGGTTACGGCATTGCAGCCCAGATTGCAGATCAAAGAGCAACGTTCGGACTTTCCCTTTTGGCAGCCGCGACCGGCTGGAGCGTCATTCATTGGCTACCCGCCAGCACAATGACCACCGCACTGGCAATTTTTCTCGCCGCCGCGCTTTACCTGACCATGGCTGCTGTCACGAAGAACAGCGCGCTGGGCGAGCTGGTTACGCTGCTAAAGAACCTGCGTGGCGGGAAAGCCCCCACCGGCGCCAAGAAACCTACGGTGTCGTCATGACCGCCCCCCCCCAAGTCAGTGTCTGCGTTCTCACTTATAACCAGCAACGCTACATCCGGACATGCCTTGAGAGCGTTCTGGAGCAGCGGCACGACGTGCGAATGGAGATTCTTGTCGGCGATGACTGCTCCGATGACGGCACCAGCGAGATCGTCGCCGAGTTCGCCGCGGCCCATCCCGATCTGATTCGTCATCTTCGTCATTCTCCGCAGGTCGGCGCATCAGGAAATACCCAGGCCGTGCTGGCCCATGCCAGTGCCCCGCTTATTGCCAGGCTGGACGGCGATGACTATTGGCTGCCTGGAAAACTCCTGCGGCAAATGGACTACCTGGATGCACACCCCGAGTGCGCAGCGGTCTATACCAATGCGAAAACCGTCCGCGAAGACGGAAAACCTATCGGGTTGTTCAATGACGTCGGAGACGCTGTGTTCGATCTTGCTGGGGTAGTGCGCAGGGGTAACGTATTCAACAACAGCTCCGTGATGTTTCGAGCACAAAGCGTACCGCCGTGGCTGGCAATAGCGGAGCCGATGATCGATTACCGAGTGCACCTGCTGCACGCCAGTTTCGGCCTGCTGGGCCACCTCGCCGAGCCATTGACGGTTTACCGGGTAAATGCGTCGGGCTCACTGGTCAACCAGACCAACGATCGGGTGCGCGCACTTTATTGGGAGGCCTTGACGCGCGTGCCCAAGGGCAGCATCGACGAGGGCGATGTCGCTGCGGGAATGGCGGACTTCTTGCGCCGAGTGATCTTCCGCGCGGTACGGACTCGACGACTCGCGCTCGTTACGGAATGGGTCCCCCGTGTATTCGCAGCAGCACCGGCGGGAACTCTTGAAATGTCCGCCCGCTTAGCTGCTTCCATCGCCCGCTCGGCCTATGTGGAGCTCCGCGGGCGAATGGTCAGAAATCGTGCTCCGATCTTGTATCGACACTAGCCCCAGAGGCCCAGGCGCTTCGTGCTGGCACCCGTAAGGGCACCGCGCTTCACCCCATTGCGCCGTGCATCGGTTTGCTCACCTGACTACCGGCTTGCCGTGCCGATACAGCAGACGTAGCTTGTGCGGAAACAGGGTGAACGGCTGTACATATTCCCGAAGGCTGACGGACCTGAGGCTCTGCCGCAGGCTACGCCGCCTTATCAGAACGCGGATGTCCTTCAGCACCGCCCGGATGGCGGCTCCGTAGATTTCTGTCCAGATGCTTCGCTTCCTGGCCAGCAGTGCCATTACCACCCCCTCGATCGCCAGAAACAGCAGGTGGAGTCCGAGCAATGGCCAGACCACCGAAGTTGGCGTGCAAATGAACAAGACCGCGGTCTTGTTTCGTTCGCTCAGCTGACGACGGCGAAAGGTGGTGAGCAATTTTCCCGCGCGGGGCTTGTTCCCGCCGAAGCTGGCTCCCTGGCGATGTCGGTAGCCGCTGGCCGCAGCCACCTGCACACGTGCCCCCGACAAACGTGCGGTGCAGCAGAGAAACATGTCCTCGGCGATCGAGCCCATCCACTCGGGCAGGCCCCCGAGTGCATGCCAGAGGGATCGCGGCATGAAGAGGCAAGCGCCGATGACCATCCCGACGTCCCCTCGCGATGCATCAAGGTTAGGCACGGGGTTGTAGAACGGATCCAGCAGAAGACCTCGATCCACGAGGATCCCGGTTTCCCAGTCGTACTGGGGCAAGGTGAGGACAGCCGCGCGGTCTGGTGCGGCGGCGACAGCATCAAGCAGCGTACGCAGCCCGTCAGGGAACAGCGCAGCGTCGTTGTTAAGCAACAGAACATAGGTGCCGCGCGCGTGCTCCACCATTCGGTTGTTGCTGATGCAGAAGCCCACGTTCACTGCACTCGCGAGGATTTCGACTTGGGGATACCGCTCCCTGAGGAGGGCCACCGACCGATCGGTTGACGCATCGTCATGGACAATGATTTCAATGCAACCTCCGTCCACCTGACCCAGGATGGAGTCGATGCAATCGACAAGCAGATGCTCACCGTTGAAGTTGGCGATGCATACCGAGCAGTCGGGTGCCGAGGGCCTGCTCAGCGCTGCGTAGTGGTGAACCATTCCCATGTCCGCCTCAGTCCCGCCTCAAGAGTGACCGCCGGTTTCCAGTCGTAAGCATTGCGTACTTCTGACGAATCCAGGACAACGCAATTGGCATCGACCGCACGGCTCGCCTCATAGATACGCCTGAGGCGCTTGCCTGACGCATGCTCCATGACTGCAAGCAGATTCCGCAGGCTCACCCCTTCCCCGCTACCTGCGTGGAACATGCGGGCACCGCTTGGCATGGGCGTTGCGATCATCTTGAGGCAAAGCGCAACGAGGTCGTCGATGAACAAGTAGTCGCGTACCGACGAGCCATCACCCCAAACAGTCAGCGTCTCGTCTTTCAGCATGCGCGCAAAAGCTGTCGGGACTATCCCGAACCCGGTCCGCGCCGCCTGGCCTGGTCCATAGACGTTGGAGGGCCGAAGAATGGTCGCCGACGTGCGGAACTGGCTGGTCCAGGCAGAGATGAAACTCTCGGCTGCGACTTTGCCTGCACCGTGGTAGGAGCGCGGATCGGGAGGCGCCTTTTCCGATACGCCGGTTGGAGCACTGGACGCGTAGAGACACCCTCCCGAACTCAAATAGAGCAAGCCTCTATCAGGAAACGACTGCATCGCCTGAAGCAATGCCAGCGTCGGGTAGAGATTGCCCGTGATCTCCGCAAGGGGAAGCCCGGCCGAACTCGCCGGAGTTGAATTGGAGGCCACATGGACAACAGTCTGACTGCGCGCCAGGAGCGGCCTGAAATCTTCTGCTGCGCGAAGTTCGCCGACGACCTGCTCCACGCCGTCGTGGTCAAAATTCGCCGCATGACGACTCACTGCGATTACGGGTCGTCCTGCGGCGGCCAGCGCCTGCACGAGACGCCGGCCGATGAACCCCCCGGCTCCAAGCACCATCACGCTGCCAACCGTCATGCGCCCTCCCCCAGGAGATCGCTGTATATGCGGAGGTAGCGCTGGGCACAGTCGTCCCAGGTGCCCACCTCGCGGGCTGCCCATGCCCGGGCAGCTTCTCCGAGGCGAACATTGACGTCTACATTCTCGATCAATGCCAGCGCCCGACCGAGCGCATCGATCGAATTGCACAGCGCGCCGGTTTCATTGTCGGCCACCAGCGACGCATGTGCCGGCATGTCGGAAGCGATAATCGGAAGACCGGAGGCCATGGCTTCCAGCATGACCTGCGGCCTGCCCTCGGCATGCCGGCTGAGGGTAATCAGCCCACAGGCGCTAGGGAACCATTGCGCCGCGAGCGTCTCCGGCGTCGCGGCACCGTGATAGTGCACCCATGTCGGAACATCGATGGGCTCCTGCATTGGCCCGAAAAGATGCAACTCGCGACCGGTCGCGCCAAAGAATCGGTAGCCCCAGGAAAAAAGGTCGCCAAGCTTGTCTGCGGTGAGTCGGGTAATTGCCAGCCATCGCGCGGGCGATCGCGTCTCGTAGCAGCGCTTCACCCTGTACCAACTGGGGTCGATTCCAAAAGAGACCGGGACGATTTGGGCAATGTCGCCGAATGCGGCGTGCAGAGGGACCGACATCCACTGTGCATTCGGGCAGAGCACGACGCGACGCCGCCGCATGATCCGACGCATGAGCAGCCGCATCATCGGCACACGCAGGAGTTTCAGATCGTTACCGAGCACCGAAATGACCGCCGGCCGGCCGTTTTCGGGGAGTGGTAGCGCGCACTGCAGCCAATTGATGTGATAAACGTCCACATCGCTTGATCGCCGATAAACATCGCGGAGCAGCCGCAACAACAAAAGCGGGGCAAGCCATCCTCTGAGCCCTCCTTTCCGCATCAGATGCGACACCCCACCAGCATCAAGAAGCCCCCTCAGCCAGACCGATTCCCGCACCGACATGACCTGCTCGGCCGCAGCCGGCAAGTCGCCAGGTGGAAGCCATACCTTGAGCCGAATCCCGGCTACCCGTGCGAGCGCACCCACGAGGTGCCGCATGAATATGCCACGCCAATCGCCGGCGTTCGCGGGGTACGAGGTGCTTATCAGCAGGACGCGAACAGGATGCTTGCTCACGCCTGTTCCACTGTATTGCGGCGACTGTCGCCCAAGCCCAAGCTCGAACCGCGCAGGGGGGAGTTGCCCGCGATGACCCAGGACAACTCAACCATCGCGGCGATAGGTGAGGTTGGTGATCTGCTCGGAGACGAGCCCGATGAGAAATACGATTACTGCGGCACTCCACAATAACGTGCTGCCGTTGGTAAGACGCCCGCCATGCAGAAAGGTCCATGCGTAGTTGGCGCAGCCAAGCAGGAAAAACATTGCGCTCGCCGGTACGAACAACTTCAGCGGGGAGTACAGGGTGGCGATCTTGAAGATGATCAGCAGGAATCGCAGACCGTCGCGCAGGGGACGGATGTGGCTGGTGGTGCCGTCGCGCTGCGCGACGTGGATGGGCTCGTACGCAACCGGATAGGCGCTGCGGAAGAACGCCATCGTGCTGGTGGTGGGGTAGCTGAACCCGTTCGGCAGCAGGTGCAGGAATTCACGAAACTTGTCTGCCCGCACCGCGCGGAAACCCGAGGTGAGGTCATCGACCTTGTGCCCGGTCATGCGCGAAGCGAGCCAGTTGTAGAACGTGTTGGCAAGTCCGCGCCCCACCCCGGCCTGCCCCTCCCAGGCCCGCGCACCCACGACCATGTCGTAGCCCTCCGCCAGGCGGCTCACGAGGCGTGAGACGTCAGCCGGATCGTGCTGGCCATCGCCGTCCATGAACACCAGCACATCGCCGGAGGCTGCCCGCGCACCGCGCTTTATAGCAGCGCCGTTGCCCATCGAATACGGCGACTCGAGACGGCGCACGCCCGCGTCGCTGCAGACTGCCGCGGTGTGGTCGGTGGAACCATCGTCCACGACCAGCAGCTCGGCCGCCGGATACAGCTCGCGTAGCCTGGGCAAGAGCGCAACGAGCGCGCCCGCCTCGTTTTTGGCGGGAAGGATGATGCTGACGTTCAAGCGATGGCGCCCCCGTGAAACCTGCCGCGGATCATAACGTGGGCCGCAAGGCTGCGCCGCGGCCGGCGGCGTGGAATCACGCCGGCGGTGTCGCTAGCACTGCCTTTGCCGCTGCTGGCTCCCAGCTGCAGCCGCCTGGACCGGGTGCACCACCGGAAACGAGACTTGCGACAGATGATCTGGCTGGTAGAGTGGGGTAAATTCCACGTTAATCAGCGAGCTGGGGCCAACTTCACCATGTCTTCTCAAGTACAGCAGGCGTCGCTTGCAGGGCTGTCCGGCATGGCGCGGCGGCTGGTGTCCGAGGGCGTCCTCCCCGAAGCCGAAGTTCGCAAGGCGGTCGTTGATTCCGCCCAGGCGAAGTCGACGCTGGCGGCGTGGCTGCTGGATCGCCATATGGTGGACAGCGCGCGTTTCACCCAGGTGGCGTCAGTTGAGTTCGGCATGCCGATGATGGACGTCGCTTCGCTGTCGCCCGCTAGCATGCCGCTGAACTTGATCAGCGAGGCGTTGATCAGCAAGCACAAGGCGCTGCCGTTGTTCCGGCGCGGCAAGCGACTTTACGTTGGCATCGCTGATCCGATGCAGTCGCATGCACTGGACGACATCAAGTTCCACTCCAACTGCATGGTCGAACCGATCCTGGTCGACCGTGCGCAGCTGCTGCGCGCAATTGAAACCGCGCTCACCGCGATGAACAACACCGTCACCGACATGGGTGACAGCGATCTGGACGACCTCGCACTCGAGACCAGCGGCGGTGACGACGAGCCCGAGAGCACCGGCATCGACGCCAGCGGCACCGATGACGCGCCGGTAGTGAAATTCGTGAACAAGGTGCTGGTGGACGCGATCCGACGCGGTGCGTCGGATATCCATTTCGAGCCGTTCGAGAGCCAGTACCGGGTGCGTCTGCGCATGGACGGCATGCTGCGCGCCGTAGCCAGTCCGCCGATGAAGCTCGCCAACCGGATTTCCTCGCGACTGAAGGTGATGGCGCAGCTGGACATCGCAGAGAAGCGCGTGCCGCAGGACGGGCGTATCAAGCTGAACCTGTCCAAGAGCCGCGCGGTGGACTTCCGCGTAAGCACGCTGCCGACGCTGTTCGGCGAGAAGATCGTGCTGCGTATCCTGGACGGGTCGGCGGCCAAGATCGGCATCGAAAAGCTGGGTTACGAGCCGGAGCAGCAGAAACTCTACGTGGATGCCATCCACAAACCCTACGGCATGGTGCTGGTTACCGGCCCGACCGGCTCGGGCAAAACGGTGTCGCTTTACACCGCGCTCAACATGCTCAATACCGCCGAGCGCAACATCTCGACGGTGGAGGACCCGGTGGAAATCCGCGTCGAGGGCATCAACCAGGTGCAGCAGAACGTCAAGCGAGGGATGACCTTTGCTGCGGCATTGCGCTCGTTCCTGCGCCAGGATCCGGACGTGATCATGGTCGGCGAAATCCGCGACTTGGAAACGGCCGAAATCGCGATCAAGGCGGCGCAGACAGGCCACATGGTGCTTTCGACGCTGCACACCAACGACGCCTCGCAGACCATCGCGCGGCTGATGAACATGGGCATTGCCCCGTACAACATCACCTCGTCGGTAACCCTGATCGTGGCGCAGCGCCTCGCGCGCCGCCTGCACGAGTGCAAGAAGCCGATCGAGCTGCCGCCGGAGGTCCTGCTGGCCGCCGGCTTCACCCAGCAGGACATCGACGAGGGGCTGACCATCTTCGAGGCGGCCGGCTGTGATTCGTGCAACGAGGGCTACAAGGGCCGCGTCGGCATCTATCAGGTCATGCCGATGCTCGAAGATATCCAGAAAATCGTGCTCAAGGGCGGCAATGCCATGCAGATTGCCGAGGTGGCCCGCGAGGCCGGCATCGACGACCTGCGGGCATCGGCGCTGCGCAAGGTGAAGAACGGGCTGACCAGCCTCGCCGAGATCGACCGCGTGACCAAGGACTGACAGGCCACGGCGATTGTGGCCCGGGACACACTGCTGCTGCGGGCAGGGGCACGGATTTTGGCGCTGAAAATGCAATAAGCTGGCAGGATCTGATCGGCCTTCGGCCGGTCCAGGGTGGGCATTAGGGGGAAACCGCATGGCTACGGCTACTGCAACGGCAAAGAACGCGCGAAACCTGGGCGCCCAGCGCGCCCAGGTAAGCCAGACGACCATGTACGACTGGGTCGCCCTGGACAAGCGCGGCAAGCGCATGAAGGGCGAGATGCCGGCGAAGAACGCTTCGCTGGTGAAGGCCGAACTGCGTCGACAGGGAATGAACCCGCAGACCGTGCGGGAGCGTGCCAAACCGCTCTTCGGCGCGAGCGGGAGTACCGTAAAGCCCCGCGACGTGGCCATCTTCAGCCGCCAGATCGCCACCATGATGGCCTCGGGCGTGCCGATGGTGCAGTCGTTCGAAATCATCGCGGACGGCCAGAAGAACATCCGCTTCAAGAACATGCTGGTGGACGTCAAGCAGGGCATCGAGGGCGGTGCTTCGTTGAACGAGGCGCTCGCCAAGTACCCGGTGCAGTTCGACGAGCTCTACCGCAACCTGGTGCGCGCAGGCGAGTCTGCGGGTGTCTTGGACACCGTGCTGGACACGGTCGCCACTTACAAGGAGCGGATGGAGGCCATCAAGAGCAAGATCAAGAAGGCTCTGTTCTACCCCGTCATGGTGCTCGCCGTGGCCTTGCTTGTGAGCATGATCTTGCTGCTGTTCGTGGTTCCAGTGTTCGAGGAAACCTTTCGCCAAGCAGGTGCCGAGCTGCCAGCGCCGACGCAGGTTGTGATTTCTGCGTCCAAGTTCATGCAGAGCTACTGGTGGCTGGTTATCGGCAGCATTGTTGGCGGCATCGTGGCGCTCACCATGGCCAAGCGCCGGTCCACCAAGTTCGCCCATTTTCTCGACCGGCTGATGCTGAAGCTGCCCGTGATCGGCAACATCCTTCGGCAATCGGCGATCGCCCGCTTTGCCCGCACGCTTGGCGTCACATTCCGCGCGGGTGTGCCGCTGGTGGAGGCTCTCGACGCCGTGGCCGGCGCCACCGGCAGCATCGTCTACGGAGACGCCATCCGGCTGATGCGCGACGACATCGCAGTGGGTCACCAGCTGCAATTGGCAATGCGCCAGACCGGCCTGTTTCCCAACATGGTGGTGCAGATGACGGCCATCGGTGAGGAATCCGGTGCCTTGGACAACATGCTGTTCAAGGTGGCCGAGTTCTACGAGGAGGAGGTCAACAACGCGGTCGACACCCTGTCGACCCTGCTGGAACCGCTGATCATGGTGATCCTGGGCGTGCTGGTCGGCGGCATGGTGGTATCGCTCTACCTGCCGATCTTCAAGCTCGCAGGCACCGTGTAAGCTTCGCCTCCGAAGCCCCTCTCCCGCCGGGAGGGGGGCTTTTTGCTTTTTTGTGCTGCAGGAAAACGCATGTCCGAGTTTCCGCTGTGGGTGTGGATCAGTTTTGCCGGCGTCCTCGGCCTGCTGGTCGGCAGTTTCCTCAACGTGGTGATCCTGCGATTACCCGCGCGGATGGAAGCCCTGTGGCGGCGGGAGGCCCGCGAGGTGCTGCAGCTGGAGCCTGATGACGCCTCCGCGCTGCCGCCGGGCATCGTGCGCGAGCGCTCGCACTGTCCGCACTGCAAGCATCCGCTGGCAGCGAGGGACAACGTCCCCCTGCTGGGGTGGTTGATGCTGAAAGGCCGGTGCCGCTACTGCCGCGCCCCGGTCTCGCCCCAATACCCGTTGGTGGAGTTGCTCAGCGGCGTGTGCAGCGCGGTCGTGGTGTGGCGCTTCGGCGCCACCCCGGCGGCGGCGGCAGGACTGTTCCTGAGCTGGATGCTGATCGCCCTGTCCGGCATCGATTTCCGCACCCAGCTGCTGCCGGACCAGCTGGTTTATCCGCTGCTGTGGGTCGGCCTGCTGCTCTCGCTCGGCCCGATGTTCGTCGCGCCAGGCACGGCCATTCTGGGCGCCGCCATCGGGTATCTGAGCCTGTGGAGCGTTTACTGGGGCTTCAAGCTGCTGACCGGCAAGGAGGGCATGGGCCATGGCGACTTCAAATTGCTCGCGGCACTGGGCGCCTGGATGGGTGTGACCTGTCTGCTTCCGGTGGTGCTGCTGTCATCGCTCATCGGCGCGATCGTAGGCGGCAGCCTGATGGCGATGCGGAAGCATGAGCGAGATCTCCCGATGCCGTTTGGCCCTTTCATAGCAGCTGCCGGCTGGGTCTGGTTCGTGGCCGGCGATCGCTTGCTCGGCGCTTACCTGCACCTCAGCGGGCTGCGCTAGGACCCGCCATGACGCGCTTCGTGGTCGCGCTCACCGGGGGTGTTGCAGCGGGCAAGACCGCCACGTCGCGCTGCTTCGAAACCCGCGGGATCGCCGTGTACGACGCCGACCAGGCGGCGCGCGAGGTGGTCGAGCCCGGCAGCTCCGGGCTGGCGGCGATTGTGCAGGCCTTCGGCAGCGAGGTGCTGGGGAGCGACGGGCGGCTGGACCGCCCCGCCATGCGGCATCGCATCTTTGCTGATCAGGACGCCCGGGCCACGCTGGAGTCGATCGTCCATCCGCGCGTGCGCCAGTGGCTGAGAGATCGTGCCGGCGCCGATGCCGGACCGTACTGCGTGCTCGCCATTCCCCTGCTGGTGGAAAACCTGCCCCACTACCGCTGGGTCGATCGGGTGCTTGCGGTGGAGCTGCCCGAGGCAGAACAGATGGCGCGCCTGATGGCACGCGATGGCGTGGACGAGGAACTGGCGCGTCGCATGCTTGCCAGCCAGGCCAGCCGCGCCGAGCGCTTGGCCATCGCCGATGATGTCATCGACAACCGGGGCGACCGCGATGCACTGGACGCACAGGTGGCGACGCTGCACACGAAGTATCTCGCCCTGAGTACTGCCCGCACTGCCTGATCCTCTGGCGCGGCACGCCTCGCTTCCGACCCGAGGAGATACGCCTCAGCGCGCCGAAGTGCCGGCCGGCGCAGCCGGGTCGGCAGCCGTATCCAGGAGTCGGTGCAGGATGTGCTGGTCGGCCGGCGCCAGCTGCGTCACGTCCACCGCGTTCGGCAGGCACCAGCGCAGTGCCTGCCCTTCAACCGACCGTGCGGTGCCTTCCCATGCGTGCACGCGCCAGGTATCGAGCAGCAGACTGAGCGCGTCATAACGCCAGGGCAGCACCACGAACGGCGTGCAGGAAAGCACGTGGATGCCCAGCTCCTCGTGCAGTTCACGCGCCAGCCCCTCAGCCGGCGACTCGCCGGGCTCAAGCTTGCCTCCGGGAAACTCCCACAGGCCGGCCAGATGCTTGCCCACTGGCCGCTCGCACAGCAGTACCCGGCCGTGCGTATCACACAGCACGCCCGCCATCACATGGAGCGGTGCCGGAGCCGGAGACGACGCATTCATTACTGGCTGCGAATGTATTCGACCATGTCGAAATCGTAGGCGTGCGCGGCGTCCGCCTTGTGGTGGGTACGCGCCACCTCGGTCCAGTCGCTGAAGTGCACGCCGGGAAAGAAGGTATCCGCACCTTCTACAGCGGCGCTGACCCAGGTGAGATACAGACGTTGCGCAACGTGCAGCGTCTCGGCGTAGACCTGGCCGCCTCCGATCACCATCAGCCCGGTGCCATCGGCGCGTGCGCGCGCCTCTTCGATCGACCGGACGGTGACCTGACCCGGGAACGGTGCCTCGTGGCGACGGGACAGCACCAGATTCGTCCGGTCCGGGAGCGCCCGGCCAATGGCCAGCGCGGTGTTGTAGCCCATCAGCACGTATTTGCCGAGCGTGAGCTGCTTGAACCAGCGCAGATCATCCGGCAGATGCCACGGCAGCTTCCCGTGGCGGCCAATGGCAAAATTCTCGTCAAGAGCGGCGATCAGCGAAACGGCCATGGCAGTCCTTCGGCGCATGAAGTTGCGGCGCGGGGACCGCGCCATCACAGGCTGTGATGGTACCGCGGCGCGCGCGTCGTCACACCGCGACAGGAGCCTTGATGGCCGGGTGCGACACGTAGTCCACGAAGGCGACATCCTCGAAGCGGAAGTCGAAGATCGACGCAACCTCCGGATTGAGCCGCAGCCGCGGCAGCGGCAACGGCTCGCGCGAAAGCTGCAGCCGCGCCTGTTCGACATGATTGGCGTACAGGTGCGCGTCCCCCAGCGTGTGCACGAAGTCGCCGACCTCCAGGCCACATACCTGCGCCACCATGTGGGTCAGCAAGGCATAGCTGGCGATGTTGAACGGCACGCCCAGGAAGATGTCACCTGACCGCTGGTACAGCTGGCAACTGAGCCGCCCTTGGGCAACGTAGAACTGGAACATCGTGTGGCAGGGCATCAGCGCCATCTGCGACAGCTCGCCCACGTTCCATGCGCTGACGATCAGCCGGCGCGAATCGGGGTTGCGGCGGATCTCGTCAACCACCCAGCGGATCTGGTCGACGACGCCGCCGTCGGCCGTGGGCCATGCACGCCACTGCCGCCCATAGACCGGGCCCAGTTCGCCCTGCTCGTCAGCCCACTCGTCCCAGATGCGGACGCCGTGCTCCTTCAGATAGCCGATGTTGGTCTCGCCGCGCAGGAACCAGATCAGCTCGTGCACGATCGATTTCAGATGCAGCTTCTTGGTGGTCACCAAGGGAAAGCCCTGGCGAAGGTCGAAACGCATCTGCCAGCCGAACACGCTGCGCGTGCCGGTGCCGGTGCGGTCGGATTTGTCGGTGCCGTGTTCCAGCACGTGGCGAAGCAGGTCGAGGTAGGCGCGCATCCGGCAAGGATAACGGTGCCGCCGGCGGTGTGGGAGCCAACTCCGGCATGACATCGGTCACTCGCCCGGTCACCCGACGCGGCCTAGACTCGGGCTTTCACCCAAGGAGATCAGCGCCATGACGCAGTGGTATTTCAGCTACGGCAAGAACACCGACCGCATCGGCCCGCTGGACGACGTCGCTGCGCGCGAACAGGCCCGCAACCAGCCCGACGGCTACTGCTGGCGCGAAGGCATTGGCGAGTGGCAGCCGATCCGCGCGGTGGCCGAGCTGCAGGCCGGCCTGGACGCGGCGCCGCCGCCCGCACCGCCCAGCCGCAGCAGCAGCGCCGACGACATCGACCACCGCATTGTCGGCACCGACATGCAGTTCGTGGAGATCGAACTGGATCCCGGCGAGAGCGCGATCGCCGAGGCCGGCGCGCTGATGTACAAGGAAGCCCACGTGCAGATGGACACGGTGTTCGGCGACGGCTCGACCGCCAGCCAGGGCGGTGGCCTCATGGACAAGCTGCTTTCCGCCGGCAAGCGGGTGATCACCGGCGAGAGCCTGTTCACCACCGTGTTCACGCACACCGGGCAGGGCAAGGCCAAGGTGGCCTTCGCGGCGCCCTACCCCGGCACCGTGATGGCGATGAAGCTGTCCGAGCACGGCGGCCGCCTGATCTGCCAGAAGGACTCGTTCCTCGCCGGCGCCCGCGGCGTGCAGCTGGGCATCTTCTTCCAGCGCAAGATCCTCACCGGGCTGTTCGGCGGCGACGGCTTCATCATGCAGAAGCTCGAGGGCGACGGCTGGGTCTTCGTGCACGCGGGCGGCACCGTGGTGCAGCGGGAGCTGCGTGCCGGCGAGCGGCTCGATGTCGACACCGGCTGCGTCGTGGCCTTCCACGACACCGTGAGCATGGACGTGAAGGCGGTCGGCGGCATCAAGAGCATGGTGTTCGGCGGCGAGGGCATGTTCCTGGCCACGCTGACCGGTCCGGGCACGGTCTGGCTGCAGTCGCTGCCGTTCTCCCGGATGGCCGGCCGCATGCTCGCCGCTGCACCGCAGGGCGGCGGCCAGCGCCGCGGCGAAGGCTCGATCCTCGGAGGACTGGGAGACATCCTCGGCGGCGACCGCAACTTCTAGGCAGCCCTGCCCCTCGGCCCGCCGGGTTCAGCCCCGGCGGGCCGAGGGGCCGCAGCCACGGGGGCGGCGCCGAAGCCGCTCCCGCCGCCACGTACGATGAAGCCCGCTGCTGCTCGCCAGCCCGGTTCTTATGCCCTCGCGATATGGCCAGCCTCTCGGACGGCGGCGTCATGGCCGAGGCCACTGCGCCGAGCCGCCCTCAGTCGTGCGCGGCGAGCGGCGACTGCGGCGGGGCGATCGGCAGCGTCGGTGCGCGGCGCGACAGCCCGATCAGCACCACGCCCACCACGATCAGCGGGATCGACTGCACCTGCCCCATGGTGAGCCAGTTCCATGCGAGATAGCCGAGCTGCGCGTCCGGGACGCGCACGAACTCAACCGCAAACCGGAAGCCGCCATACATCAGCGCGAACAGGCCGGAGATCAGGTAGCGCGGCCGTGGCTTGAGCGATACCAGCCACAGCACCACGAACATCACCAGCCCTTCGAGCACCATCTCGTAGAGCTGAGAGGGGTGGCGCGGCAATGCTCCGAACTGGCGCAGCCGCTCGCCCAGGGACGGGTCTGCCGCCGCCAGCTGCAGATCCTCGGTCGCCGAGCCGGGGAAGATCATTGCCCAAGGCGCGTCGCTGGGCTTGCCCCACAGCTCGCCGTTGACGAAGTTGCCGAACCGCCCCAGCCCCAGACCCAGCGGCACCAGCGGGGCAACGAAGTCGATCGTGTCGAACGGGTGCAGCCGATGTCGCCGGGACCACCACCAGCCGGCCAGCACCACGCCCAGCAAGCCGCCGTGGAAGCTCATGCCGCCGTCCCACACCTTGAACAGCGACAACGGCTCGCGCCACATCCAGCCGATGCCACCGGCGTAGTAGAACAGCATGTACCAGACACGGCCGCCCACGATCACACCCATCATTCCGTAGAAGAACAGGTCGCCCAGCGCGTCCCGACTCACCGGCAGCCGCCCCCGCCGGCGCCGGTACTCGCCCAGCACCGCCACCAGCACGAAGCCCAGCAGGTACATCAGCCCGTACCAGTGCACCTGGAGGAAGCCCAGGCGAAAAGCGACCGGGTCGAAGTGGACGATGAAAGGGGGCGTCATAAGCAGCAAGGAGGCCGGCAAAAACGCAGAGTGTACCGGTACGAACGTAGGCCAACTGCGGACAAAAACCTGCTTCCCCGACATCGACCGTCGAAATCACCGGGAGCTGGCATACTTGACCCGGACCGGGGATGTCGGGATTGCAGGGGCTCCGACTCCTCCCGGCGGCGCGCTCCTCGCCGCCGGATCAATGCAGGGAGCAACAGGGGAAAAACATGCAGATGCGTCTGTCGCGGACTTTACTGTCCGCCATGCTCGTGGTCATGCCCATCGCAGGCATCGCCGCGGAGCAGATTCCGGCAAGCACCTTCGCGAAACACTCGACGATATCGAAGCCCCGGCTCTCGCCGGACGGGCAGCATATCGCGGTGCGGATGGACGGCGACGATGGTGCCCACGCGCTAGTAGTTTTCAAGATAGCCGACATGAGTCGGCCGGTAAGCATGCTGCGTCTGCCAAGGTACCAACTTCCGGCAGACTTCCTCTGGACCAGCAACACGCGATTGATCATCGAAAAGGGGAGGGAATTCGGCTCGTTGGACAAGCCGCTGCTGACCGGCGAGATCATCGCTGCGGATCTGGATGGCAAGCATCAGGACTACCTGTACGGCTACGAGGCGAACAGCGGGTTCGACGCAAACGAGGGACGCCGAAGCAATCGCGGGGGAGATCATGGCTGGGCCGAGGTAGAGGGAATTCCCGAACCCTCCAATGGCCACTTCTACATGACTGCGCACAGCTGGGACAACAGCGACAAAAGCATGCTGTATGACGTGGATGCCGACAGTGGCGCTCGTCACCTGATCGGAGACATCGGCATTGGTGGCATGGAATTCATGGTCGGTCGCGATGGTAAGGCGCACTATGCCTATGGCCGAAATGCCGACTTCAACTATGTCGTCTATCACCGGGTGGGAGCCAGCTGGGCGGCAATGGGTGCGGAGCAGGTCGGAGGCAGTTTTGCGCCGATCAGCAGTACGCCGGACGGCAACGGGATTTACGCAAGTTACGCACCGGATGGCGGCCCCACGTCGCTCGTGCAGGAGAGCGAGAGCGGCGGAGAGCGCAAGATGCTGGCGGTGCCGGTGATCGGGGAGGTCGACACGATTGAGTGGACTGCCATCCCGCGTCAGCCATTCGCCACGACACTGGCGACCGGTATCCCCCGGACGAGCTATATCGAACTGAGTTCACCAGCCTCCAAACTTCATCGCGCGTTGAGCCAGAAGTTCGCCGGGTCTCTGGTCCACTTTGTCAATTTCAGCGATGACGGCGGCGAGCTTCTCTTCGGCGTGGCAAACGACCACAACCCGGGCACCTTCTATCTGATCGATACGCGCACCTACAAGGTGCAGAAGCTGTTCGACGTGGCACCGTGGATCGACCCGAACCAGATGGCCGAGCGGCGTCCTCTGATGTTCAAGACGAGCGACGGAACCACGCTCGAGGCGATCCTGACGATCCCGAAGAACAAGCAGCCAGACAACCTGCCGATGGTACTGATGCCCCACGGCGGACCCACCGGTGTGCGTGATGACTGGTTCTTTGAAGATGATGCCCAGTTCCTGGCCAGTCGCGGCTACCTGGTGCTGCAGGTCAACTATCGAGGCTCCAGCGGGCGGGGCGCGGACTTCCAGGAAGCGGCCTACCGGAAGTGGGGCACCCGGGTGCAGCAGGACCTGATCGAAGGCGTCAAATGGGCGATCGCGCAGCACTTCGCCGATCCTGACCGCATATGTATCTACGGGGGCAGTTTCGGAGGTTATTCTGCCTTGATGGCACCGATTCGCGCGCCGGGCCTGTTCAAGTGCGCTGTAGGCTACGCGGGCATCTACGACCTCGGCATGATGTACGACAAGGGCGACATCAGGGAAAGCGAGAGCGGACGGAACTACCTGAAGGTGGCCATCGGAGAAGATGCCGCAGAGCTTGACAGCAACTCACCGGCCAAGCTCGCCGGGAAGATCGACGTACCGGTGCTTCTCATCCATGGCGAGGAGGATCAGCGCGCGCCATTCGCCCAGTTCAAGGCGATGCGGGCCGCACTGGATGAAGCGCACAAGCCGTACGAGACACTCACCAAGCCAAAGGAAGGTCACGGGTTCTACAACGAGAAAAACAACGTCGAGCTCTACGACCGGCTGCAGGCTTTTCTCGAGAAATACATCGGCAAGGGCGCCTGACATCGTCCAGAAAAGGCCGCCTCCCGGCGGCCTTTTCTTTACTGGCTACAGAACCACCGGGCGATCGGAAAGCTCACCGGGGTTTTCTCTACCTTCGCTCGGAAATGAAGCGAGCAGCACGGCATGTACAGCCTGGATGCCGTTGACGCTGCCCTGCCGCCACTCTCCGCGCTGATAGCACTCGTGCATGGCCCTGCATACGGCATCCCACGCGGAGCGGCTTGTGCGTGCCGAGACACCTCGATCGGCAACGATCTCGATCCGCCGCTCGGCCAGAAGCAGGTAGATGAGCACACCGCTGTTGTGCTCGGTATCCCACACGCCCAGCTGGGCGAACACTTGCTCCGCGCGCTGCCGCGGCGTCATGCCGGACCACACCGCAGCTACCGGCAGGCGCGACTCGACCGCGAACCGCACCTCGCCCAGATGATGTTTTTCGCCGTCTGAAACCGCGCGTGCCAGCGCGTCGAGCAGGTCGGGCGGAAACCGCCGGCGCAACTGAAACCAGCCGCCGAACGCGTTCGCAAGCAGGCGCTGCATCCGAGTCATCACCAACTCCCCGACGATCCGCCGCCACCGAAACTGCCGCCGCCACCGCTGAAGCCGCCACCGCCGCCGCCGAAACTGCCGCCGCCGAACCCGCCACCGCCGCCAAAGCCGCCGCCGCCGAATCCGCCCCAGCCACCGGGACCGATCGAGCGACCGCCACCGCCGGGCAACAGCATCAGCACGCCGCCAATCAGAAGCCCCAGAAGCCCCGCACCCACGGTGGCAGCCAGCGCCCACAACAGGCCGCCGGTGATCAGGGCGCCGAGTGGAGTGCGCACCAGCACGTGAATCCGTCCGAACAGGCGACGCAGGAAAAATGCCACGAACACGCCGATCAGCAACGTGTGACCCATGTTGCCGGAACGACCGGAGTCTTTCGCGCGCGCTGGCGGCGGCAGGCTCTCGCCGTTGATCAGGGTGGTCAACGCATCGACGCCGGCATCGATGCCGCCATAGAAGTCGCCCTGCTTGAAGCGCGACTCGATGAACTCACGCCGGATGCGGGCGGTGGCAGCATCCGGTACCGCGCCCTCCAGTCCGTAGCCCACCTCGATGCGATCGCGCCGGTCGTCCTTGGCCACGAGCAGCAGGATGCCGTCATCCGTGCCCTTGCGGCCGATCCGGTTGGCCTCGGCCACCGCCAGCGAATAGCTCTCGATGTCGCGGTCACCGGTGGTCGGCACCATCAGCACGACCAGCTGCGTGCCCTTGGCCTTCTCCAGCGCCACCAGCTTGGCATCGAGCGTGTCGACCTGCTGCGCGGTCAGGGTCCCGGTGAGGTCGGTGACGTGCCGCTTGAGCACCGGCACGTCTTGCGCCGCCGCGGGCAAGGCCCATGCGAGCGCCAACAGCGCGAGCACCAGCAGGCGCATGAGGCGCCGCATCACCTCAGCGCGCCGAGGCGGCCGCGGCCGGCGCGGACGTGCCGAAGTCGACCCGGGGTGCCGTCGAGATGGCTTTCTCGTTCTCGACGCTGAAGTTCGGCTTGACCTGGTAGCCGAACATCTTGGCGGTCAGGTTGTTCGGAAAGCTGCGGATCATGGTGTTGTATTCCTGCACCGCCTGGACGTACCGGTTGCGGGCCACGGTGACACGGTTCTCGGTGCCCTCGAGCTGCGCCTGCAGGTTCTGGAACAGCCCGTCGGCCTTCAGCTGGGGATAGTTCTCGCTCACCACCATCAGCCGCGAAAGCGCGCTGGAAAGCTCGCCCTGCGCGGCCTGGAACTGCTTGTGCTTGGCCGCGTCATTGACCGTATCGGCGCCGACCTGGATCGAGCCGACCCTCGCCCGGGCCTCGGTCACCTCGGTGAACACCTTCTCCTCGTGCTGGGCGTAGCCCTTCACCGTGTTGACCAGGTTCGGCACCAGGTCGGCCCGGCGCTGGTACTGGTTGAGCACCTCCGACCACGACGCCTTGACCGCCTCGTCCTGCCGCTGGATGGCGTTGTAGCCACAGCCGGAAAGGCCGGCAAGAAGCAACAAGAGCACGCTGACGCGCAGGAATTTCATGGCTTTCACTCCCAGGATGGAATCGGATGACGTGCAGGCGATGCGCAGCATACGACGCGCCGCGTGCAGCGGCATGACGGCCGCCCTCAGAACCAGCGCGGCAGCAGGATCAGCCCCCAGCACAGCATGGTGAACACCAGCAGCAGGAACACGGCGGCCGAGCCCATGTCCTTGGCACGGCCGGCCAGTTCGTGGAACTCCGGGCTGACCTTGTCCACCACTGCCTCGATCGCCGAGTTGAGCAACTCTGCCGACAGCACCAGCGCCGCCGGCATCACCAGTGCGATCTTTTCCAGCGCGCCGTGGCCGAGCCACAGGCCCAGCGGCACCAGCACGATCGCCAGGATCGCCTCGAGCCGGAACGACGCCTCGTGCCGCCATGCCGCCTGCAGCCCCTTCATCGACCAGCGAAATGCGTTCCAGAGCTGGCGGGGATCGCCGCGAAAGCCGCTGCCGGGCATGGATGTCTCCTGAGAAAAAACGGACGCGCCGGGCGACGGCCCCGTCGCCACGCGAACCAGCCGCGGCGGCGCGAGGATGATGCCACAGCCCCGCATCGCCGACGCCGGCAGGCCCGCCGCGGCGCGATCCGGGCGGGCGTGCCGGGCCTGCTGCTTTTTGGCGCGGTGCAACCACGGCCGGGCACGGGATCGGGTAGGCTTCGACGGTTGTGTCCGCTGGTCCGGGCACAGTGAGGCGGCGCGCTGGCACGCAGCGCCATGGCATGAATCTGGTCGGAATCCACATGGCACTTCAGAACCCACCCGTGTCGCAGACGCGCGCGTTCAGTACCGTCTTCCTCATCGAGATGTGGGAGCGCTTCGGCTTCTACGGCATGCAGGTGCTGATGGTCACCTACATGATGAAGAAGCTCGGCTTCGTCGACAGCCGCGCCAATCTGGTGTGGGGCGCGGCGGCCGCGCTGATCTACGCCACCCCCGCCATCGGTGGCTGGATCGGCGACAAGCTGCTCGGCACGCGCCGCACCATGTTGCTCGGCGCGGTGGTGCTGGCGCTGGGCTACGCGATGCTGTGGATCCCCTCCAGCGACCCCACGCTGCTCTACAGCGCACTGGGCGTGATCGTGGTCGGCAATGGCTTCTTCAAGCCCAATGCCGGCAACCTGGTGCGAAAGATCTACGAGGGCGACGACACCAAGATCGACAGCGCCTTCACCATCTACTACATGGCAGTAAACGTGGGCTCGATGATCTCGATGACGGCCACGCCGTGGATCCGCGATCACGTGGCCGCACGCTACGGCGACAACTGGGGCTGGCACACCGCGTTCGGCGCCTGCGCCATCGGCCTGATGCTGGGCCTGGTCAACTACGCACTGATGTTCCGCACGCTTGCGCACATCGGATCGCCGCCGGACAACCAGCCGGTCAAGCCGATGCGCGCGCTGGCGCTGCTGGCCGCGTCGCTGGTGATGGTCGCGGTGGTCGCCTTCATCCTGCAGAGCCTGCTGGCGGCCAAGATCTGCGTGTACCTGGCCGGCGTGGTGATCCTGGGCATCTTCGTGCACCTGATCCGCAGTGCGGAGCAGACCGAGCGCGCCGGCCTGATCGCCGCCCTGGTGCTCACGGTGCAGACGATCTTCTTCTTCATTTTCTACGCCCAGATGGCGACCTCGCTGAACCTGTTCGCACAGCGCAACGTCGATACCGACATGAACCTGCTCGGGTTCCACATCCAATGGATCCCCGAGCAGTACCAGAACCTCAACGCGATCTGGATCGTGCTGCTCAGCCCGGTGCTGGTGTGGATCTACAACGCCCTGGGCCGGTTCGGCCGCAACCCGTCGGTCGCGGTGAAGTTCGCCTGGGGCTTCGGCGCCGTGGCAGCCGGCTTCTTCGTCTACGGCATCGGCGCGATCTGGGCGGTGAACGGCCAGGTCTCGTCCTGGACCATGGTCTGGGGCTACGGCCTGTACTCTCTCGGCGAGTTGCTGGTGTCCGGGCTGGGCCTGGCGATGATCGCCCGCTACGTGCCGGCGCGCATGGGCGGCTTCATGATGGGCGCGTACTACGTCGCCGTCGGCATCTCGCAGTACCTGGGCAGCGTGGTGGCCAACTATGCGCACATTCCCGAAGGCCTCACCGACCCGCTGCAGTCGCTGGCGATCTACACCAGCCTGTTCAACAAGCTCGGTTTCGTGGGCATTGGCTGCACGGTGATCGCGCTGCTGGTGCTGCCGCTGATGAAAAAGCTCTCCACCAGCCACGCCAACGACGCCTCGCTGCGCACCCCGCTGCCGGCGTCGCGCAGCGAAGAAGGCTATAACAACCCCGTCACGTGATTGCGCGGTCCGCTGCCACCGGCAGCGGGCCCTGCTGCGGATCGTCATGCTCCATCTCGCCTCGCCCCAGCGCTTTGCCCCCTCCGCCCTGACCCGAACCCTGGCGTGGTTGCGCCTGTGCGCAATCGTCGGGCAAAGCAGTGCCGTGCTGGTGGCGGCGCTGTGGATGCACATGGAGGTGCCGGTATTGCCGCTGATGGTGGCGATCGGCTTCCACGCGGTGTTCGCCGCATTCGCCTCCTGGCGGCTGACCCAGCCGTGGCCGGTACGGGAGTGGGAAACCATCGGCCACATCGCGGTGGATACGGTGGTGCTGTGGTGCCTGCTTTACTTCACCGGCGGCGCCACCAATCCGTTCGTGACGCTGCTGCTGATGCCGATCGCGCTGGGCGCCGCCGCGCTCACGGTACCGGCGCTGCTGGCGGTGTCGGCGCTGACCGGGCTGGCCTACCTGATGCTGATCGGGCACTACGTGCCGTTGCCGCCGGTGATGGACGGCCCCGGCGGCTTCGCGCTGCACGTGATCGGCATGGCGGTGAACTTCGTGATCACCGCGGCGCTGCTGGGATTCTTCATCAACCGACTGGCCAGCGCGGTGCGCCAGCAGCAGATCGAAGTGCAGCGCGTGCGTGAGCGCGCGCTGCGCGACGAGGGCATCCTGGCCATCGCCACCCAGGCGGCAGGTGCCGCCCACGAACTCAACACCCCGCTCTCCACTATGCGCACGCTGCTGCCCGAGCTGCGCCGCGACCACCGCGCCGACCCGGTGCTTGCCGACGACCTGGCCCTGCTGCAGGACCAGGTCGAACGCTGTCGCACGATCCTTCGCGAGATGGTGGCCTTCGGCAAGGCGCAGCTGTCGCAGGAAGAGCAGCAGATGAGCCTGGGCCAGTTCGTGCGCGGCTGCCTGGAGCGCTTCCAGTTATTGCGGCCGGAGGCCGAGCTGGAGCTCGAACTCGACGCCGACACCGCCAGCACCGTGCTGCGCAGCCCGCCGGGCTTGCGCCACGCGCTGATCAACCTGCTCAACAACGCCGCCGATGCCTCCGCCCAGCGCGGTTCGCAGCAGGTGGCGCTGCGGGTCCGGCACGACGGCGACTGGCTGGAACTGCGTGTCAGCGATCATGGCCCCGGTTTCGTCACCAGCCGGCCCGGCACCGTGCTGGGCCAGAGCCAGAAACAGGGTGGACTGGGCATCGGGCTGACGCTGGCCGAGGCGACCGCCGACCGCCTCAGCGGCGAACTCACCGCGGTCAACACCGAAGATGGCGCCGTGGTGAGCATCCGCCTGCCGCTGTCGGCGATGGCCGGCGGCTGACACCCACCACGTCGCCGCGCCGCGGCACGTGCATGCGCGCCACGCTGCGGCAACAATAGACAAAGCGGCTCCTTTGGAAACAACGATGACCGATTCGATTGCCCCCGCTCCCCAGCGTCCCCTGCTGATCATCGACGACGACGTCACCTTCGGCCGGGTGCTCGCCCGCGCCCTCGGTTCGCGAGGGTTCGAGGTGATCAATGCCGTCAGCGCCGACGAGGCACGCGCGCTTACCCGGCGCCACCAGCCGCGCTACTGCGTGCTGGACCTCAAGCTGGGCGAGGAGAACGGCCTGCGGCTGATCCCCGACCTGCAGCGGCTGGTGCCGGACATGCGCATCCTGCTGCTCACCGGCTACGCCTCGATCGCCACTGCGGTGGAGGCAATCAAGCGCGGCGCGCACGACTACCTGGCCAAGCCGGTGGACGCGGATGCGGTGGTGCGCGCGCTGGTCGACGGCGATGGCCCGCATGCCGACGACGATGACGTGCTCGATGCGCCGGAAGCCCCGCTGGCACTGCGCCGACTGGAGTGGGAGCACATCCATCGCGTGCTCACCGAGTGCGACGGCAACATCTCCGAAACCGCCCGCAGACTGGGCATGCATCGGCGCACGCTGCAGCGCAAGCTGAGCAAGCATCCGGTGCGCGAGCGGCCCGAGCGCGACGACTGACCGCCAGGATCAGTAGCCGGACGCCGCGTCGTCGGGTGCCGGAGCCGGAGCCGGCAGCAGTTCGCCGGTACCGTCGTCTTCGTCGCCGTAGATCGCCACGTGCGCAACGCCGGCGCCATCGATCCAGCCACGGAACATGCCGTCCGTGTTGAACGGCATGGCGATGTGCCCCTGATCATCCAGCGCGATGGCGCCGCCGCTGCCGCCCATGGCCGGAATCTCCTGGTTGATCACCTCGGCTGCCGCCCGCGCCAGCGGCACGCGCAGCTGGGTCACCCGTGAACAGATGGCGTAGGCCGCCACCGTACGCATGTAGAACTCGCCCCAGCCGGTGCCGGAGATCGCGCAGCTTGCATTGGCATAGGTGCCCGCGCCGATGATCGGCGAGTCGCCGACCCGGCCGGGCATCTTGTCGTTGGTGCCACCGGTGGAGGTCCCGGCCGCCAGATGGCCATGCGCATCCAGGGCCACCGCACCGACCGTGCCGAAGTGACGCGAGCCGCCCGCCGCGTCGTGCAACGAGCCCGCTGCGTCCTCGCGAAGCGCCTGCTGCAGTTGCTGCCAGCGTTCCTCGGTGCGGAACCATGCCGGTGTCTCGCGCGCGAGACCCTGCGCCTGCGCAAATGCTTCAGCTCCGCCGCCGACCAGCATCACGTGCGGCGTGTGCTCCATCACCGCGCGGGCCAGCTGGATCGGATGGCGCACCCCCGACACCGCCGCCACCGAACCCGCACGCAGCGTGTAGCCGTCCATGATGGCGGCGTCCATCTCGAGCGTGCCGGCGTGGGTGAACACCGAACCACGACCGGCGTTGAACAGCGGATCGTCCTCCAGCACGGCCAGCGATGCCGTTACCGCATCCACCGAGGGCTTGCCCGCCTTGAGCTCCGCATAGCCGGCCCTGAGCGCGAGGGTGAGCGCAGCCCGCACCGCCTTCTCGCGCGCCGGCGGCATGTCCCGCCGCAATACGCCTGCCCCGCCGTGAATCACCAGCACCGGGCCGGCTGCGTGGGCGGACAGTGCCAGCCCGAGCAAAGCAAGCAGGCTCCAAAGACGGCGACGCGGCTTCACGTGTGCATACTCCCCGGCGATGCGGGGAGTATATCGGCCGGCACCGGCGGCTACTGGGCAACAAATCGCACGGTGTGGCCGGAAAACCGGGGTTTCATTCCGACCAGGTTGCCAATCAGCTGCAGTGCGGCTCGGGGCGGCACCCCCTCGAAGTTGCCAGCCACCGGGAGGGCGTCGTCAAGCGATGCCGGGTCGACCAAGGTCAGCCCGGCCCGTTCGGCAAAGATGGACGCCATGGCACGAGCACTGGGGCCGGCGAACCGGGCGTGCACGTTGCCGTCATCGACGATCGGTCGCGGCGTGCCGCACCCCGGCCAGGCAGTGAGGTCCAGGCGCAGCGTGTGGTCCGCGCCGGCCACCACCCGGCCGATCTGGATCGCCGCCTTCTGGCCGACTCGCGTGCGCAGGATCGGCGTCGCTGGCGCGTCGAGCGACCCGCCCGCGAGCCTGGCATGGATCTCCAACTGGCCATCCGGTGCGGGCACGACCCCCACCTGCCCTTGCCAGGGTGGCAGCGTCGTGTCCGTGGTGAGGACAAAGCGGTAGGCATCGCCCGCGTCTTTGAGGCAGGTGGTGGAGTGCAGATGGGGAGGTTCGCCGCCGACACTTGCCGCCAAATCCAGCGTGAAAGCCGCGTTGCCAGACGCGTCGCCCGGCGTTCCTGCGGGAACATGGGCACAGCCGTCTTGCAGTCGGGCGATCTCCGGAACATCCGGGCTCTCGCACCGCCAGCGCATCGTCTTGTGCTGCGCGTCGGGCATCGCCACCAGCACGACGTGCCCGCCGCCGGCCGAATTCCTCAGCGTGGCAGCGAGTCGGCCGTCCGCAAACTTCACGCCTTCGACGTCCTTGCCGACGATCAGCGACGCATCGGGCAGTCGCGCGGCGGCGTTGTCGGCCGGCAGCTCGTAGCCGTGGTGGAGCCAGTAGTCGGCAACCGCGGTCCTGGCGCCGTCGAACAGCGCCAGCGCCTCTTTCACGGCTTCCGCTGATGGATGATGCGTCGCCGGCGATGGCTGCGCGGCGTAAACGGCGAGCGAGCCGGCCAGCACGATCGCGCCGAGCGCGGCACGGCCGGCCAGGCGACGGACAGGGGTGAGAACGGGCAGCTTCAACATGGCGACTCTCTCCGTGAGCGGGTGACGGGCGGACCAGGAACACCCCACCGGCAGCATCAGCGGCGAGGACTGGGTTTTTAGCATGGCGTTGGCGTAGTCCCGGCGCGGGGCGCCGTGCGCGCGCAACACGGCGGCATCACAGGCGAGCTCCTGGTCTTGGCACAGGCAGCCCAGTGCAACCCAGGCCAGCGGATGGAACCAGAACAGCGTGACCAGGCTCTGGGCGAGCAGCCGCCACAGGCCGTCGCGGCGCCGGGCATGCGCCTGCTCGTGGGCGAGGATGAGCGCCTGCTCGGTCGGGGTGTAGCGCGCATGGAAGTCCGCTGGCAGCACGATGCGCACGCCAAGCGCCCCCACCACGGCGGGTCCGAGGTCGCTTCGCGTGGCCTGCCACACCGGGCAATACGCACCGGCGATATCGACCGTCCGCGCGCCCGCGAGGCGACGCAGGTAGCGTCGCTGGGCCATGCCGATCAGCAACAGCACACCGACCGCACCGGCCAGCCAGCCGGCCATGATCAGCAAGGGCCAGGGGATCGTCCATGCCGGCGCGTTCGCCACCGGCGCCCAGCTCCCTCCGCCGGCGATGCGCACCACAACAGGCGGCAGCGCATCCACGCGAACGGCCGGGTGCGGCATCTGCACGGCCGCCAGCACCAGCGGCACCAGCGACCACAACAGCGGCATCGCCTCGGCGCCACAGGCGCGTCGCAGCAACCGGCGCAAGACAAGTACCAGCGCCACCGCCAGGGTAAACACCCAGATCATCCGGGCCGCGTGGCTCATCCACGTTGAGGCCATGGCCTCAAGGCTGTTCATCGTCGAGCTCCTCCAGCAGCTGGCGCAGTTCGGCGATGTCCTTCTTCGTCAGCTTGCGCTGCTCCGAGAAGTGCGCCACCAGCGGCGCCACGCGTCCGCCGAACAGGCGGTCGAGCAAGCTCTTGCTGCTCTGGTGCACGTACTTCTCGCGCGGCAGCAGCGGGCTGTACAGATAGCGCCGGCCGTCGCGTTCCGCTTTCACCGCCTTCTTCTTCAACAGCCGGTTGAGCAGCGACTTCACCGTCCCCTCCTGCCACTGCTGGGCCCGGCCGACCTCGGCCAGGATTTCCTCGGCGCTGCGCGGGGCGCTGCGCCACAGCACTTCCATCACCACGGCTTCGGCTTCGCTGATCATGACGGGCTCACGTTTACATGCGTAATCGAACATCATGTTTACATGTGTAATCGATGAGCGTCAACCGACTTCCGACCCGCGCAGGGACCGGCCCTGGCGCATCAGCGCCATTGGGGGCTGGCGCAGACGCGGGGCATGGGACCTTGGTACGAGGCGGCACTTCGTCGTTCCGTCGTATCCTTGGGCGCTGATTCCCACGCTGAGCAGGCATCGCAATGGACAAGGTTTACGCAAGCGCCGAGAAAGCCCTGGACGGACTGCTGGTCGACGGCATGACGATCGCCGCGGGCGGCTTCGGCCTGTGCGGCATTCCCGAAAACCTCATCGGTGCCCTGCTGGCCGCCGGCACGACCGGGCTGACCATCGTCGGCAACAACGCCGGCGTGGACGACTTCGGCATGGGGCCGCTGCTGAAGACCCGTCAGGTGAAGCGCGTGTACGCCTCCTACGTGGGCGAGAACAAGGAATTTGAACGGCAGGTGCTGGCTGGCGAGCTGGAGCTGCATCTGGTGCCGCAGGGCACACTGGCAGAGAAGCTGCGTGCCGGTGGCGCCGGCATTCCCGGTTTCTACACGCGCACGGCGTTTGGCACCAAGCTGGCCGAGGGCAAGGAAACCAAGACTTTCGACGGCAAGGAGTACGTGCTGGAAGAGGCGATCCGTGCCGACGTGTCCATCGTCAAGGCGTGGAAGGGCGACCGGCTGGGCAACCTGGTGTTCCGCAAGACTGCGCGCAACTTCAACCCGATGATCGCCACCTGCGGCCAGGTGTGCGTGGCCGAGGTGGAGGAGCTGGTGGAAGTCGGCACGCTCAAGCCGGATCAGATCCACGTGCCGGGCATCTACGTCGACCGCATCATCCAGGGTGCGGCCTACGAGAAGCGCATCGAGTTCCGCACCGTGGCCGGCGCCAACACGGGTAAGGAAAGCCCGATCCGCAACGCGATGGCGCGCCGCGCCGCCAGGGAACTGCGCGACGGCTTCTACGTCAACCTGGGCATCGGCATTCCCACGCTGGTCGCGAACTTCATTCCCGAGGGGATGGACGTGATCCTGCAGTCGGAGAACGGCCTGCTCGGCATTGGTCCGTTCCCGGACGACGCGCACGTCGACCCGGACCTGATCAATGCGGGCAAGCAGACCATCACCACCCTGCCCGGCTCGAGCTTCTTCTCCAGCGCCGACTCGTTCGCGATGATCCGCGGCGGCCACATCGACCTGTCGATCCTCGGTGGCCTGGAAGTGTCATGCCACGGCGACCTGGCGAACTGGATGGTGCCCGGCAAGATGGTCAAGGGCCCCGGTGGGGCGATGGACCTGGTCAGCGGCGTGAAGCGCGTGGTGGTGCTGATGGAGCACACCGCAAAAGACGGGTCGCCGAAGATCCGCGAGCAGTGCGACCTGCCTCTCACCGGCACGCAGGTGGTGGATCTGATCATCACCGATCTGTGCGTGTTCGAGGTCGACAAGGGCCGCGGGCTGACCCTCACCGAGCTGCACGAAGGCGTGACACTGGATCAGGTCCGCGAGAAGACCGGCTGCACGTTCGCCGTGTCGCCGACACTGCAGGACTGACGCGGCTCAGCGCCTCGCGCCTCGCCGGGCCGGAATGCCGGCGGGCGCGCACCTGATGCACGCTCCACGGCACCACGCCAAGCGGACAGCAAGGCAAAGCCAGATGGGGTGCCGCACAAGTCGCCTGCCTCACGACAGGACTCAGATGATGCGGCTCAGGCGGCCTGGCTCTGCGGGAAGCGGATTCGCGCCACGTTCTGGCTGCCCGGACGTGTCTGCAACTCCAGCGGCCAGGCAAAGCGGTCGCTGATGCGCTGGGCGATGGCCAGCTCGAACCCGTGCCGGTCGGCGCCGTACAGCGGAACCTTGGCGCCGGACTGCTCCTCCGCCAGCGGCTCGGCCTGGTTGGTCACCACCACCATGCCGGGCATCACGGTCACCATCACGCGGCCGCGCTCGGTCTGCTGGCACGCATTGCGGATCAACTGCCAGAACAGCACCGCGAACACCCGTGGCGAACCCTGCACGGCGAACCGCGAGGGCTCCTCCAGCGTCAGCTCCACGGGACGGCCGGCGAGCATGTCGCGGGCGAAGTCGAGCTCATGGCGCAAAGCGTCGTTGACCACGAACAACTCCTCGTCGACGCCGTTGTCCTTTTCGCGCGCCAGAATCAGCAGCGCTTCCACCAGCGCTTCCATCTCCCGCGCCGAGCGGCGGATGCGGCTGAGCGAACGCTCGCCGAAATCGCTGAGCCCCTCTTCCTCGGCCAGCATGTCCACCGACATCTTGATCACCGTCAGCGGGCTGCGCAGTTCGTGGCTGGCATCGCGGGTGAAGTTGCGCTCGCGCTGCGTATAGCCGGCGATCCGCGTGGCGAAACCGTGCAATCCTTTTGCAAGCGTCGCCACATCCGCGTCTGCCCGGGTCGACAGGCGGTCGGGCGAAAGGGCGTCGACGTCGGGCTGCTGCTCGTTCCAGCCGCTGACCAGCCGCGCCAGCGTGCTGATCGGCAACCACTCGCGCCGTGCGGCAAGCCATGCCAGCGTAGAGGTGATCGCGATCAGCACCAGCACGGCACCGATCGGCGCCACGTTGTACGCCCCCATCATCACGCTGATGCCGACCGCGAGAAGCTGAAGCACGAAGATGATCGCGATTCGACGCTGGAACGCGCCGGCCCGGAAGTGTGCCGGTGCTTGAGGAGTACCCCTGTTATTCATGACGATGTTGCGCAACACATTCCGGTTATCTCAAGCGGACTGCGTCGCGGTGGCCACCTCCGAGTCGAGGTCGGCAAGACGGTAGCCGGCCGAATGAATCGTGTGCAGCAGGGCGCGGTCGAACGGCTTGTCGATGACGCGGCGCAGGTTGTAGAGGTGTGAGCGCAGGGTGTCGGAATCGGGCAGGGTATCGCCCCAGATCTCCCGCTCGATGTCGCGTCGGCTCACCACCCGGGGCGACTCGCGCATCAGGATCGCCAGCAGCTTCAGGCCGATCGGCGACACGGTCAGCTCCTGCCCGCCGCGGGTCAGGCGCAGCGTGGCGGTGTCCAGCGTCATGTCGCCGACGGTGAGCACCTCGGTGGATACCTGGCGGCGGTCGCGGCGGATCAGGGCACGCAGGCGGGCCTCCAGCTCACGCACCTCGAATGGCTTGACCAGGTAATCGTCGGCGCCCGCTTCCAGCCCCACCAGCTTGTCTTCCAGCGTGTCGCGGGCGGTGAGCATCAGCACCGGGGTGGACTTTTTGGCGTCCTTGCGCAACTTGCGGCAGACGTCCAGGCCGTCCATGCCCGGCAGCATGAGATCCAGCACCACCACGTCGTAGCTGTTGGAGACCGCCAGGTGCAGCCCGCTCACGCCATCGGCGGCATAGTCCACCGAGTAGCCGCGGCGCTCCAGGAACTCGCCCACCATCTCCGCAATCTGGCGATTGTCTTCCACCAGCAGCACCAGGCCCGACTGTTCGTCACGTACGCTCATAAGTGTGTCTCGCCGTTTCCCGATTTCACGTTTGTGAAAGGCTACCGGTCGGCGCAGTGACCACAATGTGAAAGAGCGGGGCGACGTTTAGCCAACGGTCAAGAACGGCGCGGCGCTCAGCGCGTCGCGCTCAGCAGCGGCTTCAGCTCCGTCCACACGTTCTCCAGCACCCGAGGCTCCGCGGTGGCCAGCGGATGCAGGCCGTCGTCCTGCATCTGCGCCGGATCCAGCGCCACGCCTTCGAGCAGGAACGGCAGCAGCGCGGTCTGTTGCTTGCGCGCGAGCTCCGCATAGATTGCGCGCAAGCCGTCGCGGTACTGCGGCCCATAGTTCACCGGCAGCTCGATGCCCAGCAGCAGCACGCGTGCGCCACTCTTGCGTGCCATGGTGATCATCGCGGCGAGGTTGTCGCGCAGCGCGTCCAGCGGCAATCCGCGCAGGCCGTCGTTGGCGCCCAGCTCGATCACCACCACGGCGGGGCGCTCGCTCGCCAGCAACTTCGGCAGACGATGGCGGCCGCTGAGCGACGTTTCGCCACTGATGCTGGCATTGACCACGCGCCAGGGTGGCGCCATCTTGCCCAGACGCTCGCCCAGCAGGTGCACCCAGCCCGCTTCGACAGGAATGTTGTGCGCAGCGGACAACGAGTCACCCAGCACCAGTACGGTCCGTGCCGGCGCCGCCTGCGCGGCCGTCGCTCCCCACAGCAGCAAAACCCCCAGTGTGCAAAGGAAACGACGCATGAGTGACTCTTCCCGTCCGGTGCTTGAAGCGGTCGATGTTAGCAAGACGGTCACCGGCCCCGAGGGCACGCTGACCATCCTGCGCGGCGCCACTCTGAAGGTGCACGCGGGCGAGAGCTTCGCCATCGTCGGTGCCTCCGGCTCGGGCAAGACCACGCTGCTCGGGCTGCTCGCGGGGCTGGACCTGCCCAGCAGCGGCAGCATCCGGCTGGACGGCCAGGCGCTGGAGACCCTCGACGAGGAGGCGCGGGCCGACCTGCGCCGGCGACTGGTCGGCTTCGTGTTCCAGTCTTTCCACCTGCTGCCCGCGCTGACCGCCGAAGAGAACGTGATGCTGCCGCTGGAGCTGGAAGGCGCCCGCGACGCCCGCGCGCGGGCGCGCGAGGCGCTGGATGCCGTCGGCCTGGCGGCGAGGCGCCGGCACTATCCTGCCCAGCTTTCCGGCGGTGAACAGCAGCGCGTGGCGATCGCCCGCGCGTTCGTGCACGGCCCACGTCTGCTGTTTGCCGACGAACCCACCGGCAACCTCGACCAGCGCACCGGGCACCACGTCGCCGATCTGCTGTTTGCGCTCAACCGCGACCGCGCGACCACGCTGGTGCTGGTGACGCACGACAGCGCACTGGCGGCACGCTGCCAGCGACGGATCGAGCTGGAGGAAGGACGGGTGCTTGGCGCCACGGCGACCGAAGGCGCGAACGCATGAACATGCTCCCGCTCGCGCTGCGCAGCCTGCGCCGCGAATGGCACCTGCCGGAACTGCGCACGCTGGCCGCGTCGCTGGTGCTGGCGGTGGTGGCGCTGGGCGTGGTTGCCACGCTGGCCACGCGTATCGAGCGCGGCATGCTCGCCAGCGCGGCCGAGCTGATCGGGGGCGATATCGGCATCAGTGCGCCGCAGGCGCTGCCCGCCTCGTTCGTCGATGAAGCCACGCAAGACGGCTTGCGCGTGAACCGGGTCGCCAGTTTTCCTAGCGTGGCCTTTACCCAGGGACGCAGCCAGCTGCTGGACGTGCAGGCCACCGACGACGGCTATCCGTTGCGCGGCACGCTGGAGCTGCACGACGCGGTCGGCAGGAACGTCCCGGGCCGGGCGCCCCCGGGCGGCGCTGTCTATCTCGACCATCGCGCGCTGATCGGTTTGGGGCTGCAGGTCGGCGACACCGTGCAGGTGGGCGGGCGCGACCTGCGCATCGCCGCCGAACTGGTGCGCCAGCCCGATGGCGGCGAGCTGTTCGCGCTGGCGCCGCGGGCGATCATGAACCTGCATGATGCCCGCGCCGTCGGCCTGCTTGGCATGGGCAGCCGTGCGCGCCATCGCCTGCTGCTGGGCGGGGAGCCGGACGCCGTGCAGCGCTGGCGCCGCTGGGCGGAGTCCACCACGTTGCCGCAGGGCGCCCAGTTGATCACGCCGGAACAGACCCAGGAGCGCATGCGCACCGCATTCGATCGGGCCAGCGCGTTTCTGCGTCTCACCGCGCTGTTGTCGGCCCTGCTGGCCGGGGTGGCGATTGCGCTGGCGGCGCAGCGCTACGCGCGGCGCAAGACCCAGGAGGTGGCGCTGCTGCGTGCGCTGGGCACCTCGCGCAAACGGGTGATGGCGCTGCTGCTGGGTACGCTCGGCGCGCTCGCGGTGCCGGCGGTGGCGATCGGCATCGCGCTCACGCTGGCGCTGGCGCAGGGCGCCTGGCTGGTGGCCAGTTCGCTGTTCGGCAACGTGCCGACTCAGCTGCCGCTGATGCCGGCCTTTGCCGCCGCCGCGGTGGGTGTCGCGGTGCTGGCGGGCTTTGCGCTGCCGCCACTGGCACGGCTGGCCGAGGTGCCGCCTGTGGCGGTGTTTCGTGCCAGCGTGGCGCGCCGCGTGCGCCGCTTCGATGCGCTGTATTTCATTCCTGCACTGGTCGCGCTGGCGCTGATCTGGGGCCAGAGCGACTCGGCGAAGATGGCCGGCATCCTCGCCGCCAGTTTGCTCGGCGTGGCGGCCATCGCCGCCGGGCTGGCTGCGCTGCTGCTGTGGCTGGCGCGGCGCACCGCGCCCGGCGCGCACCCCGCCTTGCGGCTGGGGCTGGCGGCGCTGGCGCGGCGCCGTGGCCTGAGCCTGATCCAGGCCACGGCGCTGAGCCTCGGGCTGGTCGCCCTGCTGCTGCTCGCCGTGGTGGCGCCATCGCTGCTGGAAGGCTGGCGCCGCGAGCTGCCGACCGACACGCCGAACTGGTTCGTGCTCAACCTGCAGGACGAACAGCGCGCCGGCTTTGCGCAGGCACTCGGCGGGCTGGGCGCGCAGCAGCTCAACGTGCTGCCGCTGGCCGTCGGCAAGCTGGTGGCGATCAACGGCACGCCGGTAGACAAGCTGCCGCTCACCGACGAACGCGCCAAGGACTGGACCGACCGCC
The DNA here is from genome assembly GCF_035685805.1 of Dyella sp. Lineage (GTDB taxonomy): Bacteria > Pseudomonadota > Gammaproteobacteria > Xanthomonadales > Rhodanobacteraceae > Dyella_A. Next base: position 43,031 of record NZ_DASSAB010000045.1, read on the forward strand.
AGCTGCGCCTGTCATGGACCGATGCGCTGCCGCCCGCCAATCGCCTGGTCGCCGGCAGCTGGTTTGCACCGCACCCGGCGCAGGCGCAGGTATCGGTGGACGCGATGTGGCGCGACATGTTCCATCTCAAGCTGGGCGACACGATGCGCTTCAGCATTGGCGAGAAGGACATCGATGCCACCGTGAGCAGCGTGCGCGAGGTGGACTGGAGCTCGTTCCGGGTGAACTTCTTCCTGCTGCTGGATGCCGATCACGCCAGTGCGCTGCCGCACAGTTACCTGGGCAGTTTCTACCTGCCGCGCGGACGCGCCGATGCGCTGGCGAAGCTTTCGCGCGACTACGCCAACCTCAGTCTGATCGACGTCGATGCGCTGCTCGACCGGGTACGCGAAATCGTCGACCGGGTCAGTAACGCCGTGCGCTGGATCCTCGGCTTCAGCCTGCTCGCCGGAGCGCTGGTGCTGGCCGCGGCGCTGGCCGCCAGTGCCGCCGAACGCCGGCATGAAGCCGCCCTGCTGCGCACGCTGGGCGCGCGCCGGGGCCAGCTGCGGGTGGCGGCGGCGTGCGAGTTCGCGCTGCTCGGCGCGGTGGCCGGATTCACCGCGGCCATCGGCGCCGCCGGCACCGGCTGGTGGCTGGGCCGCGCGGTATTCCATATCGACGGTTTCTCGCCGCCGCTGCTGCCGCTGGCGCTGTACGCGCTGCTCGCCGCGGTGGTGGTTATGCTGCTCGGTCTGGCCGGTACGCGCGCGGTGACGCGCACCTCGCCGATGCGGCTCTTGCGCCAGGCCTGAGCGTCCGGCCAAGATCGCGGCGGCTCGCCCGGCGTGCCGCCGCACCCGATCCTCCCGGAGACTGCATGTACACGCTCTACTACTCCCCCGGCACCGCCAGCATGGTGGTGCACATGGCGCTGGTCGAAACCGGCGCGCCGCATGAGTTGAAGCTGGTGGACATCGAGCAGGGGGCTCAGCGCGACCCGGCCTATCTGGCACTCAATCCGCGCGGCGTGGTGCCCACGCTGGTGATCGACGGGCGCGCACGGCATGAGTCAGCCGCGCTGCTGATGATGCTGGCCGACCGCCATCCCGAGTGCGGCCTGGCGCCGGCGCCGGGCACGCCCGACCGCGAGGCGTTCCAGCAGTGGCTGGTGTATCTGAGCAACACGCTGATGTCGACATACCGCTTCTGGTTCTACCCGCCGGAACTGGGTGAGCGCGAGCACCCGCCGCACGTGCGCTCCGCGCTGGCGGCGAAGATCGAGGGCGTGTGGGACTACCTCGACCGCGAACTGGCGGCGCGCGGCCCTTATCTGCTGGGCGAGCACTTTTCCGCCGCCGACCTGCTGCTGGCGATGCTGATGCGCTGGTCGCGCAACATGCCGCGCCCGGCCAACCAGTGGCCGGCGCTGGCGCGCCTGGCCGAGCTGATCCGCGGCCGCGAGAGCTGGCAGCGCGTGTATGCCATCGAGGGCCTGAGCGGGTGGTGACAACCCCCCCGCCGGGGCGGCTTGCGCACTGGCTCAAGGCGGAATGGCTGCTGCTGCTGTTCGGCGCCGTCGCGGCCGTGCTGGCGCTGGCCGATCCGCAGCCGGCAACGCGCTATCGGCACTGGCTTCAGCTGCCCACGCTGGCCGGATTGATGGGCCTGATGATTGCCATCCAGGGCATTTGCGACAGTGGCCTGGTGCAGCGCGCCGCTGCGGTGCTGGTGGCGCGGGCCGGTTCGCTGCGCGGACTGGGCCTGCTGCTGGTGGCCAGTGCCGCGGTGGTGTCGATGGTACTCACCAACGACGTGAGCCTTTTCCTGCTGGTGCCGCTCACGGTAGCGATCGGTGCGGTGTCGAGCCTGCCGGTGCTGCCGATGGTGGTGCTCGAGGCGCTGGCGGTGAACGCCGGCTCTGCCCTGAGCCCGATCGGCAACCCGCAGAACCTGCTGCTGTGGCAGAGCGCGCACCTGCCGTTCTTTGCCTTCGTGCGCGGCATGCTGCCAGCGGCGGCGGTGATGCTTCTGCTGCTGGCGGTGCTCACGTTCGTGTGGCTGCCGAAGGGTCGTACCACGCTCGACCCCGGCGCGCTCGCCGATCGACGCGTGGACCCGCTGCTGGCCAGCGTGTCGCTGGCGGCGCTGGTCTCGATGGTGGTGCTGATGGAGCACGGCCTGGCGCTGGAGGGTGCGCTGGGACTGCTGATCCCGTTCGGGCTGCTCGCCCGCGACAGCCTGCGCCGGGTCGACTGGGCCCTGCTGGCCACCTTCGCCGCGATCTTCCTGGGGCTCGGGCACGTTGCCGCGCTCGGCGTGGTGGATCGGGCGCTGGACCCGTTCGACTTCCACCGGCCGCTCACGATATTTCTTGCCGGCGCGCTCGCCTCGCAGCTGATCAGCAACGTGCCGGCCACCGTGCTGCTGCTGGACCGCAGCAGCGATCCCATTGCGCTTGCCGTCGCCGCCAACGTCGGCGGCTTCGGGCTGGTGATCGGTTCGCTGGCGAACCTGATCGCGCTGCGGCTGGCGAAACAGCCGCACGGGCTGCGGCTGTTTCATCGAGTCTCGATCCCGTTTTTCCTGGTGTGCGCGCCACTGGGCTACCTGGCGTGGCGCTGGCTCGGGTGAGCTGCGTGATCAGTCGTCGTCGCGCGGCACGCTTACCTTGCCCTTGACGCCGCTGTAGTCGACGTCGCCGCTGCCCTTGGCGCCGAGCGACAGATCGCCGCCGACATCGCGCACCTGCAGGTCGCCCGAGCCGATCGTGTCGGCATGCACGCTGCCACCGACCTGCTTGATGGTGACGTCACCGGAGCCGATGCTGCCCACCGACGCATCGCCGCGTACCCCGCTCACGCGTGCATCGCCCGAGCCGACCGAGCCGAGCGACAGGCTGCCCACGTCGCTGGCGTCGATGTCGCCGGACCCCACGCTGGCGGCGAAGCGGCCGGCGATCTGGCGCACGTTGAGGTCACCCGAGCCCACCTGTGCATCGAGTTGCTGCACGCCGCTCACGTCGGCGTCGCCCGAGCCCACGGTCAGCGCCACCGGCATGCTGGCGGGCAGCGCCACGTCCAGTTCCAGCGAGTTGTAGGAATTGCCGAACATGCTGATGTGCATGCCCCGATGCTCGGCCACCTCGATGATCAGCTGATCACCCTCGCGACGCTGGCGCACCTGCAGATCGTCCAGCGTGGCCTGATCGGACGCGCAGGCACGGCCCTTCAGGCTGAGCGACGTACCGGCGCCGGTTCGGCCCACCAGATGCAGCGTTTCGGAGCGCAGCGAGATCTGCACGCCACGCACGCCGGCGAGGTCGGCGTCGAGATTGCGAGGGGCTTCGTACTTGCATTCGCTGGCCGCCAGCGCGGGCAGCGGCGCAGCCAGCAGGGCGGCAACGATCAGGAGATGGCGCATGGAAGAACTCCTTACAGTCAGGGAACGATCCGCGATGGGATGCCCCGGCCCGGCAAAAGGTTGCAAGCGCCGCCGCCGCGCGGTCAGCTGTTGCCGGCCTCCTCGCGCTTGACCGTATCCCACAGCGCTTCCTGCGCATCGAGCGCGCGCTCGGCGAACGGCACGCCAGTGGCGTCGGCGATCGCCTCCATGCGCCGGAAGCGGCGCTCGAACTTGGCATTGGCGTGGCGCAGCGCCTGCGAGAAATCCACGCCCGCGTGGCGCGCCAGGTTCACCAGCACGAAGGCGACGTCGCCGATCTCGTCCTGCAGCCGGGCCGTGTCGGCACCGCCGGCAAACTCGGCCCGCACCTCCTCGATCTCCTCGGCGAGCTTGTCCAGCACCGGGCCGGGCTCGGACCAGTCGAAGCCGGTGCGGGCGGCCTTTTCCTGCAGCTTCTGCGCACGTTTCCACTCCGGCAGGCCGCGCGAGACCCCGGCCAGGGCGCTGCAGTCGGCCGCCTCGCCCTTCGCCGCGCGCTCCTGCGCCTTGATTGCATCCCAGGCGACCTTCTGTGCCTCGACGTCGTCGTAGCTCACGTCGCCGAACACGTGCGGATGGCGGCGGATCATCTTCTCGCTGATCGCATGGGCCACGTCGGCGAAGTCGAACAGCCCCTGCTCGCTGGCCATCTGCGCATGGAACACCACCTGCAGCAGCAGGTCGCCCAGCTCGTCTCGCAGGTCGCCCCAGTCCTCGCGGTCGATCGCATCGACCACCTCGTAGGCTTCCTCGAGCGTGTACGGCGCAATGGTGGCGAAATCCTGCTGCACGTCCCACGGGCAACCGCGCCCGGGATCACGCAGGCGGGCCATGATGGCAAGCAGGTCGTCGAGGTGATGGCGGGTCATGACGGCAACGTTTCCATGAGGCTCAAGGAATGGACCGGGCGCTAGCGCATCCGCGCAGCGCGCCAAGGCAGGCGGACTATCACGCAGAAGGCGCCACCGGTGAGCGCGCCGCACGCCAGCGCCACGGCATCTCCGAAGGCGCTCAACGGAGCGCCGAACGCGGCGGCGAGGGCGGCCAGCGCGCCGGCGACCAGCACCGCGGCAGGAAAGATGTGGATTGCGTCGAGGCGGCCCCGGGCGCTCAGCCAGAGCAGGCCCGGCAGGCTGACGAGCAGGGCCGCACCGCAGGTGGCAAGGGTGAGGCCGAGCGTGGCGAACGTCGCCGGCCAGCCGTGCAGGCCGGTAAAGTCTCCGCGGCCTACTGCATCCAGTGCCGCGACCGCGGCCAGCACCAGCGCAGGCACCCACGGCGCCACCAGCAGGCCCAGCCAGAGCGGTCGCCGTGATGCACCCGGCGGGGCCGTTGCGCCTGCCGCGGCCCGGCCGGTCATCCGGGGATGGAAGCGGCCAGTCGGGCCGCCCAGTCGATCTCGGTATCGCCCACTGCGATGAACTCCGGGTTGAGCAGCGACTCGCCACGGTTGTAGCGCAGCGGCGCGCCTTCCAGATCGAGCACCGCACCGCCGGCCTCTTCCAGTACGCACTGGGCCGCGGCGGTGTCCCATTCGCTGGTGGGCCCGCGGCGCAGATAGACGTCCGCGTCGGCGCGGGCGATCAGGCAGAACTTGAGCGAGGAGCCCATCGGCAGCGGCTCGTGCGGCCCGCCGAGCAGGGCATCGAGCAGGGCCTCGCCGGTGCCGCCGTGGGAACGGCTGCCGGCCACCACCGGCGGGCGGGCCAGCGCACGGCTGCGCAGCGGCTGCCACGGCGCCGAGCCCTCGCGGCGCCACGCTCCTGCGCCGCGCTGGGCGACGTATGCATCTCCGGTCACGGGCGCCAGCACCACCCCCAGCACCGGCCGATGGCGCTCAATCAACGCGATGTTGACGGTGAACTCGCCATTGCGCTTGACGAACTCGCGCGTGCCGTCGAGCGGGTCGACCAGCCAGTACCGTGACCACTGCCGGCGCACGCTCCAGTCGCTGGCGCGCGCCTCCTCTGACACCACCGGCAGCACCTCGCCCAGTTCCGCCAGCCCCTTGGCGATGACGGCCTGGGCGGCCAGGTCGGCGGCGGTGAGCGGCGTGCGGTCGTCCTTGTGCTGCACGGCGAAGTCGCTGGCATAGATCTCCATGATCGCCACCGCGGCGGCCGCGGCGATATCGGTGACCTGCAGCAGCAGCGGCGACAGTGACGACCCGCTCATGCGCGATGCATCCGGCCGGCGAGGTATTCGCGCGCCATGAAGAGCGCGGCGATCGAGCGGCCTTCGGTGACGTCGTCGCGGCTGATCAGCTCATGCAGGTCGGCGAGCTTCCAGTGCACCACTTCAAGCGGCTCCGGCTCGTCGCCTTCCAGTCGCTCCGGATAGAGATCCTGCGCCAGCACCACGTGCGCCATGTGGGTCATGTAGGCCGGGGCGAGCGAGAGGTTGTGCAGGATGGTGAGCCGGTTGGCACCGTAGCCGACCTCTTCCTTCAGCTCGCGGTTGGCACCCTGCTCGGCGGTCTCGTCCTGGTCCAGCCGACCTTTGGGCAGGCCCAGCTCGAAACGTCCCAGGCCGGCGGCGTATTCGTTCACCAGCAGCACCGTCTCGGCGTCGATCATCGGCACGATGATCACGGCTCCGAGGCCGTGCGACTTGAGCCGCTCGTAGGTGCGGCGCTCGCCGTTGGAGAACTCCAGGTCGAGCTGCTCGGCCCGCAGGAAGGTGCTCTGGGCGACATCGCGCCGCGCGTGGATGATCGGTAGTTTGGCCATCCGGACATTCTAGCCCGCGCGTGCCGCGACCCCGCCGGTGCGCGGCGGCACGGCGCACCCTCGCCAGGCTCCATACGTCTTGCGTTTGCACATGCGCCACACATCAGCGCACGGGTGGGCGCGCCTGCACCGCGCCGGCTGGCGATGCTGCATCGCGCAAATATCTTGTTGATTATCTTTGACTTTTTCGCATGGCGGCAGGACCGCATCGGTGCCCATACTGGAGCGTACGCACCCTGCCCGCGCCTTTGCGCTCCCGACCAGGAACCCTGCCATGCGCCGCTTCACCTTCATCTTCCGCGCCCTTCTCGCCAGCCTGCTGCTGAGCATGACCGCCCTCGTCCCCGCCACGGTGCACGCTACCGACAGCTACACGCGTACCCGTTATCCGATCGTCCTGGTGCATGGCCTGTTCGGCTTCGACCAGCTGTTCGGCAGCGTGGATTACTGGTACGGAATCAGCGGCGGGCTGCGCGCCGGTGGCGCCACCGTGTATGTGGCCAGCGTGAGCCAGCTCGGCAGCGACATCACCCGCGGCAATCAGCTGATCGAGCAACTGGACAACCTGCGCGCCGTGCACGGCTACAGCAAGTTCAATCTGATCGGGCACAGCCAGGGCGGCCTGACGATCCGCTACGTGGCCGCCGTGCGTCCGGACCTGGTGGCGTCGGTGACCAGCGTCGGTACGCCGCATCGCGGCAGCGCAGTAGCCGACGGGATCGCCGTGCTGGCGCCAGCTGGCAGCGTGCAGCGTGCGCTGGCCGAAGGTTTCGCCACCGCGCTGGCCAACCTCATCAGCAGCTTTTCCGGCGGCCAGTCGTCGCAGAACGCGATGGACGCGCTGACCCAGCTCTCCAGCAGCGGCACCGCCAACTTCAACGCCCGCTTCCCGGCCGGACAGCCGTCGACCGCCTGCGGTAGCGGCGCCGCGTCGGTCAACGGCATCCGATATTTCTCCTACGGTGGCACCGGCGTGCTCAGCAACGGGTTCGATGCCTCCGACGCGCTGCTCGGCGCCGGCAGCCTGTTCTTCTTCGGAGGCGCCAGCGATGGCCTGGTCGGCCGCTGTTCCAGCCACTGGGGCACGGTCATCCGCGACAACTACGGCTGGAACCACCTCGACGAGGTCAACCAGCTGTTCGGCCTGCGCGGCCTGTTCTCGGCCGATCCGGTGGCGGTGTACCGCAGCCAGGCCAATCGCCTGAAGGGTCTCGGCCTCTGATGTGGCGGGTCTGGCTCGCGCTGGCAGCGGTCGCGCTGGGAGCACTTGCGTGGCTCGGGCGCACTCCGGCCATTGCAACGGCGGCGAGGCAGATCGAACCGGTGGCCGCCAGCGCGCTGGCCGGCGCGGGCGGGACCGTGCCGCGCCGGCCGGCGACTGTCTTCCCGCTCCCGGCCGACCCCCATCGCGCGCTGCGCGACGGCTCGCTACGTGGCACCGCCGTGGATGGCGGGGTGACGATCGGCTTCGCCGGCCGAGTGGCAGCGGATCCGGCGCTGCGAAGGCTGTTCGACTACTACCTCAGCCTGCTCGGCGAGACCGATCTCGCCGGCGTGCGCCTGCTGCTGCGGGAGGATCTGCAGCGGCGGCCGATCGACGTCCCCCAGCAGGCCGCGGTGATGGCTCTGTTCCAGCGTTACGTCGCCTATCAGCAGGCGCGCACCGCGCTGGCCGCAGCCGATGGGAGCCGCGACCTGCCTGACCGGCTCGCGCAGGACCGGGCGCTGCGCGAGCGCCTGCTCGGCCCGGTGCTGGCGCAGGCCTTCTATCCCACGGCCGACGCAGACGATGCCCTCCTGCTGCGCCAGCTGGCCCATGCCGACGCGCCCGATCCGGACGCCGCGGACGACCACGCGCTGGCCACCGTCGCCAGCACCGTGCAGGCACAGACGGAGCAATTCGCCGAGGCCGGGCTCACGCCGGCACAGCGGCATGCCGAACGCGCGGCGATCTGGGGCCCTGTCGCCGCGGATCGGCTGGCTGCGCTGGATCGCCAGCGCGCACAGTGGCAGCAGCGGCTCGACGCGTTCGCCGCCGAGGCACTCTCGTTGCAAAGCGACCCGTCGCTCACCCAGGCCCAGCGGCGGGTGGCGCTGCAGCAGTTGCTTGACCAACGCTTCGATGGGCCGGAGCGACTGCAGGCGCAGGCAATGTGGCAGGCAGGCCTGCTGCAACCGGCGCGTTGAGCTCGGCAGCAGGCGCAGGGGAGAACTCGCCCGTAGGTCTCCCGCGGAAGGGCTACACCGGCTGTTCCGCCGCGACCCGGGTCAGCGGCGCAGCCGTGCCAGCGCGTCGGCATGCAGGGTCGGCGTGCCGGCCAGCACGCTGCGCGTGTCCAGCGTGAGCGGCGCGCCGTCCAGATCGGTGAACACGCCGCCGGCCTCGCGCACGATCACCGCCAGCGCCGCCACGTCGAGGATGTTGACGTCCGACTCGATCACCAGATCGAGGCTGCCACGCGCCAGCAGGTGGTAGTGGCAGAAATCGCCATAGCCGCGAATGCGGTTGGCGTCGCGGATCATCTGCCCCAGCGCGTCCCAGCGCGCGTCGGCGGTGAGCGTCTTGACGTTGCCGGTGGAGATCGAGGCCTGCGCCATCGCTGCGGTCGGAGCCACGCCTACGCGCTCTCCATCGAGCCAGGCGCCACCGCCGGCGTGCGCCCACATCGTCTCGCCGTAGACCGGCGCGCTGGACACGCCAAGCACCAGCCCGCCGGCGTGCATCAGCGCGATCTGGGTGGAGAAGAACGGCGTGCGGCGCACGAAACTCTTGGTGCCGTCCAGCGGATCGACCAGCCACAGCAGGCCATCGCGCTCACCATCCAGACCAAACTCTTCGCCGTAGATCGCCGCCCCCGGCAGCGCCGCGGTGAGAATGCGGCGGATCGCCAGCTCGGCCTCCCGATCGGCAATGGTGACCGGGGTATCGTCGGACTTCAGCTCCACGTCCACGCCCTTGCGCCAGTAGTGCAGGATCACCTCGGCGGCGGCCGCGGCGGCTTCGCGCGCGGCGGTCAGGGCGGCGGTGAGGTCGACAGGCGTCATCGGGAGGCTCCGGCAGACAGGGCGCCGACACCGGCGCCACGTTGAAGATGGACCACGCCTTGCGCATCCGGCGGACCCAGGCGGGTGAGCCAGCGTTGCAGCGCGGGGTCGGCGTGGCGCGCGGAAAGACGCGCGTCGAGGCGCCAGCCGATCGGGCTCAGCTGGATCACGCCCGCCAGCGCCAGCGGCCCGGCGCCGGCATCGTGAAGGTCGGCGCGCAGCACGCCGTGGCTTCCGCTCAGCTCCGCCAGCAGTTCACCCAGGGCCACGGTGGCCTGGGGTGTCTGCATGACCGCTTCGGGCCACCGCACACGGCCGGTGACGCTGTCGGGCCAGCCATTGATCACCTGCATCTGCTCCAGCTGCAGGATCACCTCGCCGCGCGGCACTCCCCACGGGGTGGCCGGTGGCTGCGGCAGCGCGTCCAGCGTCACCGCCAGCTGCACGTCGCGCCAGCGCGCATGGTTTCCGTCTTGCGCCAGGTCGGCGTGACCGCGCACGACTGGCCCTGCGACCGCGGCATGCAGCCGCACCTGCCCCAGCAGGGCGCGGCGGGACAGCTGCCAGTCGAGTCGGCCCAACGCCGTGCCGTCAGCCAGCACCACCTCGCCCACCCGACCGTCCCACATGCTGCCCGACACCGCGCGCAGCTGGGCACCGCCCAGCCGCGCCTCGACCAGCGGCACGAACCAGCGCGCCGGCGCGAACCACAGCACCAGCACCAGTGCGGCAAGCACGGCGGCAAGGCCCAGCAGCAATTTCTTCCACCACTTCAACGGATGGGCTCCGGCTCGGTTCGTGGGCGCGGCTTGAGTGGCCGGCGCGGGCCCACGATCATAGCCGGATGACCAAGCACGACCGCAGCAACCACGCACTCGCCCAGCGCGACCTTCGCCACCTGTGGCACCCCTGCACGCAGATGCACGACCATGAGCGCATTCCGATGGTGCCGATCGTGCGCGGCGAGGGCGCCTGGCTGATCGACGCCGACGGCCGCCGCTATCTGGATGGCATCAGCTCCTGGTGGACCAACCTGTTCGGCCACGCCAACCCGCGCATCGCCGCGGCGCTGGCCGATCAGGCGCAGCAGCTGGAGCACGTGATTTTCGCCGGCTTCACCCACGAACCGGCGATCGCGCTGGCCGAGGAGCTGGTGCGCATCACGCCACCGGGGCTGGAGCGCGTGTTTCTCGCCGACAACGGATCGGCGGCGATCGAGGTGGCGCTGAAGATGAGCTTCCATTACTGGCTCAACCAAGGCCACGGCGAGAAGACCCGCTTCATCGCGCTCAGCGGCAGCTACCACGGTGAGACGCTGGGCGCGCTCTCGGTGAGCGATGTGGCGCTGTACCGCAAGACCTACGCGCCGCTGCTGCTGACGCCGATCCTCACGCCCTCGCCAGACACCTACGAAGGCGAGCCGGGCGAGACGCCGCAGCAGATCGCCGCGCGCCGGCTGGGCGAACTGCGCACGTTGCTGGAGCGCCATGCCCATGAGACCTGCGCAGTGATCGTCGAACCGCTGGTGCAGTGCGCCGGCGGCATGCGCATGTATCACCCGGATTACCTTGCCGGCCTGCGCGCGCTGTGCGACGAGTTCGACGTGCACTTCATCGCCGACGAGATCGCCGTGGGTTTCGGCCGCACCGGCACCTTGTTCGCCTGCGAACAGGCCAGCGTGTCGCCCGACTTCATGTGCCTGTCCAAGGGTCTGACTGCCGGCTTCATGGCGCTTTCGGCCGTGCTCACCACCGAGCAGGTGTACGAGGCGTTCTACGCCGAATACAGCGCCGGCAAGGCCTTCCTGCATTCGCACAGTTACACCGGCAACCCGCTGGCCTGTCGGGTGGCGCTGGAAACGCTGGCGATCTTCCGCGAAGAGCCGGTGCTGGAGCGCAATCGCCAGCTGGCGGCGCAACTGGGTCGTCGACTGGCGCCGCTGCGCGACCATCCGCACGTGGCCGATGTGCGCCAGACCGGCATGATCGCCGCGGTGGAGCTGGTCGCCGACAAGGCCAGCCGCCGGCCGTTCCCCGCCGAGCAGCGGCGTGGCCTGCGCGTCTATCTGCATGGCCTCGAGCATGGCGCCCTGCTGCGGCCGCTCGGCAACATCGTCTACTTCATGCCACCGTACGTGACCACCCCGCAGGAGCTCGACCAGCTGGTCGACGTGGCCGTGGCCGGCATCGAGGTGGCACTGGCCAACTGACGCGGTCGAAGTGGCGCCCGGCGCTCCGCTATCCTGCGCGCTTCATCGCTGTTGGCTGTTTCCATGCGCACCATCCGCATCCACGTCGAGCAGACGCTCGTTCCAGGCCACACCGTGACCCTGCCGGCCCAGGCAGGCGAACACGTGGCGCGGGTGCTGCGGCTGGGCGTGGGACAACCACTGGTGCTGTTCAACGGCGACGGCCACGACTATGCCGCGACCATCGTCGCGGTCGACAAGCGGCAGGTGTCGGTGAGCGTTGGCGACCGCTGGGCGGTGCAGGCGGAGTCATCGCTGCCGCTGGTGCTGGCCCAGGGTCTGGCGCGCGGCGAAAAGATGGATCTGATCGTGCAGAAGGCGACCGAGCTGGGGGTCCAGGCGATCGTGCCGCTGCTCACCGAGCGGTCCGAGGTGAAGCTCGATCCATCCCGCGCAGCCAAGCGCCTGGAGCATTGGCAGGCTGTCATCGCCAGCGCGTGCGAGCAGAGCGGCCGCGCGTGTCTGCCCACCCTTTGCGGGCCGCTGCCGCTGGCGCGGTGGCTGGAGTCACTCGATCCGCAGTCTGCCGCGCTGAGGCTGGCCCTGCTGCCCGGGGGCTCGCAGCGCGCGGGCGAACTGGCACCCACCGCCGCTGGCGCCATACTGGTGGTGGGGCCGGAGGGAGGCCTGGGCGAGCGCGACGTCGCACTGCTCGAGAAACATGGCTTCGCGGGACTGCGGCTGGGGCCGCGGATTCTTCGTACCGAAACGGCAGGCCTTGCCGCGCTGGCCGCGCTGCAGGCGCTGCACGGCGATCTCTGAGCCGATACGTCGGCTGCGCCCATGCGCCGCCGACGGCCCGGTCAGGCGGCGAGCAGCCCTGCCAGCTCGCGCTCGATCCCTTCCAGGTCGGGGATTACCGCCATGTCGTCGCGCACCAGTACCTGCGCACGCACGCCGGGAGGCAGGGCCGTGCCGTCGTGCGTGGGGATGATCAGCTCGGCGTTGAGCGTGGTCAGTCGCGGGAAGCCCTGCGTAAGCACCGCGATGAACGGCAGCTCCGGATTGTCTCCCAGTGCCTTCAACACGGCCACGCGCAGGGCGAGATCCGGATCGCCCTCGCCCGCGCCGGCGAGCTTGGTGAAAGAGACCAGCGGCACGCGCCAGCCGCGCCAGGCGATTCGGCCGAGCAGCCAGTGCGGCGCGTCCGCCACCGGCTCGGGCGTGGGCAAGGTGATCACTTCCGCCACGGTGGCGTTGGGCAGCAGCAGGCGAAGGTCGCCCACCGGCACCAGCACGCAGCGGATCTCGCGCGGCAGGGGTTGTTCGCTCATCAGTATTCCTCGATCAGGCGCGCGGCCAGCTCGGCCGCCGTGCCGGAAAAATCGGCCAGCCGCTCGGCCATGACGCCGCTGACCATGTCGGCGAAGTGTTCGCCCGGAGCATCTTCCACCCAGACGCGCCCGCCGCGATCGTGCACGGCCTGGCAGCCCGCCATCGCGTCGTTGGCGCGTCCGGCGAACAGGATCGCCAGCGCGTCGATGCCGAAGATGTTCGCGACCGCGGTGAAACTGGCATCGATCGACGGGCTGCTCGCCGGTACGTCCTGAGAGGCTTTCAGCTCGACCGTGCCGTCGCGCAGCACGCGTACGTGATGCTCCGGTGGTACCACCAGCAGCTCGCCCGGACGCGCCGGCTGCTCGCTTGCCGCTACCCGCACCGACAGTGCGCAGTGACCGGCCAGCTCCTGCACCAGCTCTTCGACCGGCCGGCCGCCCAGATGCTGGGTCAGCACGATCGTGGCTCGCATGCCGGCAGGCAGACGGGTCAGGAACTCACGCACCGAGGCGCGGCTGTCGGTGGTGGCACCGACCAGCACCACCCGGCTCAAGCCGCCGGACAGCTCTTCCAGGAACATCTCGCTCGGGCGTCCGGATTCGTACGGCTTCGGCGCCATCGCTTCCTCGAGCGACACCAGCTCCAGGGTCATGAATGGCTCCGATGTCGGCTCGGCCGAGTCCGCCTCCGGCGCCAGGTAGTCCGTCGCGCTGAGCTTCTCCACCCCGAAATCGGACGCCGAGGGTCGTACGATGGCCGCCGGGGGCTGATCGTCGTCCACCAGCGACCACGCATCGGAGACCCGCGGCGCGGTTGCCGCAGCGGCACCCGTGGAGGACGCCGGCACGGCCGTCCCGGGAACCGGTTCGGACGTCGGCACGGGCTCATCGTCGAGCAGTTCCAGGCCGACCGTAGCGATGTCGGCGCGGTCGTCCGCATCGCCAAACGTGTCGTCGGCAAGGCTCACGTCCACTGCGGGAAGATCCGCTTCGGAGCCGCCGGCGTTATCGAGGAAGTCGCCGTCATAAAGTGGCGCTTCGCTACCGAAATCAAGGTCGCCCAACGCGAGCTCGTCGAGCTCGAAATCATCGAGCTCCAGATTGTCGTCGTTGTTGACGCCGTTCGAGTGCAGGTCACCCGCATCGGCGAGGCTGCCCGCCGCCGCAGGCAGCGGGTCGGCGTACAGCAGCTCGGCGGCGCCTTCGTCGGTCGTGCCCGGTAGCGGATCGCCCGACAGCAGGGCCTCCAGCTCGGCTTCCAGCGACTCCGACTCCGCCGCGATCTCCGATTCGTGCGTACGCGCCACGACGTCGGCAACGGCGTCATCGGCGGAAGCAAGCAGACCGTGCGGCGGTACCGATGCCGCCGGTGCCAGCTGCTGTTCCTCGATGGCCGGCGCCGGCGGGCGAGGCGGATCCACGTCGCCCTGCGCCAGCACCTTGGCCGCCAGGTGTCGAGCCCAGCGGGCACGAGCCCACCCGTCAAGCGATCGGCTGGACTGGGCCTCGTTGAAGACGATCCGGGGCCGATCACCCTGGATCACGTCGTCGAGGCGATCGAGCACCTCGTCCACCTGATCATCGAGGTTGATCACGACCACGTCAGCGTCCAGCCGTTGCATCAGCTCGAGGCTGAGGCCGGCCAGGCCGCCCTCGTGCACGATGCGGGCGCCGTGCTCTTGCAGCGCCTCGCGCAGGTGGACGCCCAGCTCATCGTCGTCGAACAACAGGGCGACGGCGGTCGTTTCAGCCATTGGCCAGCTCCATCGCCCGCTGCTCGAGCACCTCGCTGATCTGCGCCAGCAGCTCGGCCTCCTGATACGGCTTGCCGAGATAGCGATCCACGCCGATATCGAACGCGCGCTGGCGGTGTTTGTCGCCGGTGCGCGAGGTGATCATGATGATCGGGATATCGCGGAAGCGCGGATCCTCCTTCATCTGCGTCGCCAGCTCGTAACCGTCCATGCGCGGCATCTCGATGTCCAGCAGCATCAGGTCCGGCACGCGCTCGTGCAGTTTCTCCAATGCATCGATGCCGTCCTTCGCCGTGCCCACCTCGTACTCGTGGCGCTCCAGCACGCGGCCGGTGACCTTGCGCATGGTGATCGAGTCGTCGACCACCATCACCAGCGGCTTGGTCCGCACCTCTTCGATCAGTGGCGTGGAGATGGCGCTCAGGCCCTCGGCCAGCCGCTGCTCGCGCCGCGCGATGCCGTAGCGGACCAGCGGTGCCAGATCGAGAATGATCAGTACCGAGCCGTCGCCCATGATGGTCGCGCCAAGCAGGCCCGGCACCGAGCTGATCTGCGGACCGACCGACTTGACCACGATCTCGCGCGAGCCGATCACCGCGTCGATGCGGATCGCCGCACGCAGGTCGCCGGCACGGGTCAGCAACAGCGGCAGCTGCGGCTCGTCCGTCGCGTAGCTCGGCGGCAATCCCAGCAGATCGCCCAGGTCGTGGATGCCGTAGTCCTCGCCGTTGTGCAGGAACGACGGCTCGTCGGCGGCCATGTGGATCGCCAGCTCGTCCGGCGTGATCCGCGCCACGCCCTGCACCGAGGTCATCGGGATGGCAAAGGTGGACTCGCCGATACGCACCAGGATCGCCTGGGTCACCGCCAGCGTGAACGGCAGGCGCAATACGAAGGTGGTGCCCTTGCCCGGCTGCGACTCGATCGAAAGCGAACCACCAAGCTGCTTGATCTCGTTCGCGACCACGTCCATGCCGACGCCACGGCCGGCCAGCTGGGTCACCGAGCTGGCGGTGGAGAAGCCCGGCTGGGTGATCAGCGCCAGCAACTGGTCGTCGCTGGGCTTGGCCTCGGCGCGAAGCATGCCGCGCTCGACGCCGCGCTTGCGGATCGCCTCGCGATCGAGGCCACCACCGTCGTCGCTGACCCGCACCACCACCTCGGTAGCCTCGCGGGCGACCCGGATGCGCACCGAACCTTCCTCCGGCTTGCCGGCCTTGCGGCGCTCCGCCGGCGACTCGATGCCGTGGGCGATGGCGTTGCGCAACATGTGCTCGAACGGCGCCTTGATGCGGTCGAGCAGGTTGCGGTCCATTTCACCGTGCGCGCCCTCGACGTAGAGCTGGGCACGCTTGCCCTCCTCCTGGGCGGCCTGGCGCAGCGTGCGGCGGAGGTTCGGCACCATGGTGTCGAACGGCAGCATGCGAGTGCGCAGCAGGCCTTCCTGCAGATCGGCGCTGACGCGCGACTGCTGGATCAGCAGGGTCTCGGACTGGCGGGTGAGCTCGTCGAGCATGTTCTGGATGGAGACCAGATCCGACACCGACTCGGCCAACGCACGCGAGTACTGCTGCAGCTGCGAGAAGCGGTCCAGCTCGAGCGGATCGAACACCGCCATGCCGGCCTCGCGATGCTCGCGCTGGAAACGGGCAATGATCTGCGCCTCGGTTTCGATCTCGAGCATGCGCAGCTGGCTGCGCAGGCGCACCACGGTCTGGTCCAGCTCGACCAGGTTGAAGCGGTAACCCGCAACCTGCTGCTCCAGGCGGGAACGGTAGATCGCCACCTCGCCCGCGTGGTTGACGAGGTTGTCGAGCAGCTCGGCGCGGACGCGGATCTGTTCCTGCGGCGAGCGCGTCTCGTCGTGCCCATCGGACAACAGCTCCGGCAACAACTCCGGCAGGTCCACCTGCGGCGCCGCTGCGGTGGGCGACGGCACGGACTCGCGAGCGGGCGCAACGTGCGGCTCGTCATCGCGTTCCACCAGCGCCTCTTCGCCGGCCAGCGCGAGCAGGCGATCGATGATGTCCTGCGGATACCGGATGCCCTTGTTCTGACCGATCCGCTGCACCAATGCATGCAGCCGGTCGAAACCCACCTCCAGCGCACCAATCAGCGGGGCGACCTGAGCGGCCTCGGTGCCGATCGGCTTTTCCAGCAACGTCTCGATGGCGTGGGCGAGGTCGCCGACCGGCATGAAGCCGGCAATGCGCGCGCCACCCTTGAGCGTATGCAGGTCGCGTTGCAGTGATGGCACCTGCGCTAGATCGGTCGGCTCGGCGCGCCATTGCGCCAGCGCCTCGTCGGCGTGGTCGAGGATCTCGCGTGCCTCTTCGGTGAACACTTCCAGCAGGTCCGGATCGATGTCGCCGCGCCACAACTCGTGCTCGTCGGCTTCGTCATTGTCGGCTTCGCCATCAGCCACGGCGGGCTCGGCAGCAGTATCCGGCGCAAGTTCCTCGGCGGGTGCCGTGGACTCTGCCTCTGGTTCTGCCTCTGGTTCTGCCTCTGGTTCTGCTTCCGGTTCTGCTTCCGGCTCTGCTTCCGGCCGTGCCTCGGGCTCGGTTCCGGCGTCAGCGTCTGCCTCAAGCATTGCCTCGTCCGAATCCAGGCGCGGCAGCTCAGGGCCGTCCGCATCCAGTGCATCGGCGGGAGAAAGCTCCACGTCATCCAGCGCAACCGCAGGAGAATCCGACAAGGGCTCCTCCCGTTCCGGCGTCGCGGCTTCCGCCACATCGGCGGATTCTTCTTCAGAAGTTTCCTCAGCGGGATGATCCGCCGCGTCGACCGGCGCGTCGGACCACGCCGGATGCGCCGGGGACGGCGGCAGGGCCGCGTCCACCGAGTGGTCGGTGAGGCCCGCGAACATGGCTTCGATGTCCTCTTCGTCCGAGGCCATCGGGGTGAGCGAGGGCTCCGACGAATGCGTCGAGGGCTCGACGCCCTGCGGCTCGAACGCGTCCAGTGCCGCCATCATCTCGTCGGCGAGACGATCGTGATGCTCGCTCTCCAGCGCCTCCTCGCGTCGGGCATCGGCTTCGGCGAGGCTCTCATCGAGCGATGCGCCCGCTTCGTCCTCGGTCCCGGAGTCGTCGTCGGCGTGGGCGTCGAACACCACATGGGCCACCTGCGGCTCGGGCTGCGCATCGCGAAGCTCGATCAAACGCGCGGTCAGGCTGTCGACGTCGGGCAGCTGGGGCTCGCTGACGTCGAACTGCGCCATGACATGGTCGACCACGTCGGCCGAGCGGCCCAGCAGATGCACGCCCTCAGCAGAAAGCGGGGCACCGGCCGCACGCAGGCGCTTGAGCAGGCTTTCCAGCGGCGACAGCAACTGCGTCAGCAGCGGGATATCGACCATGGCGATGGCGCCATGGAGGGTGTGCACGGCGCGCAGCAGGCCGTCCTCGACCCGCAATTCGTCACCGCTGCGACTGATGTGCGAGCGGATCGTCTGCAGGTACTGGGCGACTTCGCTGCGAAGGATCTCGAGCAACACCGAGTCCACCGGCGGCATCACCGGCAGCGGGATGGCCTCGACTGTGGCCGGTGCCTCGCTCTCGGCACTGGCTTCGACCATGCCCGCAAGGCTTGCCTCCGGCACGCTTGCGCTCTCGCTGTCAAAGCTCACGGCACGGCGGCGCACGATGCGACGCACGGTTTCGGTGGCACCGTCACTGACCAGGTCGGAGAGGTCCGCCTGCTCGCCGGCGGCGAGGCGATCGGCAGTCTGCATGATCGCGCTGAGCGGGGCGCTGGGCGTGCCCTCCCCGCGCAAGGCAGCCAGCAACTGCGGTAGCGCCTCGATGGCATGACCGATCAGTGCCTGCACGCCGTCGTGCGGCTGGATCGTCTGATCGAGTACGCGGTTGAGCATGTTCTCCACGCGCCAGGCGAACTCGCCCAGCACCGCGGCACCCACCAGCCGACCGGAGCCCTTCAGCGTGTGGAAGGAGCGGCGGATAGAGGTCAGCGCCGATGTCTGCACCGGATCGGCCAGCCACACCTTGCGCGCCTGGATCAGATTGTCGATCTCTTCCTGCATTTCCTCGAGGAAGATTTCGCGGATGTCGTCGTCGATCCCTTCTGCCGACGACTGGAAGCCCGCGTCTGCGGCCAACGGATCGGCCACGGCGCGCTGTTCGAAGACTTCTTCCTCGATCCACTCGCCCGCGTCGTCCGCCGACGGATCGGATGGCGACGAGGAATGATCCAGGGTTTCGGCAAGCCGCAGCCCGCCGACGTCCTGCGCCGCATCGGCCGGAGCCGGCGCCTCGCCGAACATCAGGCTGCCCAGGTCGTCACCGTCATTGACGCTGACCGACTCGGACAACTCCGGCTGACCGGCGAGTTCTTCCTCCAGCCCTGCCAGCGCCCCAGCGGTCGCCGACGATGAAATCGGTGCGCTCGACACGGGCTCGTCGACGACCTGCGCGCGGCGCGCGGCGGGCACCGGCCAGTAGCCGAGCATCGACAGGCTGTGTTCGGCCACGTCGAGAATGTGTTCCAGCCCGCCGCGATGCTCGCGCGCGGCCTCGAGGTAATACTCCAGGGCGGCCAGGGCGTCGGCGAGATGGTCCATCTGCGCACTGCTGGGTACGCGGCGATCGCCCAGCAACTCGTTGCCGATGAACCGGCCGATGCCGTCGGCCAGCTCCGCCGGGCGGACGCTGGCCAGCATCCGCATGGCGCCGGCGACTTCGTCCATCTGCGCGGGCGCATCGCTCAGCTGGGCGTGCTGCCAGCCCGATTCCACGAAAGCCACGATCGCATCCTTGACGCGACCGGTGTTGGCGGTGGCTTCCTGCATGAGCGTCGCCAGGATGTGGCGTGCCTCGCTGCGCGGAAGGGTAGGCGCGGCGCCATGATCGGCCGACTCCTCACTGCTGCCGAGGCTCTCGATGTGATCGTCCAGCGACGCTTCCACATAAAGCAGCGCACCGGCCACGTCGAGCAGCGTCTCGTCTTCCGGCGCGCGCAGGCGATTGGCGATTTCATCGATGATCCGCCGCTGCTCGTTGATCACGCGGCGTGGCACCGCCAGCGCGAGCATGCCCAGGGTGTCGCCGACGCGCTCCAGCACCTCGCCTTGCGGGGCCAGTTGTGCCGGATCGCCGTCGCTCTGGCGCAGGAACAGGTCCAGCGCCTCCTTCACGCGCAGCAGGTCGTCCTTCAGTGCGCGCGAGACGGAGTCAAGCAGCGCGCGGTTGTGTCCGGCCATCGAGCCGCGGGCGTGCTCCAGCTCCGCAGCGTCCGGCAGCAGGCTGTCCAGACCGTAGGTCTCGCGCAGCTGCTGCATCTGCGGACTGCGCTGCTTGGCCTGCGCCACGATGAAGAGCAATTTGCGCGAGAGCTCGTCGGCGTCGCCGCCACGCAGGCTCTCCTCGCCGTGCTCGATCATCTGGCGGATGCAACGGTCGACCTTGCCGATCAGCTGCCGCACCTCGGCAGCCTGGGGCTTGAGATAACCCTGCTCCAGTCCTTCCAGCGCCCCCGCGGCGATCCACCACAACCGCCGCCCGGGCGAGCTGTGGCAACAACCGGTGATCGCGTTCAGCGTGTCGCGCATGCCGAGCAGCTGCTGCGACGCGTTCTGCCCGCGGAACCAGGCCAGCAACTGCTGCTGGAAGCGCAGGCGCAGGTCGGCCACTTGCGGGCGGCGCGCCACCGCTTCGGCCTCGCTTACTGCCGGCGGTGCCTGGGGCGACAGCGGCGCATCGAGCTTGGGGTTGAACAGGGCTACCTCGGTCAGCGCAGCCATCTTGCGGCTGGCGCGCAGCTCGTTGAGCAGCGGCAGCAGCACCACCGGCACATCGCGATGCCCGCTGGAAAGCCGCTCGAGATAATCGGGCAGCTGCATCAGGCCGCGCATCAGTGAAGCGTAGGCCTCCTCGCGGTGCTGGACGTGATCCTCCAGCAGGGAGATGGACAACGTCTCCATCTCGTCGGCAACCATCGCGGCGCCGTAGAGCTCGACCATCTGCAGCGTGCCGTGCACCTGATGCAGGCTGTCGGCGCACGAGCGCATCGCATCCCGGTTGCCCGGGTTGTCGACGTAGGACTCCAATGCATCACGGGCGGCCGCGAGCGTCTCGTCGAGCTCGGGCTTGACCCACTGCAGGGTGGTGAAATCGATGTGGTCTTGAAGTCTCATGCGCCCCTCACTGCGGCTGCGCCAAAAGGCATAGCGCAACCGTCGAGGTTGCCCCCTGTCATGTAAGCCCGTGTCAACCCGGCAGCTTGAAATGAGCCACCGAGCGGCGCAGATCGCTGGCGAGCTGAGCCAGATAGCCGATCGAATCGGCGGTCTGGCTCGCGCCCTGCGAGGTCTGCGAGGTAATTTCCTGGATCGCGTTCATCGATTGCGAAATGTCCGTCGCAGCGGCCGATTGCTGGCGCGCCGCCGTGGAGATGTTCTGAATCAGCGCGGACAGGTCGTGCGAAACGCGCTCGATATCGCCCAGCGCGCTGCCGGCGTCCTCCGCCTTGCGCGCACCGGACACCACCTCGGCAGTGGTCTGCTCCATCGAGCTCACCGCTTCGTTGGTATCGGACTGAATCGTCTGCACCAGCGCCTCGATGCGCTTGGTGGCGCTGGCGGAGCGTTCTGCCAGACGCTGCACTTCGTCCGCCACCACCGCGAAGCCGCGACCGGCCTCACCCGCCGAGGCGGCCTGGATCGCCGCGTTCAAGGCGAGGATGTTGGTCTGCTCGGCGATGTCGTTGATCAGTTCCACGATCGAGCCGATTTCCTGCGACGACTCACCCAGGCGCTTGATGCGCTTGGACGTCTCCTGGATCTGGTCGCGGATCGAGTCCATGCCGGAAATCGTCTCGCGCACCACCTCGGCACCGCGCGAGGCGATCTGCACCGAGCGCTCGGCCACGTCGGCCGACTCGGCCGAATCCTTGGACACGTTGTCCATCGAGCTGGCGATCTGGTTGATCGCCGAGGTCGCGGTACTGATCCGCTGCGCCTGCGCCTGTGCCGATTCGGCCAGCTGGCGCGCGGTGGTCTGGGTCTCCTGGGCGGAGGACGAGACCTGCTCGGAGGTCTCGTTGATGGTGGTCACCAGCGTGCGCAGCTCGTCGATGGCGTAGTTCACCGAGTCGGCAATGGCACCGGTGATGTCCTCCGACACGGTCGTCTTGACGGTAAGGTCGCCTTCGGCGAGCGAGCCCATCTCGTCCAGCAGGCGCATGATCGCCTCCTGGTTGCGCTGGTTGAGCTCGGCCGAGTCCTGGAACCGCTTGCGCTGGTCGCGCACCAGCGTGACCACCAGCAGCAGCGCGAAAGCCACCGCGCCGATCGCGCCGATCAGGCCCCACCAGACGTTCGGAAACAGCCGCCGCAACGGCAGCTTGCCAATCTGGTCGGCCAGTTCGTTGGCGCGCAGCAGCACGTTCTGCGAGTCGAGCGAGGCCTGGTTGCCGGCGCGTTTCACATCGGTGATGTTGCCCGCCGCAGAGACCAGCTTGGCGACCGGATCGGCCAGCGCAGTCCAGTTGGTCTGCATGTCGCTGAGGATCTTCTGCGCGTTGGCGTCGTTCATGGCGCGGATGCCGGTGGCGCTGTCGCCATCGGTCAGGCCTTTGAGCACGGTGCCGTAAAGCTGCGCGTCGCGGGCGAGGCCGTCTGCGGCCGACTGCGCGGAGTCGCCGCCCTGCAGCACCTCCTGCACGCGGCGGATCATGCGGTCGGCCACCAGCATCTGGCGCGAAGAGCCGAGCATCTGATCGGCACTGCCGTTGCGCTGCTGCAGGATGTTCACCACCTGCTCGGTGCTCGAGTTGAGCAGCGGGATCTGCTTGGACAGGGTGTCCGCGCGACTGGCCGAATCAAGCACGACCGACTTGTTCGACAGGATCTTGCCGATGTCGCCGTCCAGCTGGGCCCATGCGTTATTGAGCGCGGTAACCGCGCGACCGGCCGGCGACGCATTGCCGTCGCCATAGGCCTGCATGCCACCCTTCGGGTCGCCCTTGGTCAGCCGCTGCACCGCCGAATCGATCGCGTTGCGCGTGGCGGACAACTCCTGGAAGGAGTTGACGTTGCCGTCAGCCGATTCAATCGCGTATTTGGCGGTCTGCTGCGACAGCACCTGGATCTGCGTGGTCAGTGCCACGGCCTGGCGATCCTCTGCGTTCTTCTGGTTGAGAAGCACGAAGTCCAGCGCCGCGAAACCGATCGAGATCAGCAGCAGAACGATCAGGCCGGTATAGCCGCGTTCCTTGCCGATGCCCCCTGTAGTGCTCATGTTCACCTCACCCTTCCACAACCTTGGGACCATGCACCGGTGCCGCCGGGCACATCGTCCGAGTCTTGCTGCCCCTGTTTCCGGCCCTGCCCGGCGCCGGCCCTACCTCGAACCGCTGAAAACCGTCAGGCTGCGGCCTGGCGGAAATCGGGGGCGCGCACCAGCCGCCCCATGTTGAACAGGGCGAGCTTCTGCTCGCCCACCCGATCGTCCACGAAACGAGCGAGGCGCGGATCGTCCTCCGGCTCCGATTCGCGGCGCTGCTGCTCATCCACCGTGCGCTGACCAAACACCTCGTCGACCATCAGCGCCACGCTGCCGCCGCCCTGGCGCACCACCAGCAGGCGCGTGCGTTCGGTCGGCTGCGTGCGCGAGCCGAACAGGAAACGGGCGAAGTCGATCACCGGCACGAGGTTGCCGCGGACGTTGGCCACACCGAGCAGCCACGGCTGCGTGCCCGGCACCGGCGTGAGCACCGGCACGGCGAGGAGCTCGTTGATTTCCTCGATGCCGCTGACGAACAGCCGCGAGCCGACGCGGTAGCCGATGCCGCGCCACAGCCCGGGCGCCTCCATCGTCTGCTGCGACTCCGAGGCGTGGGCCAGCGACAGGCGCTCGTAACGCGCAAGGATCTCGAACGGAGAGAGGTTGGCGGACTGAGTCATGCGGCGCTCGGCAGCAGATCGTTGATGCACGCCAGCAGCTCTTTCTCTTTCACCGGCTTGGTGATGAAGGCGCGGGCGCCCTGGCGCAGCCCCCACACGCGGTCGGTTTCCATCGACTTGGTCGTGATCATGACGATCGGCACCGACGCGGTGGCCGGATCGCGGGTGAGCGTACGCGTTGCCTGGAACCCGTTCATGCCGGGCATGATCACGTCCATGATCACCAGGTCGGGCAGATCCGAGCGCACGCGCTCGATGCCTTCCTCGGCGGTACTTACGGCAGCGACGGCGTGGCCGGCACACTCGAGCAGCGTGGTGAACACGCGCACGTCGGTCGGCGAATCGTCGATGATGAGTATCTTTGCCACAGGCCTCCCCTCAGACGCCGCAGTCACGGAATTCAGGCTTCCGTGCTGACATGGCGGTGTATGGCACCCAGCAGTTCGTCCCGCGTGAACGGCTTGGTGAGATATTGCTCGGCGCCGACGATGCGGCCCCTGGCCTTGTCGAACAGGCCGTCTTTCGAGCTGAGCATGATGACCGGCGTACCCCGGAACTGGGGATTGTTCTTGATCAGCGCACAAGTCTGATAGCCATCGAGCCGCGGCATCATGATGTCGACGAAGATGATGGCGGGCTTCTGATCGGAAATTTTCGCCAGCGCCTCGAAGCCATCCACGGCCGTCAGCACGTCGCAGCCTTCCTTTTTCAGCAAGGTCTCTGCGGTACGCCGGATGGTCTTGGAGTCATCGATCACCATGACCTTCAGCCCGGCCAAGCCGTTAGCACTCACGTTCAAGTTCACTCAACCCCCCTGCGGCCCGCCCCAGGCTCAGGTGAAGCACCGCCGACGGGCGTGACGCCCGACCCGATCGGTGCAGATGAAAAAAATGCCGCTTCTTTTTGTATTGGACGCCGTTTTCACAAGGCGTTATCAGCCGTTGCTGTTTACCGCTTGCCCCTCGGCGCGTCAAGACAAAAACACTCGGGACGCCTACTGTGACGCCCCGCAGACTCCTTGTCGGCAGGTACGGGCGCAGCTTGAAGGGGCAGCGCCTTGCCGGGGCGTGCCTGCTCGGCGAACATCGCCACTCCCACCGTGCGCACGCCGCTCCTGCACAGGACGCAGGCGACGCCACCCCACCCTACTGCGGAGGCGCGCATGTCGCTCTCGATTGCGGTGCTGATGGATCCCATCAGCGCCATAAAGATCGCCAAGGACACCACGTTCGCGATGCTGCTGGAGGCCCAGCGTCGCGGCCATCGGCTGTTCTACCTGGAGCAGTCCGCGCTGGCGCTGCGCAACGGCGAGCCGTGGGGACGGCTCGCCGCGATCAGGGTGCGCGACGACCCGTCTGGCTGGTTCGAGCTGGACCAGGCGCAGTGGCAGGACCTTCGCACGATGGACGTCGCCCTGCTGCGCAAGGATCCGCCGGTGGATGATCAATTCATCTACGACACGATTGTGCTGGAGGCCGCCCAGCGCGGCGGCGTGCAGGTGGTGAACGACCCGCGCGCCCTGCGCGACTGCAACGAGAAGCTGTTCGCGCTGGAGTTCCCGCAGTGCATGGCGCCGACCCTGGTTGCCCGGGATGCGGCCGAGTTGCGCCGCTTCGTGGACGAACATGGCGAGGCCGTGCTCAAGCCGCTCGACGGCATGGGTGGTCGCGGCATCTTCCGCGTGCGCGCGGGTGATACCAACCTGAACTCCATGCTGGAGACGCTGCTCGCCGGCGACGCCCAGGGTGGCCAGCGACACTTTGCGATGGCGCAGAAGTTCATCCCGCAAATCAGTGCCGGCGACAAGCGCATCCTGCTGGTCGATGGCGAGCCGGTGCCGTTCGCGCTGGCGCGCATCCCGCAGGGCAACGAGTTCCGCGGCAACCTCGCCGCGGGTGGACGCGGCGAAGGCGTGCCCTTGTCGGACCGCGATCGCTGGATCGCCGCCGAAGTGGCACCGGAACTGCGCAGGCGCGGGCTGCGCTTCGTCGGACTGGACGTGATCGGCGACTATCTGACCGAGATCAACGTCACATCCCCTACCTGCGTACGCGAGCTGGACGCGCAGTTCGGGCTTAACATTGCCGGCTCGCTGTTCGACGCCATCGAACAGACCGCCCATGGAAACCCCGCCTAAGTGAGCCAGACCGCCCCACGCACCGGCAGCCCCGATTTGATCGGAGCCACGCTGCTGTTTTCGCTGCTGCTGCACGGCGTGCTCGCGCTCGGCATTACGTTCCAGTTCGTCAAGCCCAAGCCGAGCCTGCCCACGCTGGACGTGACGCTGGTCAACGTGGCGAACCAGCAGGCACCGGACAAGGCCGACTTCCTTGCCCAGGCGAACAACCGCGGGGGTGGCGAAAGCGACCGCGCGGCGCGGCCGTCCAACGACTTCTCCGGACCGCTGCCCAAGCCGACCCCGGGCGTGGCGAGCGCGCGGGTAGAGGCCGCAACCCCCGCGCCGCAGGTCCCGACCGACCAGCGCCTGGTCACCACCCGCGGCGAGAGCCGTTTCAGCGTGGAGGCCAGCAGCGGCAAGCCTCCGGTGGAGAGCGATCCGGCCCATGCCGCCGCGGAACTTCGCCGCCAGCAGGAAATCGCGCAGCTCGCTGCCGAGCTGCGCCACAAGAACGAGGCCTACGCCAAGCGGCCGAAGAAGAAATACATCTCCGCCAGCACGCGGGAATACGCCTACGCCGCCTACATGCGCGGCTGGTCGGACCGGGTCGAGCGCATCGGCAACCTGAACTACCCGAGCGAGGCGCGCAAGCGGCAACTGCACGGGGAGCTGCTGCTCACGGTGGGGCTGAACCGGGACGGCAGCATCACCAGCATCGAGGTGATCCAGAGCTCCGGCTCACCCCTGCTCGACGCCGCAGCGCAGCGCATCGTCAGGCTGTCGGCGCCGTTCCCGCCCATTCCGCGCGACAAGGGCGTGGACGAGCTCTACATCACCCGCACCTGGCAGTTCCTGCCCGGCGACATCCTGCGCAACAAGTAGCCACGCCGCCTCACCGGCCATGCACGCAGGCAGCCGCCGGGGCGACTACAATGCAGGCATGCGCGTCTCACTCCCCTCCTCGCTCACCGGGCACTTCCTGATCGCGATGCCCAGCCTCGCCGATACGCCGTTCTCGCGCGGCGTGGCGCTGCTGTGCCAGCACGACGAAGACGGTGCCGTGGGCCTGCTGGTCAACCAGCTGTCGGAATACCGTCTGGGCGACATCCTCGCCCAGATGAAACTCGACTGCGCCGACCCGGATCTTGCCGATGCGCCGGTGCTGATCGGCGGTCCGGTACAGCAGGAACGGGGCTTCGTGCTGCACCGCGAGCACGGCCACTGGGAGTCCAGCTACCGGGTCAACGACCATTGGTCGATCACCACCTCGCGCGACATCCTCGCGGCGATGGCGGCCGGCGAAGGCCCGCAGCACGCCATGCTGGCACTGGGCTACTCCGGCTGGGGCGCAGGCCAGCTCGAGCAGGAGCTGATGGACAACAGCTGGCTGACCGTGGAAGCCAGCGACCGGATCATCTTCGACACCCCGCTGGATGAGCGCTGGAGCGCCGCCGCGGGCCTGATGGGCGTGGATCCGCTGCAGTTGCCAGGCTACGCGGGCCACGCATGAGCCCGGCTAGCATGAGCGTGAGCCGATGAGCTGCGTGCTGGGCTTTGACGTGGGCAGCAAGATGATCGGCGTGGCAGTTGGCAACCGCATCACCCAGAGTGCACGGGCGCTCGCAACGGTACCGATGCGCGACGGCCAGCCCGATTGGCAGATGCTGGACCGGCTGCAGCGGGAGTGGATGCCTGCCGCCCTGGTGGTCGGACTGCCCCTGACGCTGGAGGGCTCCGAGCAACCGGCCAGCAAGCTGGCGCGCCGGTTCGCGTCTGCCCTGGCTGGCCGCTACGGCACCACGCCGTTGCTGGTGGACGAGCGCCACAGTTCGCAGGAAGCAGCCGGACGCTTTGCCAGCGCCCGTGCCTCCGGCGTGAAGCGGCGCCGGGACGGTGCTCACATCGACGCGGAAGCCGCCGCCGTGATCCTCGAACGCTGGCTCCTCGAAGCCGGTACCGCTTCGGCGCCCTGACCTCCTCCCACTCTCGCCAAGTAGCCGCCAATGAGCCCACGCCTGCGCCACCTGACCACGCTCGAAAACCTGCCGCGCGAAACCATCGAGCGGCTGCTCGACCGGGCGATGGCCATGCGCGATGCCTGCGCCCATGGCACTCGCAAGATCGACCTGCTGGCCGGCCGCACCGTGCTCAACCTGTTCTTCGAGCCCTCCACCCGCACGCGCACCTCGTTCGAGCTGGCGGCCCGCCGGCTCGGTGCGGACGTGGTGAATTTCGACATTGGCTTCTCCTCGGCCAACAAGGGCGAGGAGTTGTACGACACCCTGCACACGCTCGAGGCGATGCACCTGGACGCCATCGTGGTCAGGCACAAGGTGTCCGGCACCCCCGATGAACTGGTGCGCCACGCCATGAGCGGGGTATCGGTCATCAACGCCGGCGACGGTAACCGCGCCCACCCCACCCAGGGCCTGCTCGACGTGCTGACCATCCGCCAGCACCGGCCCGATTTCGACAAGCTCAGCGTGGTGATCTGTGGCGACGTGAAGCACTCCCGCGTGGCCCGCTCGGACGTGCACGCGCTCAGCGCGCTCGGGGTGCGCGATATCCGCCTGTGCGGTCCGGCGGCGCTGATGCCCGACGCGGGCGACCTGCCCCCGTGTCAGCAGGTGGACGACTTCGATCGTGCCATCGAAGGAGTCGACGCGGTGATCATGCTGCGTCTGCAGAAGGAGCGCATGGCGCAGACCGAGCTGCCCGACGAGGCGGCCTATTTCCGTCAGTACGGTCTGGACACCCAGCGCCTTGCGCGGGCCCGCAAAGGCTGCCTCGTGATGCATCCGGGGCCGATCAACCGCGGCATCGAGATCGCCTCCGACGTAGCCGACGGCGCGCAGTCGCGAATCCTCGAGCAGGTCGGCAACGGCGTGTTCGTGCGCATGGCAGTGCTGGGCGAGCTGCTGGCACGCTGACGGCCGCCAGCGACACGTCTGAAAGCGGCATAATGTGCGCCGCGACATCCATTCAACGGGGATCACTATGCGACTGATGAAGCGCGGTTTGGCGCTGGGCGTGGCCGGTATTTTGCTGGCCGCCTGCGGACACAAGGACAAAGACGCACCGCTGGCGTTCGTACCGGCCGATACGCCGTACGTGGCAGCCAACCTGGATGTGCTGGACGATGACACCCGTGCGGCGCTGTTCGCCCAGGCAAACCTGCAGCTTCCTGCCCAGGTCGCCCAGATGAAGGCAGCCGCCGACCAGCTGCAGGCCAAGGACCCGGGCGCCGCCAATCTCCTGCGCGCCTTTGCCAGCGAGCTCGACGGCAAGACGGTGGAGACCTTCGCCAAGAACGCGGGCCTGGATACCAAGGGCTATTCGGCCATCTACGGACTGGGTCTGTCACCGGTGGTGCGTTTCCAGCTTGCCGACCCGGCCGCCTTCGAGGCCTTCGTGGGCCGCCTGGAGGGCGCTTACGGCAAGAAGCTGGAGAGCGCCAAGATCGGTGACCTGAGCTATCGCCGGCACGTGTCCGCGGAGGCCGGCACCGAGGTGATCCTCGCCGTGGTCGGCAAGCAGGCAGTCGCGGCTCTGCTCCCGGCCGATGCCTCCGACGCGCTGCTGCGCCAGGCGCTGGGTCTGGACCGCCCCGCCAAGAGCCTGCAGGAAGATGGTCGGCTGGAGAAGCTGGCCAAGAGCAAGGGCTACGGCAAGCAGGCGGTGGGGCTGATCGACTTCAGTCGCACCCTGCCGCTGCTGGCCAGCGGCAAGGACCCGCTGTTCATGGCAATGTTCAAGGCCCACGCGCAGGCGGAATCGGCCAAGACCGGCGAGCCGGTGGCGAACCAGATGCAGATTCCCGCCGCCTGCCAGGGCGACGCGAGCCGGATCGCCTCGCGCGTGCCGATGATGAGCTTCGGCTACACCAAGCTCGACGCCAAGCATCAGGACATGCGTCTGGACGTTGCGCTGGCCAGCGACATCAGCCAGGCGTTCTCCGGGCTGAAGGTTGCGCTGCCGGGCCTCGGCGCCGATGCCACCGCACCGTTCGACCTGAGCATTGCACTGCCGGTGGCCGACCTGCGCGGATTCTGGATGGCGCAGGCCGATGCGGTCGCGGCCAAGCCCTTCACCTGCCCGGCGCTCACCGACCTCAACGATGGTTTCGCCAAGATGGGGCCGGCACTGCAGAAGACCGCCATCCCTCCGTTTGGCGATCTGCTGGGCCTGCGCATCGCTCTGGACAGCTTCGACGCCGCCAGCGGCCAGGGGCTGCCCAAGTTCACCGGCCGCGTGGTGTTGGGCACCAGCAACCCGGCGGGCCTGCTCGCGATGGGTCAGATGATGACGCCGGCCCTCGCCCAGCTGAAGCTGACCGCCGACGGCAAGCCCGCCGCCTTGCCGGCCGACCTGACCGGCATGATCGGCCAGCCGGTATGGCTCGCGATGGGCGAAAAGGCACTCGCACTGGGTATCGGTGCCGGCGAGGAGGCCAAGCTGGCTGACACGTTGAAGGCCCCCACCGGCGACGCCGGCCGCATGATGCGCATGCACCTGGACGGCGCGATGTATCAAAGCTGGATCAAGCTGATGATGGACAAGGCCGACAGCCTCACCGCCATGAGCGAGGCCATGGCCAAGAGCAGCGACGAAGCTGCTGGTGGCGATGCCGCCGATGCAGCAAAGGCCAAGGCGGACACCGCGGCGCGTACGCACGCGCAGCTGCAGGCGATGCAGGCACAGGCAGCCCGCATCGAGGCGGTCAGTTCGGAAATGCACGTGGATGGCGATGGCCTGGTAATCACCAGCCAGAGCACGTTGAAGTAACTGCCCCTCCGCGGTGGCAGGCAAGAGGGGGCGCCACAGGCGCCCCCTTTTTTTGCCGCCTGCGTGCATACGCGATCTTCGCAAGCTTGATACCCGCCTGAACCGCGACCCGGCTCACCCACAAGGTGTTCACGGCCGCACTGTTGCCATGGATGCGCGAAAGCCGAACCGGCTTACGGATCTTGTCTTGGTTCACCGAGGCGAGAAGGCTGCCAACAACAGGAGATCCTCATGAACACGAAGAATATTCGCAAAAACGTCATCGCGATGGCGCTTGTCGCTGCCTTTGCCGCCGCCCCGCTGGCGCAGGCCCAGGAGACTGCCGCGCAGAACGCCAGCGACGCTGCCGGTTCGGTAGCGCAGGCCACGTCCGATACGTGGATTACCACCAAGGTGAAGTCCGAGTTCGCCACTGCTGACGGCGTTGACGCAACCGATATCTCGGTGGACACCAAGAACGGTGTCGTCATGCTCAGCGGCACGGCCGCAAGCGCCGCCGAGGTGATGAAGGCGAAGAAGCTGGCCATGTCGGTCGAGGGCGTGAAGTCGGTCAGCACGGCTGGCCTCACCACGACCGGTCGCACGGACGATGGCCACGACATGGACAACGACGTGGGCAACGACGTGGGCCACGCGGCCCATTCGGTCGCGCAGGCCACGTCCGACACCTGGATCACCACCAAGGTGAAGTCCACGTTTGCCGCCGCCGACGGCGTGGATGCAACCGATATCTCGGTCGACACCAAGAATGGCGTCGTCACGTTGAGCGGCACGGCGGCGAGCGCCGCTGAGGTCATGAAGGCCAAGAAGCTGGCCCGCTCGATCGAGGGCGTGAAGTCGGTCAACACCGCCGGCCTGACCACGACCGGCCGCATGGAAGACGACCACGACATGGGCAACAGCGTGGGCCACGCCGCCAATTCGGTCGCTCAGGCCACGTCCGATACCTGGATCACCACCAAGGTGAAGTCCGAGTTCGCCACCACCAAGGGCGTTGACTTCACCGATATCTCGGTGGACACCAAGAACGGCGTGGTCACGTTGACCGGTCACGTTGCCAGCGCCGCTGAGATCGCGAAGGCGAAGCAGGTAGCCATGTCGGTGAAGGGCGCCAAATCGGTCAGCACCAATGGCCTGGTCGTCACCACCTCCGGCGAATAAGCCGTACCTTCCCTCCCCGCTTCAGCGCGGGAAGGGAACAACGAAGAAAGGCGCCCCGCGGGGCGCCTTTTCTTTGCCTGCTCGACCGCCGGGCGGCGTTTGTTGTCGCTTCAGCGGTGCAGCATGTTGCCGCCGAACTGATGCTGCTCGCGCGTCTCCTCCAGCTCCACCCCGTCCAGGCCCTGCGACAGCGTGTGGGCATCGCCTCCCTGCGCCAGCTTGATGCGCAGTCGCACCTCGTTGGAACTGTCGGCGTGGCGCAGCGCGTCCTCGTAGCTGATCTCGCCGGCGTGATAGAGCTCCACCAGGCTCTGGTCGAAGGTCCGCATGCCCAGGTTGGTCGACTCCTTCATGACCTCCTTGAGCTTGTGGATCTCGCCCTGCCGGATGTAATCCTGCACCAGCGGCGTGCCCAGCAGCACTTCCACCGCCACGCGGCGGGCCTTGCCGTCGGGAGTGGGGATCAGCTGCTGCGCGACCACGCCCTTCAGGTTGAGCGACAGGTCCATGAACAACTGCTGCCTGCGATCCTCGGGGAAGAAGTGCAGGATGCGGTCCATCGCCTGGTTGGCGTTGTTGGCGTGCAGCGTGCACAGGCACAGGTGGCCGGTCTCGGAGAAGTTGATCGCGTGCTCCATCGTCTCGCGGGTACGCACCTCGCCGATCATGATCACGTCCGGGGCCTGGCGCAGCGTGTTCTTCAGCGCGTTCTCCCAGCTGTCGGTGTCGATGCCGATCTCGCGCTGGGTGATGATGCAACCCTCGTGCTTGTGCACGTACTCGATCGGGTCCTCGATGGTGATGATGTGCCCGGTGGAGTTCTGGTTGCGGTAGCCCACCATCGACGCCAGCGAAGTCGACTTACCGGTACCGGTGCCGCCGACGAAGATGATGATGCCGCGCTTGGTCATCGCCAGCTGCTTGATCACCGGTGGCAGGTTCAGCTCTTCCACCGTGGGGATCTTGGACTCGATCCGGCGCAGCACCATGCCGACGCAATTGCGCTGGTAGAAACAGGACACGCGAAAACGCCCCACGCCCTGCGCCGAGATGGCGAACTGGCACTCGTGGGTCTTCTCGAACTCCTCGCGCTGCGACGGCGTCATCACGTTGAGCACCATGTCGCGCGACTGCTGTGCGCTGAGCGGGCTCTGGGTGATCGGCACCACGCGGCCCTGCACCTTCATGGAGGGGGCCACGCCCGCCGTGATGAATAGGTCCGACGCCTTCTTGTGGACCATCAGCTTGAGGAACGAGGTGAAATCGAAATCGCTCATGGCGAGTCTCCTCCGGGAGACAGAAAAACGGTGGACCGCGGCGGACGTTGGCCGGCAGGCATTGCCTGCCGGGCCGTGCGCTTACTTGAAGGTTTCCTTGTTCTTCGCGTAGCCGATCGCCTCCTGCCGCGCGATCACGCCGCGCTTGACCAGATCCTGCAGGTTCTGATCGAGCGTCTGCATGCCGTACTGCTGGCCGGTCTGGATCGACGAATACATCTGTGCCACCTTGTCCTCGCGGATCAGGTTACGGATCGCCGGGATACCGACCATGATCTCGTGGGCGGCCATGCGTCCGCCGCCGACCTTCTTCAGCAGCGACTGCGAGATCACCGCGCGCAGCGACTCGGACAGCATTGAGCGCACCATCGGCTTCTCGCCCGCCGGGAACACGTCGATGATGCGGTCCACCGTCTTGGCCGCCGAGCTGGTGTGCAGCGTGCCGAACACCAGATGGCCGGTTTCCGCGGCGGTCAGCGCCAGGCGAATCGTTTCCAGGTCACGCAACTCGCCGACCAGGATGAAGTCGGGATCCTCGCGCAGCGCCGAGCGCAGCGCCTCGTTGAAGCCGTGCGTGTCGCGGTGCACTTCGCGCTGGTTGACCAGGCACTTCTGCGAGGTGTGCACGAACTCGATCGGATCCTCGATCGTCAGCAGGTGGCCGTATTCGTTCTTGTTGATGTGGTCGACCATCGCCGCCAGCGTGGTCGACTTGCCCGAGCCGGTCGGCCCGGTCACCAGGATCAGGCCCTGCGGCTGCTCGATCAGCTCCTTGAAGATGCGCGGGCAGCCGAGATCCTCCAGCGTCAGCACCTCGGAGGGAATCGTGCGGAACACGGCGCCGGAACCGCGGTTCTGGTTGAACGCGTTGACGCGGAAGCGCGCCAGGCCGGGGATCTCGAACGAGAAGTCGGTCTCGTAGAACTCCTCGTAATCGCGGCGCTGCTTGTCCGACATGATGTCGTAGATCAGCGAGTGCACCTGCTTGTGCTCGAGCGCCGGGATGTTGATGCGGCGCACGTCGCCGTCCACGCGGATCATCGGCGGCAGGCCTGCCGACAGATGCAGGTCCGAGGCCTTGTTCTTCACCGAGAAGGCGAGCAGTTCGGCGATATCCATCGGGTGTTTCCCCCTCAACCGATCGTTTGTAAAGAATATTGGGTGATGCAAACGATGCGGGCGCATGGCCGTGCTGCAGGCAGCGCGCCGCGGCGCGGGTCGCGCCTGCCGCTGTGCCCTGGAGCAACCCCGGATCCCCTTCGTAGCGGCTCGATACTACTCGTGCCGGGGGCGTAACGACCAGCCCCGTTACGCGGTTTTGCGAGCTGCCGCGGGGCCGGTCCTGCCGCCGCGCAGGGGCCGGCCGACGCGGCCGCCGGCGGCACGCTCCACGGCAGGTGCGTTAAGGTAGTGAGTTGACGACTTCACGGGAGCCCACATGACACGCATCGCCTTCATCGGTGGCGGAAACATGGCGCGCAGCCTGATCGGCGGCCTGCTAAAGACCGGCATCAGTGCCTCGTCCATCGCCGTGGCCGAACCGCAGGCCGCGTCCCGCGAGAGCCTCGCCCGGGAATTCGCGGTAGCCACCTTCGCTGAAAACCGCCTGGCCGTGGCCGACGCAGACGTGATCGTGCTGGCGGTCAAGCCGCAGATCATGCCGGCGATCCAGGCCGAGCTGCGCGACACCCTGCAGCGCTCGCGCCCGCTGCTGATCTCGATCGCCGCCGGTGTACGGCTGGACCAGCTCGAGCGCTGGTTCGGCGCGCTGCCGATCGTGCGCTGCATGCCCAATACCCCTTCGCTGATCGGCGCGGGTGCGACCGGGCTCTGCGCCAATGCCCGGGTCAGCCCGCCGCAGCGAGCCCAGGCCCAGCACGTGCTCGACGCCGCAGGCCTCACCCGCTGGGTCGACGACGAGGCGCTGATGGACACGGTCACCGGCATCTCCGGCTCTGCCCCTGCCTATTTCTTCGCCATGGTGGAAGCGCTCGAGGATGCCGCCGTGGCGCAAGGCCTGGACCGGGACACGGCGCGCGCGCTGGCCGCCCAGACCTGCCTGGGCGCGGGACGGATGCTGGTGGAGAGCGGCGAGGCGCCGGGCGAGCTGCGCCGCCGCGTCACCTCTCCCAACGGCACCACCCAGGCCGCGCTGGACAGCTTCTCCCGCGATGACCTGGCCGGTATCGTGGCCCGGGCAGTCGCGGCGGCGACACGTCGCGGCGGTGAACTGGCCGCCGAGCTGGACAAGAGCTAGGGGTTCGGAGCAGCCGCGTGCAGGCCGCATAATGTCGGGACGGCAGGCTGGATATAGGCAGGCCGCTCTTTCGGACATCGCTGTTTCCGCATGAAATCCCGTCGCCTGGAACCGGTTCGGTTCGTTCGCAGACTTTCGGAGCGCCGGCTCGATACGCAGTTCGCCTGCGTGCTGGCCGCTTCCGTTCCCTGCGAACGGACCGCGACGGTGACGCCCGCGTCTCGTTGACTTGAGCATCCCCCATGACCTACCTGCTGAATGCGTTGTCGGTACTGATCGAACTGGCCTTCAACCTGCTGGCCACGCTGTTCGTGCTGCGGGTGCTGGCCGAAGCGGCGCGTGCAGACTTCCACAATCCGGTCAGCCAGTTGCTCTATCGCAGCACCAACCCGGTGCTGGCGCCGCTGCGCCGGGTGATCCCGAACTGGCGCCGGATCAACCTCGCCGCACTGCTGCTCGCCTGGCTGGTGATGCTGGTCAAGCGCGCGCTGCTGTTCGCGCTGCTGGGCGTGACGCCGCACGTGAGCGGGCTGCTGGTGCTGGGCCTGGCCGACCTGATCGATTTCACGCTGGTGTTCTACCTGGTGCTGATCTTCGGCTGGTCGCTGCTGAGCATGCTGCAGGTGGACCGGCGCCAGCCGGTACTGCGGCTGGCCGGTGCGATCGTGGAGCCGCTGCTGCGTCCGCTGCGCGGCAAGCTGACGGTGGGCCTGTTCGACTTCTCGCCGATGGTGGTGATGCTGGGCATCGTGCTGGCGCGCATCCTGATCGCCGCGCCGCTGATAGATCTCGGCACGGCGCTGGCACTGGGCAGCTGATGTCCGGGGCTACCGATCCCCAAGACGGCTGATCGATCGGGCACCGACCCCGGCGGGGTCGGCCTGATCGGGGCGATCAGCCCACCGCCGTCTCGATCCGCTGTTTCATCGCCGGATCAAGCCGCGGCAACACCGCAAGCGCATCCAGATTGTGCTCGAGCTGCGCCAGCCGGCTGGCGCCGAGCAGCACGGTGGACACGTGCCGGTTGGTCAGGCACCAGGCCAGCGCGAGCTGGGCCATCGAACAACCCAGCTCCTCGGCCAGCGGCTGCAGCTTCTGCGCACGCGCCACCCGGGCCGCGCCCTCGTCCAGCAGCTCGTCGCGCAGCCACTCGTAGCCGGGCTGGGTCATCCGCGAGTCGGCCGGGACGCCATCACGATACTTGCCGGTGAGCAGGCCGGATGCCAGTGGCGACCACACCGTGGTGCCCATGCCGTACTTCGCGTACAGCGGCGCGTACTCGCGTTCCACCCGCTCGCGATGCAGCAGGTTGTACTCCGGCTGCTCCACCACCGGCGCGGTGAGGTGTTGCTCGCGCGCGACGCGGTGGGCCTCCTCGATCGCCTCCGCCGGCCATTCGCTGGTGCCCCAGTAGAGCACCTTGCCCTGACGCACCAGCAGATCCATCGCCGCCACCGTCTCGTCGATCGGCGTGTCCGGGTCGGGGCGATGGCAGAAGTACAGGTCCAGGTAATCCACCTTCAGCCGTTTCAGCGCCTGGTGGCAGGCTTCGATCACGTGCTTGCGCGACAGGCCGCGCTGGGTCGGCTTCGGATCGGCCACCGCGCCGAAGTACACCTTGCTCGACACGCAGTAGCTGTCGCGGGGAAAGCGCAGGTCGGCCAGCACGTCGCCCATCAGTTCTTCGCCGGCGCCCTGGTTGTAGGTCTCGGCGTTGTCGAAGAAGTTGACCCCGCGATCGTGCGCCAGCGCCAGCAGGTCGCGCGCCAGCGAGCGCCCGACCTGGCGCCCGAAATTGATCCACGCGCCAAACGAGAAGGCAGACAGTTGCAGGCCAGAGCGGCCCAGGCGGCGGTATTGCATGAAAGGCTCCCGCAGTTGCGTCAGGCCCGGCAGGATGCCAGAGGCCGCGTCACGGGGACGCCAGTGCGACACCGCATGCGTACAGCGCGGCCGCCGCTGCCAGCGCGGCGAATACGCCGGCGACGAGGTCGTCCACCATCACGCCCATGCCGCCCTTGAGGTGGCGATCAAGCCAGCGGATCGGCCAGGGCTTCCACACGTCGAACAGCCGGAACAGCACGAAGCCCAGCAGCACGCCCTGCCATGACGCCACGGCCACGATCGGCCACAGCGCGATCCACTGGCCGACGAATTCGTCGATCACCAGGCTGCGATGGTCGTCGATGCCGAGCGCGCGCCCGGCCACGTCGCAGGCCCACACGCCCAGCGCGAACGTCAGCCCCACCACCAGCGCATACAGCGGCCACGGCAGGTGCCGCAACGCCAGCCAGGGAATGATCGCGGCCGCGGAGCCGAACGTTCCCTGCGCCCACGGCGTGAGCCCCGAGCCCAGGCCGCTGGCGATCCAGCCGGCCGGCGAGGCCATCAGCACCCGCCGCTGCAGCGGCGTGAGGATCTTCTTCTGCACGGCGGGAACAGGCTGGATCATGGGCTGGCCGGGGCCTCTTCAGAGTGGGCGGTGGCGCCCGCGAAATGGTCCCAGCCGGCGCGGTCGGTGCTCAGCCAGGTTCCGTCCGCGGCACGCGCACGCACGCCGGCGCCGGCCACGATCTGGCCGATGCGCGTGGCACCGCAGCCGAGCCGCAGCAGATCCGCCTGCACCGCCTCGGCCTGCGCCGCGGGCACGGTGAAGCACAACTCGTAATCGTCGCCGCCGCCGAGGGCGTAGCGGCAGGCCTGCGCGTGATCGACCACGCCTCGCAACGCCGGCGACAGCGGCAGCCGCGTCACCTCCAGCTCGGCGGCCACGCCGCTGGCGGCGCACAGATGGCTGAGGTCGGCCAGCAAGCCGTCGGACACGTCGATGCACGCCGTGGCCTGCCTGCGCAGCGCCAGCCCCGCCGCCACGCGCGGCTGGGGCCGATGCAGCCGTGCACGCAGGATCGCGCGGCGCGCCTCCTCGGCGGGGTCGGCCGCCGCGGCCAGCAACTGCAGCGCGGCGGCAGCGTCGCCGAGCGTGCCGGTGACGAACACCGCATCGCCCACCTGCGCGCCATCGCGCCGCAGCGCCTGGCCGGGCGGCACGAACCCGTGCACCGCGACAGACAGCGCGAACGGGCCGCGCGTGGTGTCACCCCCGACCAGCGCCACGCCGTAAGCCTGCGCGAGCTGCGCGAAGCCGTCGGCGAGGCCGTCGACGCGTGCCGCCAGCGCCTCGGCCGGCAGCACCGGCAGGGTCAGCCCGAGCAGGGCCCATGCCGGCGCGGCGCCCATCGCAGCGAGGTCGGAGAGGTTCACCGCCAGCGCTTTCCAGCCGATGTCGGCAGGCGCCGTGCCCGCGGGGAAATGCACCCCTTCGACCAGCGTATCGAGCGCCACCGCCAGCTCCTGCCCGTCCGGCACAGCGAGCAGCGCGGCGTCGTCGCCGATACCCAGGCGAACGTCCTCGCGCGCCTGCGCGGTACGCGCATGGATCCGGTCGATCAGGCGAAATTCCATCAGTGCGTGGCCATCGGCGGCTGAGCGTCAGGCGCCGACCGGGGCGGGCACGTCGCGCGTGAACATGCGGATCGGCGCGTCGTGGAAGGTGGTCTCGCACCACCCACGGAAGCCGGCCTTCTCGGCCAGGCGGATCGAGGCGGCGTTCTCAGGCGAGATGATGCAGGCCTCGCGGTGCGCGCCGAGATAGCGATCGCCCCAGCCGAGCACGGCCGCCAGCGCCTCGCTGGCGTAGCCGCGCCCGTGCACCGACGGCGCGAGCACCCAACCAAGCTCCAGCATGCCCTCAAGGGATGGGGTGATCTCGCGCTGGAAATCCGCGTAGCCCAGATCACCCACGAACGCGCCCGTGGCCTTGTCTTCCACCGCCCAGAATCCGTAGCCGAGCAGCGGCCACATGCCGCCGTAGCGCAGCAGACGCATCCACACGTCCTGCCGCGTGGCCGGCTCGCCGCCGATGTAGCGGTAGACATCCGGGTCGCACCAGATCGCGTGCAGCGCGTCGAGGTCGTCCGCGCGATGCGCGCGCAGGCGCAGGCGCGGCGTCTCCAGCACGGGCGCCTGCCGCAGCACCGACGCGCCGGCCAGGGTGAACACCATCAGCCGCGCTTCTCCACCGCGCGCAGCTGTGCGGCCAGCTTGTCCAGCACGCCGTTGACGTAGCTGTGGCCGTGATCGGCACCGAAGCGCTTGGTCACCTCGATCGCCTCGTTGATCACCACGCGGTACGGCACATCGGGGCGATAGCCCAGCTCGTAGGCGGCCAGGCGCAGGGCGGCGCGCTCGATCGGATCGATCTGCGACACCTCGCGGTCGATGTGCGGGCGCAGGCTGGCGTCCAGCGCATCGACGTGCTTTTCCACCCCGTGCAGCAGATCCTCGAAGTACTCGAGGTCGGCGATTTCCATGTCCTGCTCGTGGCGGAACTGCTCGATCACCGCGTTCATGTGGCTGCCCGAAAGCTGCCACGCATACAGCGCCTGCAGCGCACGGCGGCGCGCACGCGAGCGTGCGGCCATGTCGATGCCCTGGCTCGGCGGCGCCATCACAGCTGCCCGTACAGGTTGACCATCTCCAGCGCGGCCAGCGCCGCGTCCACGCCCTTGTTGCCGGCCTTGGTGCCGGAGCGCTCGATGGCCTGCTCGATGGAGTCGGTGGTCAGCACGCCGAACGCGACCGGCACGCCCGAGGCGTAGGCCGCCTGGGCCAGCCCCTTGGCGCACTCGCCGGCCACATAGTCGAAGTGCGGGGTGGAGCCGCGGATCACCGCACCCAGTGCGATCACCGCTGCGTACTTGCCCGAGGCCGCCAGCTTGTGCGCGGCCAGCGCGATCTCCCACGCACCCGGCACGCGGATCAGCTCGATGCTGTCATCGTCCACGCCGTGGCGCACCAGCGCGTCGCGGGCCCCGGCCACCAGCGGCTCCACCACGAAGCCGTTGAAGCGGCCGGCGACGATGGCGAAGCGGCCCTTGGGCGTGGCGAAGGTGCCTTCGATGGTTTTCATGCAGTACATCCTCGGTGGGCGCGCGGCCCGGGCAGACCGCGCATTTTACGGGTTTGCGGCGTCGCTCGCTTGTGGCGTCGTGAGTCAGCCGTGGTGCGGATAGCCGGAAAAGTGCAGCCGGGCAGCCGGGCCATCCACACGCAGACGCGCCGGTGCGCCGAACGGCAGGGTCAGCTGGGTGCTGCCATGGCCGTGCGGCAGGGCATCGATCACGGGAATACCGGCAACCGCGCGCAGCTGCGCGAACGCCGCGCCCAATGTGTAGCCGTTGTCGCGCGCGCCGGGCCGGCAATCGCTGAAGCCG
The DNA here is from genome assembly GCF_035685805.1 of Dyella sp. Lineage (GTDB taxonomy): Bacteria > Pseudomonadota > Gammaproteobacteria > Xanthomonadales > Rhodanobacteraceae > Dyella_A. The sequence continues at coordinate 83,302 of NZ_DASSAB010000045.1, forward strand.
CCCAGCAGCAGCGCGCGCTGGCGCCCGAGCACGCCGGAAAGGTGCAGCTGATACAGCAAGCGCTCGATCCGGTACGGCGGCTCGCCGACGTCCTCCACGAACAGGATGCCGCCGTCGATGCGCGGGAAATACGGTGTTCCCAGCAGGCTGCACAGTACCGCGAGATTGCCGCCCCACAGCAGGCCTTCCAGCTGCAGTGACGCATCACCCGCGCAAGCCCAGCTCACCTCGCTCGACGGGGCGGACAGGGTGCCACGGAACTGCGCCCAGGTGGCTGCGTCGTTCGGCTCGGCGCCCAGGTCGGCGAGCAGCGGGCCGGCGAAGGTGGTCAGGCCGCTCCTGGCATGGAGCGCCAGCTGCAGCGCGGTGAAGTCGCTGTGGCCCACCATGGCCAGCGTGCCGCCGGCGAGGCGCTCGCGCAGCGCGTCGTATTCCAGCTGATCGAGCAGCCGCGCCGCGCCGTAGCCGCCACGGGTGACCAGGGCGATATCCGGCAAGGTGCCGGCATGCGCCAGCGCGTTGATATCTCCGGCGCGCTCGGCATCGGTGCCGGCAAAGCGCAGGTCGGCCCGATCCAGCACCGCCTCGTTTTCCACCGCATAGCCCGCCACCCGCAGCCGCGACACACCGCGGATCATCGCGGCGGGATCGGCGGCATAGCCGGAAGGGGCGATCAGGCGGATGCGGGGCATGGCTCGGGCGCTAGGAGTGAGGGAGGAGGAGTGCGAGGTGAGAGTCGAGCATGTGCGCACGGAGTGTCGTGGAGAAGGCCAGCAGCGGTCCACCGCACGGCCATGCGCATCGGGGCGGAAAGCGCTCCGCTCTTACTGCCCACGTCCCATTTCGGACTTCCTTTGCCTCGTCTCTCCTCAGACGTACTCGACGACTTCCAGCCCGAAGCCGCCCAGCCCCACCAGCTTGCGCGGCGTGCCGATCACGCGCAGCTGGCGCACGTCCAGGTCCGCCATGATCTGGGCGCCCAGGCCGAGCTGGCGCCACTGGTTGTGCTGGGCATCTTCGGCGCTGATCGCGGCCGGCTGCCCCTTGAGGCGCGCCAGCAAGGCTTCGGGCGTGTCCTCGCCGGAGAGCACCAGCAGCACGCCGCGCCCCTCGTCGGCGATCCGGCGCAGCGCGGCGGTGACGGTGAGGCCGAGATCGTCGCGGGTGAGGTGCAGCACATCGGACAGCGTGTTGCGTACGTGTACGCGACTGAGCACCGGGGCGCCGTCGTCCACCGCGCCCTTGATCAGGGCGAAGTGCAGGCCGCGGCGGATCGCGTCGCGGTAGGCAACCAGCCGAAACGCACCGAACTCGGTGTCGACGTCTTCCTCGTGCACCCGCTCGACGGTTTTCTCGGTCTCCAGCCGGTAGCGGATCAGGTCGGCAATGGTGCCGATCTTCAGGCCGTGCCTGGCCGCGAATACCTCCAGCTCGGGGCGGCGCGCCATCGAGCCGTCCTCGTGCAGGATCTCGATCAGGATCGCCGCCGGCTCCAGCCCGGCCAGCGCGGCCAGGTCGCAGCCCGCCTCGGTGTGGCCGGCGCGGGTCAGCACGCCGCCGGGCTGGGCGGTGAGCGGGAACACGTGGCCGGGCTGCGAGAGATCCTGCGGCTTCGCGTCGGACTTCACCGCCACCTGGATGGTGCGGGCGCGGTCGTGCGCCGAGATGCCGGTGGTGACGCCCTCGGCCGCCTCGATCGAGACGGTGAAGTTGGTGTGGTACGGCGAGGTGTTGTCGCTGACCATCGGACGCAGGCCCAGCTGGCGCGTGCGCTGTTCGGTGAGCGTGAGGCACAGCAGGCCGCGCGCCTCGCGCACCATGAAGTTGACGTCCTCCGGCCGCACCATCTGGGCGGCCATGACGATGTCGCCCTCGTTCTCGCGGTCCTCGTCGTCGAGGATGACGACCATGCGGCCGGCGCGGATGTCTTCGAGGATCTCGGGGATGGTGTTGAAGGGCATGGGTGTTCCCGGGGGAGTCTGGATTTTCTTCACGTCATTCCCGCAGGCGCGGGAATGACGGCATGGGGATGGCGGCACGGGCGCGGCCGCACGGGGACGACTGCGGCGGCGAGCTCAGGCGAAGCCGTGCTGCTTGAGGAAATCGACGTCGATGCCGGACGCCTGGGAGCCGCCGATAAGCCGCTCGACGTAGCGCGCGATCACGTCCACCTCGATGTTCACCGCATCGCCCGCGCGGCGTGCGTGGAACGCCGTGTGCTCGACCGTGTGCGGGATCAGGTTCACGCCGAAGCGCGCGCCGCTGACCTCGTTCACGGTGAGGCTGGTGCCGTCGATGCACACCGAGCCCTTGGCCGCGATGTAGCGCGCGATGGCCGCCGGTACCTCGAAGGTCCAGCGCTGCGAGCGGCCGTCCGGGGTGATCGACACCACCTTGCCAACGCCATCGACGTGGCCGGACACCAGATGCCCGCCGAGGCGATCGGCCAGGCGCAGCGCCTTCTCCAGGTTCACCGGGTCGCCGGCCTTGAGCTGGCCCAGCGTGGTGAGCGAGAGCGTCTCGTTGGACACATCGGCGCCGAAGCCGTGGGCCTCCAGCGTCACGGCGGTGAGGCACACGCCGGAGACGGCTATGGAGTCGCCCAGCTGCACGTCGGAAAGGTCGAGGCCGGCGGTATCCACCACCAGTCGCACGTCGCCGCCGCGCGGCTCCAGCCGCACCAAGCGGCCGACACTCTGGATGATGCCGGTAAACATCAGCACGCCTCCCGGATGGAAGTGGCGTGGTGGCCTGTCTGCTCGATGGTCATCGCAACGTTCCCGCGTCGAAAGCGTGAAACGCCCCAAGGCATGAGGCCGGCGCGCAGCCAGGGGCCACGCGTCGAACCGTCTTCGCTTTATCCGGACTGTGAGAAAGCGGCTGCCCGCTTCCAACCGTCGGCTCCGGCATCGGACCGGATCTGCTAGACCCTTCGCCATGACAGCGAAGGCGCTCGCGGGCTCGCTTCGCGGGTCGCCCCGCTCCACCTACCGCCGGTGGGGAATTTCACCCCGCCCTGAAGACGCTGTAATTGGTTGTCGCTGGCGAGCCAGCCGCCGAATTCTAGCACCCGCCGACCGCGAGGCTGGCCGCGGCAAGGGGAAGCAGCGTTCGCCGCCGCGGACGACTGGCCGCGGCAGACGGGAATCAGCCGGGGCGCAGGCGCAGCCTCCAGTTGATGCCCACCGAACGCTGCTCGACGGTACGCAGCTGCCACCGGTCGGTCATGGCGAGGAGGTTCGGCAACTGCAGCAGCGGTCTGGCCGTGTCGCCGAGCAGCACCGGCGCGACGTACAGCAGCAGCTCGTCGACCAGCCCCGCGGCCAGCAGCGCCCCGCCCAGCACCGGACCGGCCTCCACGTGCACCTCGTTGACCTGGCGCGCAGCCAGCAGGGCCAGCACGGCGGCGAGATCCAGCCGGCCGTCGCGGACCGGTACCGTGGCGCGTTCGACACCGGCGAAACGCTCGTCATCGACCATTGCACCCGCGCCGTGCAGCACCAGCGTCGGCGCAGCGCCATCCAGCAGGTGGCTGCCGGCCGGCGTGCGCAGCGCGCGATCCAGCACCACACGCAGGGGTGCGTGCGGCGCCTGCCGGCCCTCGGACTCCTCGCCCTGAACCGTCCCGGCGCAACCCGAAGCAGACGCCAGCCGCACGGTGAGCCGCGGGTTGTCGGCCAGCGCGGTGCCGCTGCCGGTGAGGATCGCCGAGCTGCGCGCCCGCCAGCGCTGCACGTCGGCGCGGGCCGCCTCGCCGGTGATCCACTGCGATGCGCCGTTGGCCAGCGCAGTGCGTCCGTCCAGGCTCATCGCCAGCTTCAACCGCACGAACGGGCGACCGGTCTCGATGCGGCGAAAAAAGCCCACGTTGAGCTCGCGCGCCGGCTCGCGCATCAAGCCCGTCTCGATCGCGATGCCGGCGGCGCGCAGCCGCGCCAAACCTGCGCCTTCGGCCTGCGAGGTGTCCTCGGCCGCAATCACCACGCGCGCCACGCCCGCAGCGATCAGCGCATCCGCGCACGGCGGCGTGCGGCCTTGAAGGCCGCAGGGTTCCAGCGTGACGTACGCGGTGGCGTCGCGCGAGCGCCCGCCGGCGTCGCGCAGGGCAACAACCTCGGCGTGCGGCCCGCCGGCGCGCCAGTGCCAGCCCTCGCCCACCACGGCGTCACCGTGGGCGATGACGCAGCCCACGCGCGGGTTGGGTTGCGTCGTGAACAACCCGCGCTCGGCCAGCGCGAGCGCGCGGGCCATGTGGGCGTGGTCGATGGCGGAAAACGGCATGACGGCTCGTTCGGCGGCGGATCCGGCCGGCAGCATACCGCCCGGGCGGCTACTTCTCGCCCTTGCGTGCCTTGCGCGACGGATCGCTGGCGAGCAACGACAGCTGCAGCTTTTCCAGCTCCGGCAGGTCGCGCTCGAGTTTCTCGATCTCCTCGCGGAACGCCTGCACGTCCTCGAATTTGCGATAAACCGAGGCGAAGCGCACGTAGGCGACCTGATCGAGCTTGCCCAGCTCGCGCATCACCAGCTCGCCGATGTAGCGCGAACTGACCTCGCGTTCGCCGCTGCGGCGCAGGTCGTTGATGATCTCGCGCACCGAGGTGTCCACGTCCTGGCTGGCTACCGGCCGCTTCTGCAGCGCGCGCTCGAAGCTGGTGCGCAGCTTGCGCTCATCGAACGCCTCGCGCCGCTCGCCGCTCTTCACGATCGCCGGCAGCTTCAGCTCGGCGGTCTCGAAGGTGTTGAAGCGCTCGCCGCACTGCGGGCACTCGCGCCGGCGGCGCACGGTGGCACCGTCGTCGGCGAGGCGCGAATCGATCACGCGGGTGTCTTCGTGCTGGCAGAAGGGGCAATGCATTACGGTCAGTCTGCTATTCGGAAGGTGGGCGGTGATGCCAGAGATACACAGCGAGCGGTATCAGCGGAATGCCGGTGCTGAAAAACATAAAGAGGACTTCAATCCAGCCAGCCGAGGCCAGCCCCGAGGACCAAGCAAGGCAAAAGGCGACCATTGATGCCACGCAACCGCACGCGAGAGCGAACCACCACCAAGGCCTCACTCCGGCTAGAGACCTACCTTTCAACCATGTGCGCGTCAGGCAAGACACCGCGAGCAATCCAGAGCCCCCAGCGCAGGCCAGAGTCAGGCGTGGGGTGACAAATCCTAGAAGCCGGATATCACTCTCTGAGTAAATGTATTGCTCCAAAGCGCCTTGCAACATTGCAGCCAGGGGGAATACGCCGAAGACGATGATTCCTAAACTTGTCCAGAGAAGCCCCAGTAAAAACGAAGGGGCCGCAAACAGCAGCCCATACGCCATCATCCATGGACGTCGCCGTGCTACTGGCCATTGCGCCTTCACCCGTAAACCGGAAACTTCCTGCACTGCGCGGTAACCTTCTCCCTTACCGAGCTAATCACCGCCTCGTCCTCCGGCGCATCCAGCACGTCGCAGATCCACTGGGTCAGCTCGACGCAATCGGCCTCCTGATAGCCGCGCGTGGTGACTGCCGGCGTACCGATGCGCAGGCCGGAGGTGACGAAGGGCTTGCGCGGGTCGTTCGGCACGGCGTTCTTGTTGACCGTGATGTGCGCCTTGCCGAGGGCCTCCTCGGCGGCCTTGCCGGTGACGTCCTTGCCGATCATGTCGACCAGCATCAGATGGTTCTCGGTGCCGCCGGAGACGATCTTGTAGCCGCGCTCGATGAAGGTCTTTGCCATCGCCTGGGCGTTCTTCACCACCTGCGCCTGATAGCTCTTGAACCCGGGCTCCAGCGCTTCCTTGAAGGCCACTGCCTTGGCCGCGATCACATGCATCAGCGGGCCACCCTGGATGCCCGGGAACACGATCGACTGCAGCTTCTTGGCGATCTCCTCGGCCGCCTCGCCCATGCCCTGGTTGCTGGCAACGATGATGCCGCCGCGCGGACCGCGCAGGGTCTTGTGGGTGGTGGAGGTGACCACGTGCGCGTGCGGCAGCGGGCTGGGGTAGACGCCCGCGGCGACCAGGCCGGCGATGTGCGCCATGTCCACGAACAGGTAGGCGCCCACCTTGTCGGCGATGGCGCGGAAGCGGGCCCAGTCCAGCACCTGCGAGTAGGCGCTGAAGCCGGCCACTACCATCTTCGGCTTGTGCTCCAGCGCGAGGCGTTCGACCTCATCCATGTCGACGATGCCGTTGGCGTCCACGCCGTACTGCACGGCGTCGAGCACCTTGCCCGAGAGATTGACCTTGGCGCCGTGGGTGAGGTGACCGCCGTGGGCCAGGCTCATGCCGAGGATCTTGTCGCCCGGCTGCAGCAGGGCGAAGTACACCGCCTGGTTGGCCTGCGAGCCCGAGTGCGGCTGCACGTTGGCGTAGTCGGCGCCGAACAGCTGCTTGACCCGGTCGATCGCCAGCTTCTCGGCCACGTCGACGTACTCGCAGCCACCGTAGTAGCGCTTGCCCGGGTAACCCTCGGCGTACTTGTTGGTGAGCTTGGAGCCCTGGGCCTCCATCACGCGGGGGCTGGCGTAGTTCTCCGAGGCGATCAGCTCGACGTGGTCTTCCTGGCGCTGGCCCTCGTCGGCAATTGCCTTGGCCAGTTCGTCGTCATAACCGGCGATCGTGCAGTCCTTCGGAAACATTCGTGGCCTCAGTGGGTGGCGCGGATAAGGGCGGGAATTGTAGACCCCGCGGGGGTTTGCGGCCACCGGCACGCCGTGTCGCAGCATGCGTGGAGCCGGCACCGGGCGGCGCCTGCCACGGCTGCGGAGGCTCAGTGACGGCGGGACGGCCCCGGCGGCCCGGGCCGCCGGCGCGCCTCCCGGTGCACCGCCGAGACCATCACGTAGCTGATCACCATCAGCAGCAGCCACGCGCCCAGCTTGCCCGGCGGCACCATGTGCCAGCCCGCCCGCTGGGCGGGGTAGAGCCATGCATGGCTGAACGTGCCGACGTTCTCGGCCAGCCAGATGAACGCTGCCACCAGCACGAATCCCAGCAGCAGCGGCATGCGCCGGTGCACGCGTCGGATCCGGTAGTGCACCCAGGTGCGCCCGAACAGCAGCGCCAGCGCGATGAACAGGGCCACGCGCACGTCCGGCAGAAAATGGTGGCTGAAGAAATTGACGTAGATCGCCACCGCCAGCGCCACCGTGGCGGCAAATGGCGGGTGATGGCTGAAGCGGAAGTCGAACAGGCGCCAGGCCCGCGCGATATAGCTGCCCACGGCCGCGTACATGAAGCCGGTAAACAGCGGCACGCCCCCCAGGTGCAGCACCGATGCACCCGGGTAGACCCACGACCCCGCCGCTGTCTTGAACAGCTCCATCGCCGTGCCGACCACGTGGAACAGTGCAATTACCCTGGCCTCCTCCCGCGTCTCCAGGCCGGTCGCCAGCAGTACCCCCTGGATTGCCAGCGCCGAGAGCGTCAGGAAGTCGTAGCGCGCCAGCGCCGCATGTGCCGGATACCAGCGCCAGCTGGCCAGCAGCAGCGCCACCATCAGGCCACCGAACAGGCAGGCCGAGGCCTGCTTGAGGCCGAACGCGAGAAACTCGTGGGGGAACACGCCCCAGCGCCCCCGGCCGGCTGCGCGGCGGGCGAGCAGGCGGTCGAACCGAATCAGCCGCCGGCGCCAGCTTGCCCTGCGAGCCAGTGCCTCCATGTCTCCCCCCTGCACCGTGGCCAGTTGAAAACACCAATGTGCAACAGGGCCGGGCGCCGGGGGTGCCCGGCCGGGGCCATCGCGTGGCAGCGAAGGGGCCGATCGGCGATAATCGCAGGCCTTTTCCCCATTCTTCCCACCTTGCCGGGTCGCGCGCAGACGCGGCTTGCGGACCGTCTTTCGGAGCCAGCATGCAATTCATCTACACCATGAACGGGGTCAGCAAGATCGTTCCCCCGAAGCGCCAGATCATCAAGGACATCTCGCTGAGCTTCTTCCCCGGCGCCAAGATCGGCCTGCTGGGCGTGAACGGCGCCGGCAAGTCCACCGTCCTGCGGATCATGGCCGGCGTGGACAAGGACTATCAGGGCGAAGCCCGCGCCCAGCCGGGCACCAAGATCGGCTACCTGGCGCAGGAGCCGGACCTGGATCCCGAGAAGACCGTGCGTGAAGTGGTCGAGGAAGGCGTGTCCGAGATTCTGGACGCGCAGAAGCGGCTGGAAGAGGTCTACGCCGCCTACGCCGAAGAGGGCGCCGACTTCGACAAGCTGGCCAAGGAACAGGAGCAGCTGGAAAACCTGCTCGCCGCCAACGACGCCCATGCGCTCGAGCGCCAGCTCGAAGTGGCGGCCGACGCGCTGCGCCTGCCGCCGTGGGACGCCGTGGTCGGCCCGCTGTCCGGCGGCGAGAAGCGCCGCGTGGCGCTGTGCCGCCTGCTGCTGTCCAAGCCGGACATGCTGCTGCTGGACGAGCCCACCAACCATCTGGACGCCGAGTCGGTGGACTGGCTGGAGCAGTTCCTGCAGAACTACCCCGGCACCGTGGTGGCGGTCACCCATGACCGCTACTTCCTGGACAACGCTGCCGAGTGGATCCTCGAGCTCGACCGCGGCCGCGGCATCCCGTGGAAGGGCAACTACACCGAGTGGCTGGAGCAGAAGGACGCGCGCCTGAAGCAGGAAGCCAACCAGGAAAAGTCGCGCCAGAAGGCGATCGAGAAAGAGCTGGAGTGGGTGCGTTCGGCGGCCAAGGGTCGCCAGTCCAAGGGCAAGGCCCGCCTGGCCCGCTTCGAGGAGCTGAACTCGGTCGAGTACCAGCGCCGCAACGAGACGAATGAAATTTTCATTCCGCCGGGCGAGCGCCTGGGCCAGGAAGTGATCGAGTTCAAGAACGTCACCAAGTCGTTCGGCGACCGCGTGCTGATCGAGGATCTCTCGTTCAAGGTGCCGCCGGGCGCGATCATCGGCGTGATCGGTCCCAACGGCGCCGGCAAGTCCACGCTGATGAAGATGATCATGGGCAAGGAGACGCCGGACTCGGGCGAGGTCAAGCTCGGCCACACCACCAAGCTGGCCTACGTCGACCAGTCGCGCGACGCGCTCGATCCGAAGAACAACGTGTGGCAGGAGGTCTCCGGCGGTTCGGACATCCTCACCATCGGCAACTTCGAGATCCAGTCGCGCGCGTACATCGGCCGCTTCAACTTCAAGGGAGTGGACCAGCAGAAGATCGTCGGCAGCCTCTCCGGCGGTGAGCGCGGCCGCCTGCACATGGCCAAGACCCTGCTGCAGGGCGGTAACGTGCTGCTGCTCGATGAGCCGTCCAACGACCTCGACGTGGAAACCCTGCGCGCGCTCGAAGACGCCTTGCTGGAGTTCCCCGGCAGCGCGATCGTTATCTCGCATGACCGCTGGTTCCTCGACCGCATCGCCACGCACATCATCGCGTTCGAAGGCGACTCGCACGTGGAGTTCTTCCCCGGCAACTACAACGAGTACGAGGCCGACAAGAAGCGCCGCCTTGGCGACGACTCCGGCCCGCACCGGGTGAAGTACAAGAAGCTGGTCTGACGCATGAGCGACGCCGGGCACCCTGTCGCAATCGATGCCGGTGACGCCCCCGTGCGCACCGGCTCGGGTTATCCCGCGCCCTTCGCCGCGCAGATGGGCGAGCGCCTGAAACGCAGGCTGGGCGACGTGTTCGGCTTGACCGGTTTTGGCGTCAACCTGGCCCGACTGGGGCCAGGAGCGCGCTCGGCGCTGCGCCACGCGCACAGCCACGAGGACGAGTTCGTCTACATCCTCCAGGGCGCGCCGGTGCTTGTCACCGATGCGGGGGAGACACCGCTGCGCCCCGGCATGTGTGCCGGCTTCAAGGCCGGCACCGGCGACGGTCATGCACTGCTCAACCGCAGCAGCGAGGACGTCGTGTACCTGGAAATCGGCGAACGGCGCGACGAGGACACGGTCGACTACCCAGACGTCGACCTGAAAGGCCTCAGCCTCGACGGCCACTGGACCTACCTGCACAAGGACGGCACGCCGTACTGACGGCGGCGCCTGTCACCAAGGAACCCGCGATGCACTTCATGCAGACCCTCGCCGACGCCTGGCAGCGCAACGACTCGCTGGTCTGCGTCGGCCTCGACCCCGAGCTGGGCAAGCTGCCGGCACACATGAAGGAGCAGCCCGACGCGGTGTTCGCGTTCTGCGCGGCGATCGTCGACGCCACCGCGGACCTCGCCTGCGCATTCAAGCCGCAGATCGCGCACTTTGCGGCGCTGCGTGCCGAGGAGACACTGGAGCGGCTGATCGCCCACATCCACGACAAGCATCCCGGCGTGCCGGTGATCCTTGACGCCAAGCGCGGCGACATCGGCTCCACCGCGCAGCATTACGTCAGCGAGGCGTTCGGCCGCTTCGGCGCCGACGCGGTGACGCTCAATCCGTACATGGGTCGCGACTCGATCGCGCCATTCCTGGAGCGCACCGACAAGGGCGTGATCCTGCTCTGCCGCACGTCCAACCCGGGCGGCGCGGATTTCCAGGCGCTCGACTGCGGCGGCGCGCCGCTCTACCTGCGGGTGGCCGAGACGGTCGCGCGCGACTGGAACGCTCATGGCAACTGCGCCCTCGTGTGTGGCGCCACCTGGCCGGAGGAACTGGGCCAGGTCCGCGCCCGCGTCGGCGACATGCCGCTGCTGGTGCCCGGCATCGGCGCCCAAGGCGGCGACGTGGCGGCCGTGCTCCGTCATGGCCTCACCGCCGACCGCACCGGCCTGATGATCAATTCCTCGCGCGGCATCCTCTACGCCGGCCAGGGCGAGGATTTCGCCGAGGCCGCGCGCGCCGCCGCCCGGCAGCTGCGTGACACCATCAACCAGCTGCGCAGCGAGTAGGACGTCGTCCACGTAGAGGGGTGCATTCGTCCAGCACCCTGCACCATGCGCCTGCGCCGGGGACGGCCATATGACTTTGTCCGGCAGCGGGACGCAGGACAATGGCACGAGCTGCTGGCTTGGCGCCGCAAGCGTCCAGGACAGGACGCGTCAGCCAACGACCTAGCGTGGATAGATCCAGTAGACGTACATGCCGTTGGCAACATCCTCGGCGCGCTTGCCGAGGTGCCCGTCCACGACGGTGCCGAAGGTGGAACGCAACGTGCCGCCCTGCATGCGATCCACGCGTACCTGCACCCCCTTCGGGATCACGAACAGTGCCTCTACCACGAAGAGGTCGGCCCGCTCGAGCACCAGCGTCGCAGCCTGCCCTTCCGCTTCGCCGGAAGACAGATGCAGCGTGCAAGGCCGCGGCGGAAACTCGCCCCGATTGTCCAGTCCCCACCCCTCCGAGCCACTGAGAAGCGACTTCAATTCGGGAGCGGTCCAGTCGACGATCTTGCCGGCGGCAGCCGGCGGCGGCTTGTAGCGATCCTTCATATGACACGTGACCTTTTCAACGCCGTCCGACTCCATCTGCGGGAGACTGACCCGACCACCGCGCGGACGCTCCGCGCTTCGTATTCGCCGGGCTGCCAGCTTCCTGCCGGCCGGCCTTCGCACGACCTTACTCGGGAGCGGACCATTCAGCACATCCTTCGCACTGTTGATATCGGCGGGCGACACAGGGACTTTATCGTCTGCGCAACCACTACCAGCCGTTCGCAGGCTGGCCCCGCCCCTCGTGCCGACGCGGGGCGGACGCATGCAACTCAGGACAAGGGAGCCGGGTAAGGGCTCGTTTTCAGCAGTTTTGCCAAGTGCGCTGCATTGCTGGCGAGCGTGGCGATCGTGCGACGCACCTTGTCCGGGGTCTTTTCGAGATCCTTGTAGTCGGTGCTGCCCATCGCCTCGCCGACCCAGTATGCGGAGCTGCCGCCGGGCAGGCTGAAGCCGACGTCGGCCAGTGCCTGGTAGAGCTCCGCCGTGACGTGATGGGCGCCGTCCTCGTTGCCCACCACCCCCACCATCGCCACCTTGCCGAAGGTGGGATAGCGTCCCTGCTCGTCGATATCGCCGAGCACCGCGTCCAGGCGCTCCATCACGCGCTTGCTGACGCTGCACGGCTGGCCCATCCAGATCGGCGTGGCGATCACGAAAATGTCCGCATCCATGATGCGCTGGCGGATCGCCGGCCACGCATCGCCCTGGCCTTCGTCGTTGGACACGCCCGGCTTGATGTCGTGATGGAGCGCCCGCTCGGTCGCGGTGGTCACGCCATGCTTTTGCAGTTCGGCCATCAGCTGGTCCAGCAACTTCTGCGTGGAGGACGGCTGTTGCCCTTGCTTGAGTGTGCAGTTGAGCCCGAATGCGCTTAGTGCCACGGCGACGTCCTCGATATCGAATGGAGGACCAAAGACTGCAGGGTCTGCCGTGCATGGAGGGTCTGCACGGCGGACAGGGCACTTTCACATCGCCGCGGGCCGCGCACGCAACGCGCACTCGCACGGTTGCGAGAAGCCCCGCGCCACGGCCCAGCCGAGCAGCCAGCAGACGGGCAGCACCGCTGCGTACAGCATGAGCGCCGCACCGGGTCCGGCCCTCCACCGATGCCACACGTGCAACGCGGCGAACACCACGAACATGTGGGTCAGATAGATTTCGTAGCTCAGCTGCCCCCAGCTTTCCAGCCAGCCGAGTCCACGCGCGCGGCCGGTCGAAGGCGCGGACCGGCCCATGCCCACCAGCAGGCACATCGTCGCGACGGTCAGCATAAGCAGCACGCCGTCGTGCAGGGCACGCCAGAGCCACGGCACCATCAGCGTCATCACGGCCAGCATGGCGGCACCACCGAACCAGCGCAGCACGCGCGCGTCGCGGGGGCCGGGTGGCTTCGCGCGCAACCACAGCGCGCCCAGGATGCCCGTCGCGATCGCCGCCATGCCGGGCAGGTAGGCCTTCTCCTTCCACACCTCGTTGCCGACGATCGACGCCAGTGACCACGGCAACGACAGCGCAAGCAGCACCAGCAGCGGCACCAGCACCGCGCGCCGGCGCGCCAGCAGGCAGACCAGCGGAAAGCCCAGGTAGAACACCTCCTCGATCGACAGCGACCACAGCACGTCCCAATTGCCCGGCAGGTAGCCGGTCTGTCCTTCGTACCAGTTCAGATACAGGCCCAGCGCCGCGGCGACGGCGCCGCCGAGCGACTGTCCGGGTCGGGAGATCGCGTAGTCGGGCACGCCCAGCGAGTGCAGCAGGGCCAGCACCGCCACCAGCGCCAGCAGGCATGGCAGGATGCGCGCGCCACGGCGGCGATAGAACGTGGCCGGCTCGATGCGCGCCAGATCGCCCCAACGGTCCAGTGCATTGACGGCGATCAGGAACCCGCTGATCACGAAGAAGACGAACACGGCCTCGTAGCCGTTGTCGTTCATCGCGTCCAGCAACCGCGGCGGCAGCCACCCGCCCAGCACCGTGTCGCGCAACGGCACGCGCAGCCCCAGGTGATGCAGCACCACCAGGAGGATGGCCATGCCACGCAACCGGTCGATGCCGGCGTGGCGGCTGCGGAGGACGGGGGAGTTCGACGGCGCGGCAGTCAGTGCAGATCTCCAGGATATGCGACGAAACAGCTTCAGGCGCCAGTCTCGTGCGCTGTATCAGCGAAGCATGCTGGACTGGGCACGATGCACCCATGCCGCGAGTCGCGCAGCCCCGTCCGCAGACTCAAGTCTGGCGTCCGTGAATGAATCAGCCAGCGTGCCATCCGGACGCACCAGCAGCAGCACGGGATAGGTGCGCACACCAAGCGCGTCGATGAAAGTCTGGGCATCGGGCGCGATCGGCCATTCCAGATGGCGCGTGGCGCGAAACGTGCGCGCGCTCACCGCGCCATCAAAGGTCACCGCAAGCACACGCACCTCCGGATGGGCACGGGCGTATGCGTTTAGCGCGGGAATCTCGGCGATGCACGGTACGCACGCGTCGAAGTAGAAGCTCAGCAAGGTGTAGCGCCCGTCCTTGCTCACTGGTGTCCACCGTTCGCCAGCCAGCGTCGACAACTCGGTTGCAGGCAACGGCTGTCCACGGGTCACGTCCAATGCCGGCGCCTTGGCCGCGGACTTGTGCAAAGTCGCGCGATCATTCACGCGAAAAACGGCTTTCCTCGCCTCGGTGTCGATGTCCTTGGAGAAGGACCCTCCGCGGGCTGCGGCGACGAATTGATCGAAGGTGATCGGCTTGCCAGAAGCATCCTCGAATTGGACGGATGTGTCATTGGGCACCAGCATCCCTGCACGGAATTTCTCGAGCGTGATCTGCCTGCCGATGGCGGGCACCGCCACGGCAAGAAGCGAGAGGGCGAGCATCGATCGACGAAAGCGTTTGTTCATGGCCGTTTCCTCCTTGAAATGCTTGCGCGACAAGTCTCATGGCGCGTCGAGCATCACGTCAATCGGGCGTCTCAGTCGTGACGCCGGGCGCTACCCTCGTCCTTCAGGCTGAAAGGGTTGAAGTGGGTTCCCTCATCGTAGATGTCCACGCCCTCGCGGCGCTTGAGGAAACCCACGACCGCGTAGGTCAGCGGCGTGAACACCACCTCGACCGTCACCTTCATCAGCCAGTTGAATGCGATCACCTTGACGATGGTCTGGCCTTCCCAGATGCCGATGAAGGCGATCGGGTAAAAGGTGAGGCTGTCCACACCTTGGCCAACCAGGGTGGAGCCAATGGTGCGCGTCCACAGCAGGCGGCCGCGGGTGAGCAGCTTCATCTTGGCCATCACGAAGGAATTGGCGAAGTCGCCGATCCAGTACGCCACCAGCGAGGCCAGCGCGATCCGCCAGGTGCCGCCGAACACGACCTCCAGCGCCGGTTGCAGCTGCGCGTTGAACGGCTCGGAGGGGCTGGCCGGCATGCGCAGGATCACCTGCGACATGGCGGTGGCGAAGATCATCGCGCCGAACCCGGCCCAGATCGCGCGCCGCGCCCGCGCGTAGCCGTACACCTCGGTAAGCACGTCGCCGAAGATGTAGCTGATCGGAAAGAACAGGTTGCCGGCGCCAAAGGTGAGCGCGCCCAGCAGCGGCAGCGTCACCGTGCACACCTTGGCCGGACCGATCAGGTTGGAGCACAGCAGCACGGCGACCATGCCGCCGACCAGCAGGTCGTAGTAGCGGAAGCCGCGCAGCGGCGCGGCGGGCGGTGCAGACGCGGACATCGGTTCCCCTTGCGGACGTGGCGACGGCGCAGCATAGCCGGGCGCTGCGCCGGCGGGCACGGCCGGGGGCGATCTGTCGCGACCGGCTAGTTGATGACCTGCACGCCCTTCCAGAACGCCACGCGGCCGGCGATCTCTTTGGCCGCCTCCTTGGGCGCGGGGTAATACCAGGCGGCCCCGGCGTTCACCGCCTCGCCCACCACCACGTCGTAGTAGCTCGCGGTGCCCTTCCACGGGCAGCTGGTGTGGCGGTCGCTGTCACGGAAGTGCTCGCGCACCAGCGCCTCGGCGGGGAAGTAGTGGTTGCCCTCCACCACCACGGTGTCGTTGCTCTCGGCGAGCACGGTGTCGTTCCAGATCGCACGCATGTCAGTCGTCTCCCAGATCCTGGCCCGGAAAAAGCACGTCGGTGAAGCCGAAATGGCTGAAGTCGGTGATCCGCGAGGGGTACAGGCGACCGATCAGGTGATCGCACTCGTGCTGCACCACGCGCGCGTGGAACCCTTCGGCCCGGCGGTCGATCGGCTCGCCCGCCGGGTCCAGCCCGCTGTAGCGGATCATGCTGTAGCGACTGACCATGCCGCGCAGGCCCGGCACCGACAGGCAGCCCTCCCAACCCTCGTCCATGTCCTGCGAGAGCGGCATGATCACGGGATTGAGCAGGATCGTGCGCGGCACCTCCGGCGCCTCCGGATAGCGTTCGGCGTGCTCGAAACCGAAGATCACCAGTTGCAGGTCCACGCCGATCTGCGGCGCGGCAAGGCCGACCCCGTTCGCGTGCTGCATGGTCTCGAACATGTCGTCGATCAGCGTCTGCAGTTCGGCGCTGCCGATCATCGCGTCGGGTACCGGCGGGGCGATGCGCAGCAAGCGCGGATCGCCCATCTTGAGGATCTCGTGGATCATGACTGGCTCTCGCAGCGGGGACCCCATGTGACTGTGGCCGACGCGGGGGATTGCAAGGGCGCCGCGGCTAGCGGCTGCCGAAGACCTTCTTCAGCAGGTCCGTCGTGCGGGCGGCCGGATTCTCGCGAATCGACTGCTCCTGCTCGCCGATGATGGTGAACAGGCCGTCCATGGTCTTGCGCGTGACGTAATCGTCCAGGTCCAGCGCGCTGCCGCCAGCGGACTTGCCGCCGATCCCGCCGAGCGACCCGAGCACGTCGCCGAGTGCGCCGCCGCTGCCGGAGGTGAACGCCTTGTACTTCTGGGTCACCCCGACGCTGTCGGTGGCCTGCGCCACGATTGGACGGATGCGCGCGGACAGCGCGTCGCCCGCCACCCGGCGGAAAAAGTCCGTCGCCGCGTGGTCCCCGCCGGCCAGGATCCCGCGGGCGTCGTCGAGGGTCATCTTGCGGATGGCATCACCAAAGATGTCCGCGACCTGCGGCACCGCCTTTTCGGCCGCACGATTGAGGCTCAGCTCGAATGCATCGACCTTGGCGCCCTGCCCCAGCTGCCGCGCCAGCTCGCCGGCCTGCGCGAGCTTGCCGGGCAGCGGTATGCGCACCTTCTCGTTGTTCCAGAAGCCGCCGTCGCGGCCGAGCGAATTGATCGCGCGGGTCGTGCCTTGGGCCAGGGCTTCCTTCAGACCGGCAGCGATATCGCTGCCGGGCAGCGAACTGGCGCTGCGGCCATCGGTGCGGTCCTGCGCGGCCTGCCGGGCCTTGTTCAGCAGGTCCTTGAACTGGCCTGCGCCGGTGGCGGGAGCGCTGGCAAGCAACAGGCCGCTGCCCAGGGCCAACCCGAGCAGTGCAAGGCGAGGCGTGTGGCGCATGGCGTGCTCCCGAGGCTGGCGTGGTGACAGTGTAGCGGCGTCCTGCCGGTGCCAGCGCGGCGCTCGGGAGCATTCGACCAATGGCTAATGGGCGATCGCGGCTGCGACCATTGACCGCCCCCGTCGCGGGGGCGACCCTTGGGTTATCCCTGAAGGAGACACCCGCGATGAATGCCAGCGCGACACCTGCACCCAGCCCGGCAGGGAAAATCCTGTGGGCCGCCATCGCCATCATCGGCGCCTTCTGCCTGGGCGTGGTGGCTCTGCGGCGCGGCGAGCCGATCAATGCGATCTGGCTGGTAGCCGCGTCGATCTGCGTGTTCGTCATCGGTTACCGGTTCTACGGCACGTTCATCAACAACAAGGTGCTGCAGCTGGATCCCAGCCGCGCGACGCCGGCGGTCCTGCGCAACGACGGCCTGGATTACGTGCCGACCGACAAGTGGGTGGTGTTCGGCCACCATTTCGCCGCGATCGCCGGCGCTGGACCGCTGGTAGGCCCGGTGCTCGCCGCGCAGATGGGTTACCTGCCGGGCACGCTGTGGATCCTGTTCGGCGTGGTGTTTGCCGGCGCGGTGCAGGACTTCATGGTGCTGGGCCTGTCGCTGCGCCGCGACGGCCGCTCGCTGGGCAACATGCTGCGTGACGAACTGGGTCCGGTGCCGGGCATCGTGGCGATGTTCGGCGTGCTGGTGCTGATGATGATCGTGCTGGCGGTGCTGGCGCTGGTGGTGGTCAAGGCACTCACCCACAGCCCCTGGGGCCTGTTCACGGTGGCCGCCACCATTCCGATCGCGCTGCTGATGGGCGTCTATCTGCGCTGGTTCCGTCCAGGCCGCATCCTGGAGGTATCGATCATCGGCCTGGTGCTGCTGCTGGGTTCGATCTGGATGGGCAAGGCGGTGTTCGACTCGCCGGTGTGGGGCCCGATGTTCGATTTCGACGCCAAGCACCTGGCCTGGATGCTGATCGGCTACGGCTTTTTTGCATCGGTGCTGCCGGTATGGCTGCTGCTGGCGCCGCGCGATTACCTCTCGACCTTCCTAAAGATCGGCACCATCGCGCTGCTGGCGCTGGCGATCTTCCTGGCCGCGCCGACGCTGCAGCTGCCGGCCGTGACCAGGTTCATCGACGGCACCGGCCCGGTCTTTGCCGGCAACCTGTTCCCGTTCCTGTTCATCACGATCGCCTGCGGTGCGGTGTCGGGCTGGCATTCGATCATCGCCTCAGGCACCACGCCCAAGCTGCTGGCCAATGAGGGCCAGGCACAGATGGTTGGCTACGGCGGCATGCTGATGGAGGCCTTCGTGGCGATCATGGCGCTGGTGGCGGCGGCGTCGCTGCATCCGGGCGTGTACTTCGCGATGAACTCGCCCAGCGCCCTGCTCGGCACCACGGTCGAAAGCGCGGCTACCGCGATCAGCCAGATGGGCTTCGTGGTGACACCGGACCAGCTGCTGCAGACGGCCAAGGACATCGGCGAAAACTCCATCCTCAGCCGCGCCGGCGGTGCGCCCACGCTCGCCGTGGGCATGGCCCAGCTGCTGCACGGGATCATTCCCGGCGAGAGCATGATGGCGTTCTGGTACCACTACGCGATCCTGTTCGAGGCGCTGTTCATCCTCACCACGGTGGACGCCGGCACCCGCGTGGGACGCTTCATGATCCAGGAGATCGCCGGGCTCGTGCACAAGCCGCTGCAGCAGACCGAGTCGTGGACCGGCAATCTGGTGGCCACGGTGATCTGTGTGGCGCTGTGGGGTTACTTCCTCTACCAGGGCGCGGTAGACCCGTTGGGCGGCATCAACACCTTGTGGCCACTGTTCGGCATCGCCAACCAGATGCTGGCCGCCATCGCCCTGATGCTGTGCACGGTGGTGGTGGTCAAGCTCAAGCGCGAGCGTTACATGTGGGCTCCGGGCGTTCCGGCCTTGTGGCTGATCATCTGCACGCTCACCGCGGGCTACGAGAAGCTGGTCGGCCCGATCAGCTTCACCGCCGCGGCCAACAAGTACGCCCAGGGCATCGCCGACGGCAAGTTGATCGCCCCGGCAAAGACGGCCGAGGAAATGCAGCGCATCGTCACCAACAATTACGTGGACATGACGCTCACCGGACTGTTCATGCTGCTGGTGGTGGCGATGGCCCTGTTCGTGCTGCGCGCGATCCTGCGGGCGATGAAGGCCAACCAGCCCACTGCGCACGAGGAGCCCTACGTGGCGCTGAGCACGGTGCCGCAGTCATGAGTGCCGCGGTTGGCGCATCCCGCCGCGGACACGTGCGTCCCTGGCTGCACAGCGCATGGAAGTGGGCGGTGCAGACGGCCCGCCTGTGTTGCGGCGTGCCCGACTACGACGTCTACGTGCAGCATCTGAAGCGGCATCATCCCGAGCGGGCCATTCCCAGCTACGAGGCGTTTTTCCGCGAGCGCCAGGCCGCGCGCTATCGCGGTACGGGCGGGCGCTGCTGCTGAGAGTCGTCTGGCGACCATGCAACCAAGGCCACGCCGGCGACGGCGTGGCCTTTTCATTTGCGACCACAGTGCGTGATGACGTGGCGATGCGGTTCGGCAACCGCCACAATCGGTATCCCCCGCGCTTCGGCTTCCCCTCAGGTGAACAGACCTCTTCACGCCTCGCGCGCGAACGACGCGACGCCCGAATCCGCCCATCGGCTCGGGCTGCGCCTGATCGCCAGCTACAAGATGCTGCAGGCGCTGGGGCTGCTGGCGGCGGCAGGCGCAGCGTTCCACCTCAAGCGCCAGTACAACCTCGATCGGCTGTTGGGTTGGCTGGCGCACCTCTCGCTGAGCGAGTCGGACGGCATCAGACAGCAGCTGATCGAGCTGTTGAGCACGATGGGACCGCACCGCTTCGTGCTGATCGGCGCGGTGGCGCTGGGCTACGCGGCGCTGTTCGCGATAGAGGGCATCGGCCTGTGGATGCGCAGACACTGGGCCGAGTGGTTCACCGTGATCGCCACCGGCTCGCTGATCCCGGTGGAACTCTATGAGGTGGTACAGCACGCCAGCGCACTCAAGTTCGCTGTGCTGCTGGCCAACGTGGCGATCGTGATCTATCTGGCCCGCATCGCCATGCAGCCGCACCACCGGCACTGAGCCGGCTGCGTCAGCGACCGGCGCGCCATTCGTGCGCGAGCAGGCCGTAGAGTTCGGTGTCGGCGGGCGTGCCATCGATCAGCCAGCGCTCGCGCAGCAGTCCCTCGCGCTGGAAGCCGATGCGTCGGAGGCTCGCCGCCGATGCACGGTTGGCCGGATCGATGTCGGCCTCCAGTCGGCGCAGCGCGAGCGTGTCGAACAGCCAGCCGGCGAAGCGCGTGAGGGCCTCGTGCATCAGGCCGCGACCCCAGCATTCACGCGCCAGCGCATAGCCGATTTCGCCCCGGCGATTGGCGGCGCTGAGGTTGAACAGCGACAGCGTGCCGATGATCCGCGGCGCCTCGATCATCTCGATGCCGAGCCGCAAGGCGGTGCCGTCCTGCCGCGCCGTGGCGTCACGCGCCAGCATCGCCTGCGCTTCGGCAAGGCTCGTCCAGCACGGATGGCTCCAGTAGCGCACGACTTCGGCATTGCCGAAGATCGCCAGCAGGTCGGGCGCGTCCTCCGGTTGCATGATGCGCAGACGGAGCCGATCGGTGGTCAGCGGCAGGCCGGGAAATTTGTCCATGCGAAGGGCCCGCTCAGCGCGTGTCGGCTGAGGCAGCATCTGCCCGGGTTTGCCGCAGCGCGGCCAGCAGCGCCGGCAGGCCTGCCATATCGTCGAACGCCTGCTGCGCGCCCGCCTCCAGCAGGCGCTCGGCCGGCAGGTGCGCGGCGTAGCCGAGCACCGTCATTCCGGCTGCCACGCCGGCCGCGATGCCGGTGGGCGAATCCTCCACCACCACGCAGTGGCCGGGGCGAGCTCCGCACGCCCGCGCCGTGTGCAGGTAGATATCCGGCGCGGGCTTGCCGTGTACCACGTCGTCGATACAGAACCAGCGGCCCTCGAATCGCGGCAGCAGCCCGGTGGCACGCAGCGTGATCTCCATCTTTACGCGCAAGCCATTGGAGGCGATGGCGCACGGCGTCTCGACGCGCTCGAGCATGTCCGCCACCCCGGGCATGAGCGTCACCTCGCTCGCCAGCGCAGCGCGGCTGCGCTCGCCGTAATGCGCCTCGAACTCGTCCGGCAGCGGACGCCCGAGCAGCTGCTCGGCGCGGCGCACCGATTCGGCGGCGGTGCGGCCGTAGAACTGCTCGGTCATGTACTGCTCGCTCACCTGCAGGCCGAGCTCGCCCAGCATCTGCGCGAATACCCGGTTGGTGATGCGCTCGCTGTCGACCAGCACGCCATCGCAGTCGAAGATCAGCAGATCCAGTGAAGCGGGCACATGGCTCATCGTTGGCGGGCTCCATGGTGAGGATGCCGCACATTGTTTCATGCGTCGCCATCGGCCCGTGACGATGGCCAAAAAAAACCGCCCGGCAAGGATGCCGGACGGTATGTCGATGGTGGGCCGTCCGAGACTCGAACTCGGGACCAATAGATTAAAAGTCTACTGCTCTACCAACTGAGCTAACGGCCCGCGTGACGCGGTTGCGCAATTAAACGCAAGCCGGCAATTTTAGGGAGTGCTCGCCAGCGGCACAAGCGACATCCTCACACGTAGCGGGTGGGATCGCTCAACCCGGCTTCACGAAAACCCTGGGCGCGCAGCCGGCACGCATCGCAATGGCCGCAGGCCCGCCCATCGGCATCGGCCTGGTAGCAGCTGACGGTCCGGGAAAAATCGACGCCCAGCCGGGCACCTTCGCGCGCAATATCGGCCTTGCTCATGCGCATCAGCGGTGCGTGGATGCGAAGACCAAGCCCCTCCACTCCGGCCTTGGTGGCCACGTTGGCCAGCTGTTCGAACGCTTCGACGAACGCCGGGCGGCAGTCCGGGTAGCCGGAGTAATCCACCGCGTTGACGCCGCACCAGATGTCTCGGCTGCCAAGCACCTCGGCCCAGCCCAGCGCGATCGACAGCATGATGGTGTTGCGCGCTGGCACGTAGGTCACCGGAATGCCCGGCGCATCGCTGTCCAGCGGTACGTCGATGTCCGCGGTCAGGGCAGAGCCGCCGATGCTGCGCAGGTCGATAGTCACGACCTTGTGCTCGACCGCCCCAAGGGCATGCGACACCTCGGCCGAGGCCTGCAGCTCCGAGCTGTGGCGCTGGCCGTAGGCGACGCTCAGGGCGTGCACGCGATAACCCTGCTCGCGGGCGAGAGCAATGGTCACTGCCGAGTCCATGCCCCCGGAGACGAGTACAACGGCCTTGGGAGAAGAATTGTCGTTCATGGTTGCGATTCCTGCGGAACGGCCGGTCACCGGCCGGTGAGCACGCTACCGGCAGCGGGCCGATGCGCGGGGTGAAGCGGCGCGGCGGGAGAGGAGAAGCGGGCAGCGAGGCGAACGCGGTGCCGGACGCTGCCGGAGGCTGGCTCTCGCTCGCGCGCCGGGTCAATCCCCACCCTCAGTGCCCCGGAGCGTCGTTCCAGAGCAGCTTGTGCAATTGCAGCTGAAAACGCACCGGCAACCGGTCGGCAATGATCCATTCGGCCAACTCGCGCGGCGACACCGCGCCATGCACCGGCGAGAACAGCACCATGCAACGCTGCTCCAGCGCATGGTCGGCCACCACGCCGCGGGCCCACTCGTAGTCGGCGCGGCTGGCAACGACGATCTTGACCTGGTCATGCGGCAGCAGATGGTCGAGATTCGACCACAGGTTGCGGGCACTCTCACCGGAATCGGGCGCCTTCAGGTCCATCACCTTGCGCACGCGCGGATCGACCGGCGCCACATCGAGGGCGCCCGAAGTTTCCAGCGACACCTCGTAGCCGGTATCGCACAGCCGCTGCAGCAGAGTCACGCAGCGCTTCTGTGCCAGCGGTTCGCCGCCGGTCACGCAGACATGGCGCACATCGTGCCGGGCGACTTCGGCAAGGATCTCGTCGATCGCCTGCCAGCCGCCACCATGGAAGGAATACTCGGTATCACACCACACGCAGCGCAGCGGGCAGCCGGTGAGCCGCACGAACACGGTACGCCAGCCGATGGCATCGGCCTCGCCCTGCACGGAGTGGAAGATCTCGGTGATGCGCAACCGCTCGGCGGTTCCTGCGCCCGGGCGGGCCTCGGCCACGCCCGTATCGATGTCGCTCACCGCAAGGGCCTCAGTTGACCGACGACTGCAGCTGGATGCGGTTCAGACGCTCCTGCGCAAGGCTGGCCGCCTTGGTGCCCGGATACTTGCTCACCACGTTCTGCAGCGTGGCCTTGGCGGCTTCCGGCTGCTTCAGCTCCGACTGGGTGTAGCCCACCTTGAGCAGGGCGTCAGGCGCCTTGTCGCTCTGCGGGAACTGGCTCAGCAGCCGCTGGAATGCCTCGAGCGCGATCGGGTAATTGGTCGTGACGTAGTACGACTCGCCGAGCCAGTACCATGCATTGGGCGCCAGCGCGCTGTCCGGATGCTGCTGGATGAAGTCGCGAAAGCCGCGCGAAGCGGTGGCATAGTCGCCGCCGCGCAGTGCCTTGAACGCCGTGTCATAGGCGGCCTGCTCGTCCGCGCCGGCAGGGGTTGCCTGCGGAGCAGCAGCGGCATTCGCCCCGTTAGCCGGGCTTGCAACTTGCGTTGCCGGCGCGGCCGGAGTGTTGCCGGCATCGGCACCGGTCGTCGGTGCCGCGTTTGCCGTGGTTCCCGCCTGGCCCTGAAGCCGGCCAAGGCGTGAATCGAGATCAATGTATTGCGCCTTGCTCTTTTCATCCAGCTGCTGCAACTGATGCTGGAGCTCCTCGATCTGGCCCTGCAGCTGCTGCACCTGCGACTGCAGTTGCTGCACCTGATTGACCATGCCGACGCCGCCCCGATCCTGGTTCTGCGCCTGTTGCTCGAGCCGCGAGACACGTTCGGCGAGACTGAGGCGGGAATCCTGTGCCAGGGCCGGGAAAGCCACCAGCATGGCGGACGCAATCGCGCCCGCCATGCCGATCCTGGCTGCAAAGCTGTTAGCCAGTTTCTTCTTCATTACTGCGCCGTGTAGACGATCTCGACGCGACGGTTCTTGCTCCAGCAATCCTCGTTGTGCTCACGGCACACCGGCTTTTCCTTGCCGTAGCTCACCACGTTCAGCTGACCAGCCGAACCGCCGGCCGCCTGCAGCGCGTCGGAGACGGCATTGCCGCGGCGCTCGCCGAGGCCGAGGTTGTACTCGCGGGTACCGCGCTCGTCGGTGTTGCCTTCGAGACGGATCGCCGAGCTCGGGCGGTCCTGCAGGTACTTGGCGTGGCACGCCATGATCTGCTGGAACTCCGGCTTGATCTCGGTCTTGTCGAAATCGAAGTAGACAACGCGCTGACGCAGGCAGGCGTCGGTGTCCAGATCGGCAGGCGTGTACTTGCCGTCGTCCTGGGCGGGCTGGGTCATGGGCTCGGGAGCCGGAGCCGGGGCAGCCGGCTTGACTTCCTGCTTCTTGGAACAGGCGGCCGCGCCAACACACAGCAGGGCGACCAGGGCGACGCGAACGGTCTTATTCATGGTGACGATCCTTCAAACGGGTTTGAGTTCCGACAGTCAATGACGATTGCGGTTTCGGGACAGCATTTCGCCGGTGGTCCGGCTGTTGTTTTGACTAACAAGTCGGCATGGCGGGTTGCCTCGCCATCGACTGACAGATCGCCGCAAAGCCACTGCGACGACCCTAAACCGAAGGGACGCCTGAGCGTCCCCACGGACCCACTCCGTGGGCATCCGTTCCGGCCAATGATCGACCGACTCGGAGAATTCAACGCTGCCGGAACGGACCCCATGCCGGCTCGCGGACATCGCCATCGGAAAGCACGAGGCGCTGCCTGACCAGGCCGTCGGCCGACACGGCATAAAGCACGCCGCGACGGCCTTCGGTTGCGGCGTACAGAAGCATGCTGGCGTTCGGTGCGAAGCTGGGCGACTCGTCGATGGGGCCCGGCGACAGGAATCGCACCTGTCCGCCCAGACTCTTGTCCATGACAGCAATACGATACACGTTCCCGTTGCCCTGCACCATGGCGATCTGCTTGCCGTCGTAGCTGACCGACGCCTCGGCGTTGTTCTGCCCCTGGAAGCTGATTCGCTCCGGCGCTCCGCCGGTGGCGGACATCTGGTAGACCTGCGGCCGGCCGGACCGGTCGGAGGTGAAGTACAGGCTTTGGCCATCGGCAGCCCAGCTCGGCTCGGTGTCGATCGACAGGTTGGTGGTCAGGCGCGTTTCCTTGCGGCTGGCCATGTCGAGCACGAAGATTTCCGGATTGCCCACGTACGACAGCGAGACGGCGAGCTTGCTGCCGTCCGGCGACCAGGCGGGCGCCCCGTTGATGCCCTTGGAGTGGGACTCCACCAGCTGGCGCGACCCGGTGGTGATGTCCTGGACGTAGACGTTGGAATTGCCGCTTTCGAAGGAGACGTACGCGATCTTCTTGCCGTCGGGCGACCATGACGGCGACAGCAGTGACTCGCGCGAGCGCGCCACGACCTGCGGGTTATAGCCGTCCGAGTCGGCGACGATCAGCGAATAGGTGGTGTTGTTACCCAGCCCCACCGCGGTGATGTAGGCAATGCGGGTCCAGAACGCACCGCGCACGCCGGTGATCTTTTCATAGATCTGGTCGGCAATCTGATGGGCGACACCGCGCAGATCCCCGGCCGGCACGGTGAAGGACTGTGCCAGCAGGCTCTGCTGCTTGTTCACGTCCCACAGCTCGTAGTCGATCTTGAGCAGGCCACCACCGGCGTCGTTGATTCGCCCGACGGTGATGTAGTCCTGCTTGAGCAGACGCCAGGTGGCGAACTTGATGTCAGCGCCAGCGGTGGGGAATTCCACGATTTCGCTCTTGGCGAGCGAGCGGAATTTGCCGGAGCGGTTGAAGTCCGCCCGGATCACTTCCGCCACGTCGGTCGGCAGCGGCGCGCCGCCGTCCTGGGCGAAGGGGACCACTGCAATTGGCGTGGCGGTCTTGACGCCCCCGACGATGTCCACGTTGAGCGACTGCGCCCCCGCGGGCGACACCGCCAAGGCGGCGAACAGCAGCATGGCAAGAGCGAGAAACACGTTGGGTTTGCGCATGGACTTGATCATTGCGGCCTGAAGGTGAAGGTGAGATCACGCTGGAACACGCTCTCGAAGCCCTGATAGGGCAACGGTTGCGCACGCAGCACCGCGTTTTCGACCGACCGGCGCCCCGCCTCGTCGTACGGGCAGCTGCTGTCGACCTTAGCGCTCATCACGTCGCCGCCAGGCAACTGGGTGATATGCACGACACACGGGGTGTTCGGCATGTTATCCGGGCGCAACCAGTTCTGGGTGACCGCGTTCTGAACCGCCGCGAGGTAGCGCCCGAGCAGCCCGGTGTCCGGGCCGTTGGTGCCGGTCTGGCGCTGGTCTGCCTTGGGCAGGTCGGCCTGGCCGTCCGCCTTGGCGTCCTTCAGGTCGGCCAGTTGCTGCTCGGCCTGGCGCTTGCGGCTGTCCGCCTTGCGCGTCGCTGCCTGGGCCTTGTCCAGCTTGGCGAACAGGTCGTCGATCTTCTTGCGCTCTTCTTCTTTTTTCTTTGCCGCCTGGGCGTCCAGTTCCGCCTGACGCTGGCGCTGCTTTTCTTCCTGCTCCCGCTTGGCGTCCTCGGCTTTCTGCATGGCGTCGGCAACCACCTTCTCCTGATCGACCACGTCCGGACGCTCGGGCGGCGGTGGCAACGTCTTGACCTCCGGCGCCTGCACTACGGGCTTGGGCGGCGGCACCGAGGGCGGCGGCGGCACGGTGGCGGGCACCGGTTTGGCCTTGCTGGCCTCGGGCGGGGGACTGCCGGTGGGCCCGATCAGCACGGCCTCGATCGGCTGACCCGGCAACTCCAGCGGCTGGGCGCAGGCGATCGGATTCCAGCCAGCCGGCAGGTGCAGCAGCTCGAACCACTTTTCGAAGGTGGAACAGGGCAGAACCGCCAGGTAGAGAAACGCCACGATGCCGAGGTGCAGGATCGCCGCCAGCACGACCGCTTTGGGCGTGCGCTTACTTTCGTCCATCGGGCGCGCTCGTCCCCTGCTGTGGCTGGCTCATCAGACCGACCTTGGCAACGCCCGCCTGCTGCAACTCGCTCAGCACCTGATAGACGCCGTCGTACTTGCCGTCGCGATCGCCGGCGACCAGCACGCTGACCTCCGGGTTGGCCTTCACGAAGGCGCCGACCTTGGCCTTCATGGTGTCCACGTCGATCGGCTCCTTCTTGGCGGTGCCGAGCGTGAGGAACAGCTGGCCATCGGCGCCGACGGAGATGATCACCGGGTCTTTCTTGTCCTGCAGCGAGCGCGCATTGGCCTGGGGCAGGTTCACGTCGACGTTGGATTTGAGGATCGGCGTGGCGACCATGAAGATGATCAGCAGCACCAGCATCACGTCGATGTAGGGCACCACGTTGATCTCGGATTTCAGCTTGTGCCGCTTGCGGTGGGTCGATCGCATGGCCAGCGCCTCAGTGGCCGTCGTCGGACTGGATCTGCCGCTGCAGCACCGAGGAAAACTCTTCCTGGAACACCTCGTAGCGGGACGCGACGCGCTCCACCCGGGTGGCGTAGCGGTTGAAGGCCCACACGGCGGGGATCGCGGCAAACAGGCCCATGGCGGTGGCGATCAGTGCCTCGGAGATGTGCGGCGCAACCACGGCGATGGTCACGTCCTTCATTTCGCCCAGGCCCTGGAAGGCCCCCATGATTCCCCACACAGTGCCGAACAGGCCCACGTAAGGACTGATCGAACCGACGTTGGCGAGGAACTCCAGGTTGCGCTCGAGCAGGCCGATCTCGCGGGTGCCGGCTACACGCATCGCGCGCTCGGAACCCTCGATCACCACGCGCATGTCGTTGGTCTTGCGCTGGCGCTGGCGCGCGAACTCGCGAAAACCGGACTCGAAGATGTTCTCCATGCCGCCGTTCTCGCCGCCGCCGTTGCTTACCTCACGGAACAGCTGCGCCAGGTCGCCGCCGGACCAGAAGCGCTCCTCGAAGGCTTCGGCGTTTTCCATCGCCGCCTTCATCTGCGAGTACTTGCGGATGATGATGACCCAGGACATGAAGGAGAACGCCAGCAGCACGAGCATCACCAGCTGTACCGGCAGGCTCGCTTCCGCGACCAGCTTGAAAATATTCAGTCCACCGTTCATTGCTTGGGAAATCTCCGCGGAAGAGGATCAGGAAGTGAAGCCGGG
Organism: Dyella sp.; assembly: GCF_035685805.1. Taxonomy (GTDB): domain Bacteria; phylum Pseudomonadota; class Gammaproteobacteria; order Xanthomonadales; family Rhodanobacteraceae; genus Dyella_A. The sequence continues at coordinate 111,441 of NZ_DASSAB010000045.1, forward strand.
GATGGCGTCGTCGGGGATCCGCACCGGCACCATCCGCTCGACATCCACGCACGCCACGCGTACCTCGGCCGTGATGAGCCCGGTACCGTCGTTGCGCTGGATGGCCTGGCCGAAAAGGATACTGGCAGCGCGACGTTCTTTGACTTCCACTGTTACGTCCAGTTCATCGTCCAGCAGGGCAGCGCGATGGAAATCGATCCGCATCGCCCGCACCAGGAACGCCAGGCCGGTACGCTGCTTGAAGGCCGACTGGTCCACCCCGAGGCTGCGCAGCCATTCGCTGCGGGCGCGCTCCATGAAGCGCAGATAGCTGGCGTGATAGACCACGCCACCGGCGTCGGTGTCTTCCCAGTAGACGCGGACGGGCCAGTGAAAGGGGGTCATGAATCGCTCCTCGAACGGGATGATCGCGGCAGCCACCGGCAGCTTCGACGGCGGCGCTCGGCCCGCAGCGGGCTCAAGGCTCGCCGGGTTCCGCGGCAAACAGGTCCGCGGCCAGCGCCTGGCGCGCCGGCGGGACCAGCCCCAGATGGCGCCAGCCCTTGGCGCTGGCCATGCGGCCGCGCGCGGTGCGTACCAGGTAGCCCTTCTGGATGAGATATGGCTCCACCACATCTTCCAGGGTGCCGCGATCTTCGCTCAGTGCCGCCGCCAGTGACTCCACGCCCACCGGGCCGCCATCGAAGTTTTCGATGATCAGGGTGAGCAGGCGACGGTCCAGCTCATCGAACCCCTGCGGGTCGACCTTGAGCATGCCCATCGCCGCCTGCGCTGCCTCCAGCGTGATGACGCCGGCAGCACGCACCTCGGCATAGTCGCGCACCCGGCGCAGCAGCCGGTTGGCGATACGCGGGGTGCCGCGGGAGCGGCGGGCGATTTCCTGCGCTCCGTCCACCTCGCAGCGGATGCCGAGAATATGGGCCGCTCGCCGCACGATCGCGGTGAGCTCGTCGGCGGTATAGAACTCCAGCCGCTGCACGATGCCGAAGCGGTCGCGCAATGGCGCGGTAAGCATGCCGGCCCGCGTGGTGGCCCCGATCAGGGTAAACGGCGGCAGGTCCAGCTTGATCGAACGGGCAGCCGGACCCTCGCCGATCATGATGTCGATCTGGAAGTCTTCCATCGCCGGATACAGCACTTCCTCGACCACCGGCGACAGGCGGTGGATCTCGTCGACGAACAGCACGTCGTGCGGCTCGAGATTGGTCAGCAGCGCAGCCAGGTCGCCGGCGCGCTCGAGCACCGGGCCGGACGTGGAGCGCAGGTTCACGCCCAGCTCGTTCGCAATCACGTGGCTGAGGGTGGTCTTGCCCAGCCCGGGCGGGCCGAAGATCAGCACATGGTCGAGCGCGCCGCTGCGGCGCTTGGCCGCTTCGATATAGATGGAAAGCTGCTCGCGCACCGCCTCCTGGCCGAGGTATTCATCCAGCCTGCGGGGCCGGATGGTCGCCTCCAGCGCGTCGTCGTCGAGCTGGGCGGCAGCGGTGATGATGCGATCAGTCATGCGGGCATTATGGCAGGCCGCAACGCGGCCGTAGGAGCGCTGCCCGGAGCGCGGTGCCCTGCCAACGGGCCGGACCCGGAGCCATCGCGTAAAGGGTGCGCCACTGCCACCGTGATCGTGCCGGTCCGAACCGGCCGCTCAGATCTCCACCTGGGCGCCCAGCTCGATCAGGCGGTTGCCGGGAATCTGGAAGAACGCCGTCGCCGGCATCGCGTTGCGCGCCATGAACGCGAACAGCTTGTCACGCCACAGAGCCATGCCGGGTCGACGCGCATCGGCCACGATGTTCTCGCGCGACAGGAAGAACGTGGTGTCCATCAGGTCGAACGGCAGTCCACTGCGCGAGCACGCCGCCAGCGACAGCGGGATGTTCGGATCCTCGGCAAAACCGAAGCGCAACGTCAGGCTGTAGAAACCGCCCCCGAGTTCTTCCAGCAGGATGCGTTCTTCCGCTTCGGCCACCGGAGTTTCCAGCGTCTCGGCGGTCAGCAGCACGTTGCGCTCGTGCAGCACCTTGTTGTGCTTGAGGTTGTGCAACAGCGCATGCGGCACGGCATCCTGGTTGGCAGTGAGGAAGACCGCCGTGCCCGGCACCCGCAGCGGCGGGTGCTCGCCGATGTTGGCGATGAATGGCTTGAGGGCCAGGCCCCCCTGCTTGATCTCGCGCACCACCAGATCGCGGCCGCGCCGCCAGGTGGTCATCACCACGAACATGATCAGGCCCAGCACCAGCGGGAACCAGCCGCCCTGGAGAATCTTCAGCGTGTTGGCGCCGAAATAGCTCAGGTCGATCGCCAGCAGCGCGATGGCCGTGACCAGCACCAGCGGCCGGCTCCAGTGCCACATGCGCCGCGCCACGATCATCACCAGCACCGTATCGATGGCCATGGTGCCGGTCACCGCGATGCCGTAAGCACCGGCCAACGCGTTGGATGATTGGAAGCTCACCACGGTCGCGATCACCGCCACCATCAGCGCGCGATTCACCCACGGCAGGAAGATCTGCCCGATCGCCTCGCGCGAGGTATGCACCACCTGCATGCGCGGCACGAAGCCGAGCTGGATCGCCTGCCGCGTCACGGTGAACGCGCCGGAGATCACGGCCTGCGAGGCGATCACCGTGGATGCCGTGGCAAGCGCGATCATCGGGTAGAGCGCCCAGGTAGGCACCGAGTGGTAGAACGGATTGTCGATCGCCGCGGGATCGACCAGCAGCAGGCCGCCCTGGCCGTAGTAGTTCAGCAACAGCGCCGGCATCACGAAGAAGAACCAGGCGGCGCGAATGGGAAACCGGCCGAAGTGGCCCATGTCGGTGTACAGCGCCTCGGCACCGGTCACGCACAGCACCACCGAGCCCAGCGCCAGCGCCGAAGCGGCGCCGTGGGTCATGAAGAACTGCACCGCATACCAGGGATTCAACGCGTAGAGCACGCCTGGCGCCTGGATGATGTTCCACACGCCGATCACGCCCAGGCTGAGGAACCACAGCACCATGATCGGACCGAACACCGCGCCGACCTTGGCCGTGCCATGGCGCTGCATCCAGAACAGACCCAGCAGCACGGCGACCGTCACCGGCACCACCCAGTGCGACAGCCCCGGGGCAGCCACCTCCAGGCCTTCCACCGCGGACAGCACCGAGATCGATGGCGTGATCACGCCGTCGCCGAAGAACAATGCGGCGCCCAGCAATGCCATCAGCACCACCAGCTTGCGCATGCGCGTGGACTGGCCGACCGCGCGCTGGGCCAGGGTCATCAGGGCCATGATGCCGCCTTCGCCCTTGTTGTCCGCCCGCATCACCAGGCTGACGTATTTCACGGCCACCACCATGATCAGCGACCAGGTCACCAGCGACAGGATGCCCAGCACGGTGGCCGGCCGCGGATGCAGGCCGTGCTCGGGCAGGAAGGTTTCGTGCATGGTGTACAGCGGGCTGGTGCCGATGTCGCCGAACACCACGCCGATGGCGCCGAGGATCAGGGCGCGGCGGCTGCCGTGGGATCCGGTGTCGCCGTGCGACTCGCCCGCGGCGGATACTTGCGGTTGCTCGTTCATGGGGCTCCTGACTGCCTAGCCGCCGAGGGCGGCGCGCAGTGCCTTGCGAATGATGGCTTCGGCGCTGTCGCCGTCGGCGGCGACCTTCTGCACCAGCCGGGTGACTTCCACCGGCTTGTAGCCCAGTTGCTGCAGCGCGACCGTGGCTTCGCCGGCAGCGTCCAGCGGTGCGCCGGCGCTCGCCGGCATCCCCGGCAGGCTCACCGTGAGGCCGTCCACGCGATCGCGCAACTCCACCACGATGCGCTCGGCGGTCTTCTTGCCGATACCGGGGATCTTGGTCAGCGCCACCACGTCGCCGGCATGTACCAGCCGGGCGAAGTCCGCGGTGGATGCGCCCGAGAGCACCGCCAGCGCAATCTTGGCGCCGATGCCCGAGACCTTGAGCAGGTTGCGGAACAGCGTGCGCTCGGTCTCATGCATGAAGCCGTACAACGCGACGCTGTCTTCCTTCACCGCGTGATGGGTAAGCAGGGTCACTTCCTTGCCGGTGGCAGGCAGGTCGTAAATGGTCGACATCGGCGCCTCCAGCTCGTAACCCACGCCACCGACGTCGATCAGAAGCCACGGCGGCTGCTTGGAAACGAGGGTGCCGCGCAGGCGACCGATCATCGCCCGCGCCTCCAGGCCGTGCGCGGAATCCCCACGCGGGCGAGGCTGGCGCGGGTGTGTGCGTGCGTGACGGCGATGGCCAAGGCATCGGCGGCATCGGCCTGCAGCGGGCCCTTGAGCCCCAGCAGGATGCCGATCATGTGCTGCACCTGGGTCTTGTCGCCGCGACCACTGCCGACCACGGACTGCTTTACTTCGGTTGCTGCGTACTCGTGCACCACGATCCCCTGACTGACCACCGCACAGATCGCAGCGCCCCTCGCCTGCCCGAGTTTCAATGCCGAGTCGGGATTGCGCGCCATGAACACGCGCTCGATGGCGCACTCGTCCGGCTTGTGGGCGGCGATGATGTCACACAGCCCGTCAAAGATGCGTTTCAGCCGCAGCGGGAACGTCGCCTCGCCGGCCACGGCCAGCGCACCGTGATACACGTGCGACAGCTTGCCCTGGGCGTCGACATCCAGAATGCCCACACCGGTACGCTGACTGCCCGGGTCGATGCCGAGGATGCGGGTCATGGCAAATGGCGGGCGCAGCGGCAGGCCGTGACGGCCGGTGCCCTGGCCTACCCGGCGGCCTCGGCCGGCAGCGCGGCGTTGTGATAAACCTCGCTGACGTCGTCCAGCGCATCGAGCCGCTCGAGCAGGTCGTGCAGGGTTTCGAGCGCATCGTCGGGCACCGCCACGCGGTTGTTCGGGCGCATGACCACGCCGGCATGGGCCGACTCCAGCCCTGCACCGATCAGCGCCTGCTGCACCGCTTCGAAGCTTTCCGGCGCGCACACCACGGTGCTCTCGCCGTTCTCGTTGATGACGTCGTCGGCACCGGCTTCCAGTGCCGCCTCGAGCACCTTTTCCTCGGCCGCCTCATCGCCGCCGGTGGCGAACACCAGCTCGCCGCAGCGGGTGAACTGGAACGCCACCGAGCCGCTGGTACCGAGGTTGCCGCCGTGACGCGTGAGCGCGTGGCGCACGTCGGCCACGGTGCGGGTGGGGTTGTCGGTGAAGCACTCGATGATCAGCGCGATGCCGGCCGGGCCGTAGCCCTCGTAGCGCAGCTCTTCCATGTGGGCGCCGCCGTCGGCACCCGAGCCGCGCTTGATCGCGCGCTCGATGGTGTCCTTGGTCATGTTGGCTGCCAGCGCCTTGTCCACCGCCGCGCGCAGCCGCGGGTTGGCGGCCGGATCGGCGACTCCGGCGCGGGTCGCGACGGTGATCTCGCGAATCAGCTTGGTGAACACCTTGGCGCGCTTGGCGTCTTCGGCGTTCTTGCGACCTTCGATGGACGGGCCTCTACCCATGACTTTGCACAACCTGGCGTGTGAGCGAACGCGGAATTTTACCCCATCCACCGCGGTGCAGTGGAAGCCAGCCGTGCGGGTCAGGACGACGGGGTCGCCGGCATGCTGGCGTCGGCGAACCGCCCCGAGCGCAGGAAGCGGGCGGTCAGGCGCGCCACGTCGGCGGAGAACAGCAGCCCGGTGTGGCTGGTGTCCACCACGCAGTGGTCGGCCAGCCCCGGCAGACGGGTCTCCGCCACCGCCACGGTCCCGTCGTGCTCGCCCTCGATATGGGCCAGCACGGCGCCCAGCCCGATCGGTGAGCGGCCCGCGATCATGCCGACTTCGCGCGGACCGTCCCAGCACTCGTAGCCTCTTTCCAGCAGCTCGCGGTTGTGGCCCAGCAACGCCTCGCCGCTGCGGCCTAGGCCGGAGAATTCGCGCGCCGCAGCACTGCCCATCAATGGCGACCCCAGGCACACCACCCGCCCGCCCGGCAGCGCCGGCGCGCGGCAAACCTCCAGTGCCAGCAGCCCGCCCAGGCTATGCCCGACCAGGTGCACCGCCGCCGCCTGCTCGCCCAGTTCGGTGATGCGCCCGTGCAGCTGCTCCAGGATGCGCTCCTGGGTGTTGGCGACACTGAGATAATCGAAACGATGGACGCGAAAACCCGCCTCCATCATGCGTCGGTGCAGCATGGCCAGGGCGAAGCCGCGCATCCACAGCCCGTGCAGCAGGATCACGTGCTCGATCATCGCCGGGCGGTTCCGCGGCCGCATGTCCCCACGGACGCTCGCGCAGCGAGCGGTCGACGAGAGGTCGGGGTGGCCCGGGAGACGCGCATCAACCGCCCCGGGCCGGCTCCGTTGCCGCCACGGCCACGTGCAGCTCCTTCAGTTGCGGCGCACTGACCGGTGACGGCGCATCGGTCATCAGGTCCTGCGCGCTGGTGGTCTTGGGGAAGGCGATCACGTCGCGGATCGACTCGGTGCCGGCCATCAGCGCGGCGATGCGGTCGATGCCGAACGCCAGGCCACCGTGCGGCGGCGCGCCGAACTTCAGCGCCTTGAGCAGGAAGCCGAACTTCATCTCGGCCTCCTCCGCGCCGATGCCCAGCAGCTCGAACACCGCGCTCTGCATGTCGGGGCGATGGATACGGATCGAGCCGCCGCCGATCTCGTTGCCGTTGAGCACCATGTCGTAGCCGCGGCTCACCGCGTTGGCCGCGTTGGCCTTGAGGGCGGCGATGTCGTCGACCTTGGGCGCGGTGAACGGGTGATGCAGGGCGACGAAGCGCTGCTCCTCCTCGTCGTATTCGAACATCGGGAAGTCGGTGACCCACAGCGGCTTCCAGCTGTTCTCGACCAGGCCGCGGTCCTTGCCGACCTTCAGCCGCAGCGCGCCCATGAAGTCGGTGACCGCCTTCCACTTGCCGGCGCCGACGAACACGATGTCGCCGGTCTGCGCGCCGGTGGCCTTGAGCAAACCGTCCAGCGCCGCGTCGTCGAGGAACTTGGCCACCGGCGAGTTGATGCCCTCACGGCCCTTGGCCAGGTCTTCCACCTTGAGCCACGCCAGGCCCTTGGCGCCGTAGCGGGCGACGTACTCGGTCAGCGTGTCGATCTCCTTGCGCGACAGCGTGGCGGCCTCGGGCACGCGCAGCGCGGCGACGCGACCGGCCGGATCGTTGGCCGGCTCGGCGAACACCTTGAACTCGACGTGCTTCAGTGCGTCGGCCACGTCGACCAGCTCCAGCGCAATGCGCAGGTCGGGCTTGTCCGAGCCGAATCGGCGCATCGCCTCTTCCCAGGTCATGCGCGGGAAGGCGGCGTCCAGCTCCACGCCCTGCACTTCGCGGAACACGTGGCGGATCAGCTCCTCCACGAAGTCCTGCACGTCCTGCTCTTCGACGAACGCAAACTCAAGGTCGAGCTGGGTGAATTCCGGCTGGCGGTCGGCGCGCAGGTCCTCGTCGCGGAAGCAGCGGGCGATCTGGTAGTAGCGGTCGAAGCCCGCCATCATCAGGATCTGCTTGAACAGCTGCGGCGACTGCGGCAGCGCGTAGAACTGGCCGGCATGCACGCGGCTGGGCACCAGGTAGTCGCGCGCACCTTCCGGCGTGGCCTTGGTCAGGATCGGCGTCTCGATGTCCTGGAAGCCGCGCTGATCAAGGTAGCGACGCAGCTCCTGTACCAGCTTGATGCGCTTGCGCATCATCGCCTGCATCTCCGGGCGGCGCAGGTCGAGGTAGCGGTAGGTCATCCGCATGTCCTCGTTCGGGTTCTCGTGCAGCGCGAAGGGAAGATCCTTCGCGGCGTTGAGAATCTCCACCTTGTCGGCCAGCAGCTCGACCGTGCCGGTCTTCAGCTTGTCATTGGCGGCGAGCCGTGCGCGGACCGTGCCGGTGACGCGCAGGCAGTACTCGTAGCCCACCTCGCCCGCCACCGCGAACGCGCTGGCGTTCTCGCGCTCCACCACCACCTGGGCCAGCCCTTCGTGATCGCGCAGGTCGATGAAGGCGACGTGGGACTGCAGGCGGGTCTTGTTGACCCAGCCGCATAGCGTGACGGTCTGGCCGACCAGGGACTCGTCGATGAGTCCGCAGTAATGCGTGCGCATGCGCTTGAAACTCCGGGCCGCGGCGGCGGCGTGGGGCGAGGAAAAGGCCGCCGATGTTACCACCGCCGCCGCTGCCGGGCGCCGCGTCGGCGCAACCGCAGCGGCTTATCCGGACTCGCCCGTCACCAGCGACGGTCGATCACGAACTGCCCTCGGCAGCCGTGGGCGACCCACACACCGGCGCGGTTGAAACCCCAGCTGTAGCCCTCGGTGCAGCGCGCGTCCGACAGTTGGCGCACCAGCCGCGCATGTCCCCGCCCGCCCAGATCCACCTGGCACAGCTGGTAGCGCTTCTGGTTGCTGTCGCATTGCAGGCGGATCTGCCGGTCCCAGCCAGGGCCCGGCCGCCAGCCGCCGTGGCGGCCTCCGTCGCGATCATCGCGATCATCGCGATCGTCGCGGTCGTGCCAGCGGCCGTGGTAGTCCCGGTCGTCGCGGTCCCGGTCGTCGCCGTACTCGCGCCACTCCTGCGCCCCGAACAACCCGCGACAGCCGCGATCGACCCACAGCACGCCGCGTTCCACTCCCCAGCTCTGCCCGCGGATGCAGGCGGCCTTCGACTCCTGCTTGAGCAGGCGGGCGTCGCGCCATGGCATCACGCAGCGTGCGTAGTGACCGTCGTTGCTGACGCAGCGCACCGGGTCGTTCCAGGACTGGGCCCGCAGCGGCGCGGCGGCTAGCGCCCACAAGGCGGCGACGGCCAGGACGCCGCCGGCGGTGGCAGGGATGGTTCGCATGCAGGTCCCCTCGTGATTGGACGGGTGCACGCTATCGCGCGGATCCCAAACCGGGTTTGAACCGTGTGCCGCTCAGTCGCTGCTGGCGGCAGCGGCCGGGGCCGGGGCGGGCGCAGCGGCAGGAGCCGGAGCGGCCGCCGGGGCAGCAGCGGGTGCGGCGCCCGCGTCGCCAGCCAGATTGCGCTTCTTGTCGCCGTCCTTCTTGAAGTCGGTCTCGTACCAGCCGCTCCCGGCGAGCCGGAACGATGGCGCGGTCACCTGGCGTTGCACCTGCGCCGCGCCACACGCGGGGCATTGGGCAGGATCGGCGTCGGACAGCTTCTGCAGGCGATCGAACGAATGGCCGCAGGCGGTGCAGGCAAAGGCATAGATGGGCATGGATCGGATTCTCGTGGGTGGCGCGAACTGCGCGCGACGATGGCGGCGCCGTCGCCCTTTTCAAGGGTCATGGTAGCGCGCCGGCCATCGCCTCGCGGCGCAGCACCATGACGAATGTCTGGTTGACACGTGCGCGACGGCTACCTAGTTTCGGACAACTAGGGACTCATGGCGCATCGCAACAAAATGCGGAACACCGCAGCGGTGACGCCTCGTTGCAGGGATTTTTGCCGCGCCGTAGCGGCCAGACCGACCCCCGGGGAGAACTCCACATGTCCACACGACGCTTGCTGACCCGCACCACCCTGGCCGCGGCCACCTTGCTCGCGCTGTCGCAGGCTGCGCTGGCGCAGGACGCCACCGAGCCGGCAACCAAGAAGACCACCGAACTGCAGACGGTAGTGGTCACCGGCACCCGCTCGTTCGACCGCACCGAATCGACCTCCCTGGCGCCGATCGACGTGCTCACGCCGAAAGACCTCGAGGGCACCGGCGCGCCGAACCTGGCCTCCGCACTGCGCACGCTGCTGCCGTCGTTCAACTTCCCGCAGCCGTCGGTCACGGACGCCACCGACGCCACCCAGCCGGCGCAGCTGCGCGGTCTGGCGCCGGACCACACGCTGGTGCTGATCAACGGCAAGCGCCAGCACCCGACCGCCATCGTCAACGTCAACGGCTCGCTCGGCCGCGGCTCGTCGCCGGTGGACATCAACGCGATCCCGGTCAACGCCATCGACCACGTCGAGGTGCTGCGCGACGGCGCTGCCGCCCAGTACGGCTCCGATGCGATCGCCGGCGTGATCAACATCATCCTCAAGGGCGGCGCCGGGCACGGCTCGGCGTCGCTGAGCCGGGGCCAGTACGACGGCGGCGATGGCGAAACCTGGCAGGGCGGCGTCGACGGCGGATTCAACCTCGGCGACAAGGGCTGGGTGCACCTGAGCGCCAACGTCACCCACCAGGACCCGACCAACCGCGCCGGTCCGGACCAGCGCTACCCGGCCGACCCCACCTACAACACCACCACCTTCCACTACGGCCTGCCGCTGACCCGCTCCAAGCAGGCCGCGATCAACGCCCAGTACGACCTCACGCCGGACGCGCAGCTGTATGCGTTCACCCTGTTCAACAAGCGCAACGTGAGTGCAGGCGGCTTCTTCCGCTCGCTGTCGCAGTACAACACCAATGGCTCCGGCGCGGACGCGGTCTACCCGAACGGCTACCTGCCGATCGAGAACAGCGCGATCCGCGACGATTCCGAGGTCCTCGGCCTGCGCGGCAAGGTGGCTGACTGGAACTACGACCTCAGCGCCAACACCGGCGGCAACCACTGGAAGCTCAACACCGCCGATACCTACAACTACTCGCTGGGCGCCGACTCGCCGACCGGGTTCTACATCGGCACGCTGACCAACCGGCAGGATTCCTTCAACGGCGACTTCAGCCGGGACTTCGACGTGGCTGGCCTGCAGAGTCCGCTGACGGTCGCCTGGGGCGTCGAGTACCGGCACGAAAAGTTCACCATCAAGGAAGGCGACCAGGCGTCCTATGCCGGTGCCGGCGCACAGGTATTCCCCGGCTACCGGCCAGGCGACGCAGGTACCCACGGCCGCAACAGCCGCGCCGTGTACCTCGACCTGGAAAGCGACCTGACCTACAAGTTCTCCGCCGGCCTGGCCGCGCGCTACGAGCATTACAGCGACTTCGGCAGCACCACCTCGGCCAAGGCCTCCGGCCGCTACGCGTTCAACGACACGGTGGCGCTGCGCGGCACGGTGTCCAACGGCTTCCGCGCGCCGTCGCTGCAGCAGGAGTACTACTCCTCCACCGCGATCAACTTCGTCAACCAGGGCAACGGCGTGCTGGTGCCGTACACCATCCGCACCTTCCCGGTGACCGATCCGGCGGCGCAGGCGCTGGGAGCCCAGGCGCTGAAGCCGGAGAAGTCGCGCAACTACAGCTTCGGCCTGGTGCTCACACCGACCAGCGGCCTGTACACCACGCTGGACCTGTACCAGATCGACATCGACCATCGCATCATCCTCAGCGGCAACCTGGTCGGCGACGCCGTGCAGAACTACCTGACCTCGGTCGGCATCCCGTTCGTCAGCGGCGGTCGCTTCTTCACCAATGCGGTCGATACCCGCACCCGCGGCGTGGATCTGGTCTCGACCTATCCGATCGAGTTGCAGAACTCCTCGGTCAAGCTCACGGGTGGTTTCAACTACAACAAGACCACCATCCGCAACATCGCGCCGAACCCGCCGCAGCTCGGTCTGGCCGGGCTTGACCTGCCGATCATCGATCGCGCCGAGCAGGGCCGCATCACCAAGGGCACCCCCAAGACCAAGGCGTTCGTGGCCGGCGACTGGACCGTCAACAACTGGACCTTCCACGGCCAGCTGACCCGCTACGGCGAGTGGACCACGTTCGCCTCCGTGCCCAGCGGCGACCAGACCTTCGGTTCCGCCGTGCTGCTGGACCTGTCGGCGGCCTACAACTGGAACGACTGGACCTTCAGCGTGGGCGGCAACAACGTCACTAACGAGTACCCGGACAAGAACCAGCCGCGCACTAGCGCCTTCAACATCATCCTGCCGTATCCGAACTCGTCGCCGTACGGTTTCAGCGGCGCCTACTACTACGCGTCGGTGGCCTACCACTGGTAAGCCGCATGGCCTGATGCAGGCAACGAAAGAAGCCCGCCGAAAGGCGGGCTTCTTGTTGGGCGCCTGACGAGGAAAATCAGGTCTTGTCGAACACCAGGCGTCCGCCCTCGGCATCGACCGCCACCGTGGTACCACCCGGGAAACGGCCCTCGAGAATCTCGCGCGACAGCGGGTTCTCCACCTGCTGCTGGATCGCCCGCTTCAGCGGCCGCGCCCCGTACACCGGATCGAAGCCAACGTTGCCCAGCAGGTCCAGCGCCTTCTCGCTGATGGTGAGCCCGAGCTGACGCTCGGCCAGCCGCTTCTCCAGGCTGCGCAACTGGATCCGCGCGATCTGGCGGATCTCCGGCTTGGTCAGCGGGTGGAACACCACGATGTCGTCCAGCCGGTTGATGAACTCCGGCCGGAAGTGCGCCTGCACCACGCCCATCACCGCGGCCTTCATCTGCGTGTAGGCCTCGGCCGAATCGTCGCCCGCCAGCTCCTGGATCTGGTGCGAGCCGAGGTTGGAGGTCATCACGATGACCGTGTTGCGGAAGTCCACCGTGCGTCCCTGGCCGTCAGTGAGGCGACCGTCGTCGAGCACCTGCAGCAGGATGTTGAACACGTCCGGATGCGCCTTCTCCACCTCGTCCAGCAGGATCACGCTGTACGGGCGACGACGTACCGCCTCGGTGAGATAACCGCCCTCCTCGTAGCCGACGTAGCCCGGCGGCGCACCGACCAGCCGGCTGACCGCGTGCTTCTCCATGAACTCGCTCATGTCGATGCGTACCATGGCATCAGCCGAGTCGAACAGGAACTCCGCCAGCGCCTTGCACAGCTCGGTCTTGCCCACGCCGGTGGGGCCGAGGAACAGGAACGAGCCGCTGGGGCGGTTGGGGTCGGACAGCCCGGCGCGCGAACGGCGCACCGAATCGGCGACCACCTTGATCGCCTCCTCCTGCCCGACCACGCGGGTGTGCAACGCGTCTTCCATCTTGAGCAGCTTCTCGCGCTCGCCCTCGAGCATCTTCGAGACCGGGATGCCGGTCCAGCGCGAAACGACCTCGGCGATCTCCTCGGCGGTGACGCGGTCCTGCACCAGCTTGAAGTCGCCCTGCTGCTCGGCGGCCTGCGCCGCGGCGAGCTGCTTCTCCAGTTCCGGCAGGCGGCCGTACTGGATCTCGCTCATGGCGGCGTAGTCCTGACGGCGCTGGGCGGCCTCAAGCTCGACGCGCGCCGCCTCGATCTGTTCCTTCACCTTGGTTGCGCCCTGCAGCGCGGCCTTCTCGGATTTCCAGATCTCGTTGAGGTCGGAGAACTCGCGCTCCAGCGTTTCGATGTCGCTTTCCAGGTCGGCGAGGCGCTTCTTCGACTCCTCGTCCCTCTCCTTCTTCAGCATCTCGCGCTGGATCTTCAGCTGGATCAGCCGGCGCTCGAGGCGATCGAGTTCCTCCGGCTTGGAATCGATCTCCATGCGGATGCGGCTGGCCGCCTCGTCCATGAGGTCGATCGCCTTGTCCGGCAGCTGGCGGTCGGGGATGTAGCGGTTGGACAACGTCGCCGCGGCGACGATCGCCGGGTCGGTGATTTCCACCCCGTGATGCACTGCGTAGCGCTCCTTCAGGCCGCGCAGGATCGCAATGGTGTCTTCCACCGTGGGCTCGCCCACGAACACCTTCTGGAAGCGCCGCTCCAGCGCCGCGTCCTTCTCGATGTACTTGCGGTACTCGTCCAGCGTGGTGGCGCCGATGCAGTGCAGCTCGCCGCGCGCCAGCGCCGGCTTGAGCATGTTGCCGGCATCCATCGCGCCGTCCGCTTTGCCGGCACCGACCATGGTGTGCAGCTCGTCGATGAACAGGATCACCCGGCCTTCCTGCTTGGACAGGTCGCTGAGCACGGCCTTGAGTCGCTCCTCGAACTCGCCGCGGAACTTGGCACCGGCGATCAATGCGCCCATGTCCAGCGACAGCACACGGCGACCGCGCAGCCCTTCGGGCACTTCATCCTTGATGATGCGCTGGGCCAGGCCCTCGACGATGGCCGTCTTGCCCACGCCGGGTTCGCCGATCAGCACCGGGTTGTTCTTGGTGCGCCGCTGCAGCACCTGGATGGTGCGGCGGATTTCCTCGTCGCGGCCGATCACCGGATCGAGCTTGCCGCTCTCGGCACGCTCGGTGAGGTCGATGCAGTACTTTTCCAGCGCCTGGCGTTGTTCCTCGGCGTTCTCGCTCTGCACTTTTTCGCCGCCGCGCAGCTTCTCGATCGCCGCTTCGATGGCCGCCTTCTGTGCACCGGCGGCCTTGAGCGCGCTGCCCAGCTCCCCCTTGTCCTCCAGCGCCGCCAGCACGAACAGCTCGCTGGCGATGAACTGGTCGCCGCGCTGCTGTGCCAGCTTGTCGGTGAGGTTGAGCAGGCGCGACAGGTCATTGCCGACGTTGATGTTGCCTTCCTGCCCGCTGACCTGCGGCAGCCGCTGCAGCATCTCGCCCACGCGCTGGCGCAGCGCCGGCACGTTGACCTGCGCCTGGGTCAGCAGCGGCGCGGTGGAGCCACCCTGCTGGTCGAGCAGGGCGACCATCACGTGCACCGGTTCGAGCATGTTGTTGTCGCGGCCTACCGCCAGCGACTGCGCGTCGGCCAGCGCCTGCTGGAAACGCGAGGTGAGCTTGTCCATCCGCATGGGTGTTCCCCTCTCAAAGGTTCTGGCGGCGCGGCCGCCACTGCAGCGCAAGATGCGGACAAGCCGGGGCGATTCAAGCGGATAGCCCCGCCTTTCACGCCGCCGTCGCTAGGCTGGCGCAATGAACACGCCAGCGCCGATCACCGCCCCCGACACCCTTCCCGCACCGCCACTGCCAGCGCCCGATGCCCACTGGGCGTTGTTTCTCGACGTGGACGGCACCCTGCTTGATTTCCAGGACGATCCGGCCGCGGTCCAGGTGTCGGAGCCGCTCCTCACCTTGCTGCAGGGCCTGCACCGGATGCTCGGCGGGGCAATGGCGCTGGTCAGTGGCCGCGCGCTGGATGACCTCGACGCACTGTTCGCCCGGCCGTGGGCGATGGCCGGCCTGCACGGGCTGCAGCTGCGCCACGCCGACGGCCGACGCCACGACCATCCGGTCGACGCCACGGCGCGCGAGCAGCTTGTGCAGCGCGCGGCGTCGCTGGCGCAGCAGCTGGACGTGCAGCTGGAAGACAAGGGCGCGGCCATCGCGCTGCACTGCCGGCGCATGCCGCAACGCTTCGACGCCATGCGCGAGGCCGCCGAGCTGCTGGCGCAGGGCACCCCGGGCTACGAGCTGCAGGCCGGCAACCTGGTGATGGAGATCAAGCCGGCCGGCATGGACAAGGGCAAGGCGCTGCGCGAGCTGATGCGGCAGCCGCCGTTTGCCGGGCGGCGGCCGGTGTACGTCGGCGACGACCTCACCGACGAACACGCCTTCGATGCCGCGGCCCGCGAAGGCGGAGATGGCGTCCTGGTGGGTGCGCGGCGGCCGACCGCCGCCCGCTTCACGCTGCCTAGCACTGCTGCCGTGCAGCATTGGTTGCTTCGCGTACACGACGCCCTGATGCAAGGAGCCTCCCCGCATGTCCCTGCCCCGGACACCGAGCCAGCCCCATCATCTTGAGCTGGGTGTGATCGGCAATGGCTGCGTCGCTGCGCTGATCGACCCCCAGGCCCGCATCGTGTGGGCATGCCTGCCCACCTTCGACAGCGACGCGAGCTTCTGTGCCCTGCTCTCGCCCGAGCGCGAGGGGGGCGACTGGAGCATCGAGCTGCACGACATGGCCCGCAGCGAGCAGCAGTACGAGCCCAATACGGCGGTGCTGGTGACGAGGCTGTACGACCGCCACGGCGGCGCCATCGAGATCATCGATTTCTGCCCCCGCTATCGCGCGCACGGGCGGCTGTTCCACCCGGTGATGATCGCGCGGCAGGTGCGGCCGCTGGCCGGGTCCCCGCGCATTCGCGTGCTGATGCGGCCGTTGCGCGGCTACGGTGCCGAAGCGGCGACCCCTACCTCGGGCAGCAACCACCTGCGCTACCGGCTGAGCGACATCACCCTGCGCATGACCAGCGACGTGCCGGTGCCGATGATCGAACGCGCGCTGCCGTTCGGGCTGGACCGACCAGTGCACTTCGTGTTCGGGCCGGACGAGACGCTCGACGAGAGCCCGGCCGATTTCATCGCGCTGGCGCTGCAGCGCACGCGCCAGTACTGGCGCGACTGGGTGCGCTACCTGTCGGTGCCGTACGAATGGCAGGAGGCGGTGATCCGTGCCGCGGTGACGCTCAAGCTGTGCCAGTACGAGCCGACCGGCGCCATCGTGGCCGCGCTGACCACCTCGATTCCGGAGGCGGCCGACACCGAGCGCAACTGGGACTATCGCAACTGCTGGCTGCGCGACGCCGCCTTTACCGTGCGCGCGCTCAACCGGCTGGGCGCCACCCGCACGATGGAAAACTACATCCGCTACGTGTTCAACCTGGTATCGGCCGAGGACGACGACGAGATTGGCCCGGTATTCGGCATCGCGTTCGAGCGCGAACTGCACGAACGCACCGAGCCGCATCTGGCGGGTTACCGCGGCATGGGCCCGGTGCGGGTTGGCAACGACGCCTGGCGGCAGCGGCAGAACGACGTCTACGGTTCGGTCGTGCTGGCGTCGGCGCAGCTGTTTTTCGACCGTCGGCTGGAGCAGCGCGGCGACACACGCACCTTCGAGCGGCTGGAGCGGATGGGCCGGCTGGCGCTGCGCATGGCCGAGCAGCCCGATGCCGGACTGTGGGAGTTCCGCGGACGTGCCGCGGTGCACACCTACTCGGCCGCCATGTGCTGGGCCGCCTGCGACCGGCTGGCGCACATCGCCACCGAGCTGGGCCTGGACGACCGTGCACGCAACTGGCACGGCCACGCCGTGGCGCTGCGCGAGCGGATCCTCGCGCGCAGCTGGAACGAGGCGCGAGGCCACTTCGTCGACGCCTACGATGGCGAGCACCTGGACGCCAGCCTGCTGCTGCTGGCGGACATCGGCTTCATCGACGCGATGGACCCACGCTTCGTCGCCACCGTGGATGCGGTCGGCGCAGCGCTGGGGCGCGGCGACTACCTCTTCCGCTACATCGCGCCGGACGATTTCGGTGCGCCGGAAACCAGCTTCAACATCTGCACGTTCTGGTACATCGAAGCGCTCGCCGCCACCGGCCGCCACGAGCGCGCGCGGGCGATGTTCGAACTGATGCTTTCCCACCGCAATCCGCTGGGCCTGCTGTCGGAAGACATCGCACCGGCCACCGGCGAGCACTGGGGCAATTTCCCGCAAACCTACTCGATGGTCGGCCTGATCCAGGCCGCGATGCGGCTGTCGCGCCGCTGGGAGGACGCGCTGTGAACCATTCCAAGAAACCCGGCCGCCTGGTGGTCGTGTCCAATCGCGTCGCGCTGCCGGAGCAGACTGCGACCGGCGGCCTTGCCTCGGCCATGCGGGTGGCAATGAAGGAACGCGGAGGGCTCTGGTTTGGCTGGAGCGGCAAGGTCAGCGCCGACGCCGGTGCGGTCAAGCACGTGCGTGACGGCACCATCGATTACGCCACGATGGACCTCACCCGCGCCGACCACGACCAGTTCTATGCCGGTTTCGCCAACCGTGCGCTGTGGCCGCTGCTGCATTACCGGCCGGATCTGGTGGACTACCAGCGCGAGCATCTGGACGCCTACTTCCGGGTCAACGCGCTGTTCGCCGACCGGCTGGTCGACCTGCTGCAGCCGGACGACACGCTCTGGGTGCACGACTACCACCTGATCCCGCTGGCCGAGCGCCTGCGCGAGCTTGGCGTGACCAACCGCATCGGTTTCTTCCTGCACACGCCGCTGCCGGCCGCCGGCCTGCTGATCGGACTGCCGCAGCATCGCTCGCTGTTCGAGAAACTCGCCGCGTACGACCTGGTGGGCCTGCACACGGCGCGCGACCTGCGCGCGCTGGAAGATTACTTTCTGCACGAGATCGGCGGCGCCATGCGCCCGGGCGGACGCCTGCGCGCGCCGAACGGCCGCAGCTTCCGCGCCGGCGTGTTTCCGATCAGCATCGAGACCGACCTCGCCGCGCAGACCGCGCGCGAGGCAGCGTCGCTGGAAGAGATCCACCAGCTGCGCGCGAGCCTGCAGGGACGCGCGCTGATCATCGGAGTGGATCGACTGGACTATTCCAAGGGGCTGCCGCAGCGGTTCAAGGCATACGACCACCTGCTCGAGCGCGCGCCGCAGCTGCACCGGCAGATCACCTTCCTGCAGATCGCGCCGCCCTCGCGCGGCAGCGTGCCGGAGTACCGGCAGATCCGGCGCGAGCTGGAGCGGGCCGCCGGGCACATCAACGGCAAATACGCCGCGCCCGACTGGGTGCCGATCCGGTACGTCAACCAGTCGTTCCCGCACCGGCTGCTGGCCGGCTATTACCGCACCGCCCGCGTGGCGCTGATCACGCCGCTGCGCGACGGCATGAACCTGGTCGCCAAGGAATACGTGGCTTGCCAGGATCCGAAGAACCCCGGCGTGCTGGTGCTCTCGCGCTTCGCCGGCGCCGCCGAGGAGCTGACCGATGCGCTGCTGGTCAACCCGGCCGATCCGGCCGAGGTCGCCCAGGCGCTGGAACGCGCACTGGACATGCCGTTGCGGGAGCGTCGCCAGCGCTGGCGCGCGATGATGGACGTGCTGCAGAAGCAGGACATCACCGCGTGGTGCAATTCGTTCCTGGAGCGCCTGGCCGCCTGAGCGGCGTGCTCAGGTCGCTGTGCCGGAGCGCCAGATCAGGCTGACGAAACGGCCGCTGGCAGCACCGTCGCGGCGGTACGAGTAGAAACGCGCGTCGGTAAACGTGTCGAACCCGCCGCCAGCCAGGGCAGTCACGCCAAGCGCTCGCAGCCGACGTCGTGCGAGCGCCGCCAGATCGCAACGCCAGTGGCCCGCGCGGGTGGCGAGGAAGCACGCGGCCGCACCGCTGTCGGCGTCGACGAAGGCGTTGCGTACTTCCTCGCCCACCTCGTAACTGGGCTGCCCGATGCACGGCCCGAGCCAGACCCGCACACGCGCCGGCTCCACCTCCATCGATGCCACGGTACGCTCGATCACGCCCGCGGCCAGCCCGCGCCAGCCCGCATGGGCGGCGCCCACCACTGCGCCGTCGTCGCTGCACAACAACAGCGGCAGGCAGTCGGCGGTGAGGATCGCCAGCGGCCGGTCCAGCTCGCGCGTCACCGCGGCATCGGCCACGGGTTCAGCCGGCGGCAGGCGGTTGGCAATGACTGCCACGTCGGTGCCATGCACCTGCTGCAGCCACACCGGCTCGTTCGGCAGCGCGAGCAACCCGGCCAGTCGCCGCCGATTTTCCCTTACCGCATCCGGCGCCTCACCGCTGCGCAGCCCCAGATTGAACTGCGCGTAGGGCGGCTGCGACACGCCATCCATCTGGCGCGTGCTGACCGCGGCACGCACGCCCGGCGCGGCCACCCACTCCGGCGCATACCCTCCCTCGCTCATGCCAGCGCCACTGCGTCAGGCGGCGAGGGATCGCGTGGCAAGGGCACCCGCCGATCCGCGCGCGGCTCAGTCGTGCTCAAGTCCGCGCTCCTCGGTATCGGCTCGCACAGCCGCGATCAGCGCGGCGAAGTCTGCCGGCCGGGCCGCCTCGAACGCCATCGGCTCGTCGTTCGCCGGATGCACGAACGCCAGTCGCTCCGCGTGCAGCGCCTGGCGCCGGAACGCCCGCAGCGCCAGCACCAGTCCTTCGCCAGCGCCCTTGGGCAGACGCAGCCCGCCGCCGTACAGCGGGTCGCCGACCAGCGGGTGGTGGATGTGGCCCATGTGCACGCGGATCTGGTGGGTGCGACCGGTCTCCAGGTTGCACTGCACCAGCGTGTGGGCACGGAACCGCTCGCGCACCCGGTAATGCGTCACTGCCCGCTTGCCGTCCTCCTCGTCGCGCACCGCCTGGCGCAAGCGATCACCCATGTGGCGCCCGATCGGTGCGTCCACGGTGCCGCCGGCGACCAGCGTGCCGAGCACCAGCGCCTCGTACTGACGCTCCACGTCGTGGCGCGACAGCATGTCGACCAGCGCCGTGTGCGTGGCCAGGGTCTTGGCCACCACCATCAGGCCGGAGGTGTCCTTGTCCAGCCGGTGCACGATGCCGCCGCGCGGCAGCTCGGCCAGCAACGGATCGTGGTGCAGCAGCGCGTTGAGCAGGGTTCCGGCCGGGTTGCCCGCGCCCGGATGTACCACCAGCCCCGCCGGCTTGTTCAGCACCAGCAGGTGCTCGTCCTCGTGCACGATGTCGAGCGCGATGGCCTCGGCGGAGGTGGTGACCTCCACCGCCAACTCCGCTTCCAGCCGGACCTGCTCGCCGCCCTTGAGCAACTGCCGCGGCGGCGCGGTAACGCCGTCCAGGGTGATCGCTCCGGCCTTGATCCAGCCGGCCAGTCGCGAACGCGAATAGTCGGGGAACATCTCGGCCACGGTCTGGTCGAACCTGCGGCCTGCCGCCGACAGCGGCACCGCCGCTTCGTGCCGGATCGTGGTCATGCGGTGCCCCGCGGGGCCCGACTGGTTTCGGCTATCATGCCTTTTCGATCAAACATCTGAATCCTTTGCCCATGCGTATATCCAAACTGATCATCGTGCTCGGCCTCGCCTTGTCGATGAGCGCCTGCTCGATGTTCGGCCAGAAGAAGGCCACCATCGACACGATGCCGCTGGCCCAGCTCTACGCGAAGGCCCACACCGATCTGGAAAACGGCGACTACGCCGCCGCCGCGAAAGCTTATCAGCGTCTGATCGCGCGCTTCCCCTCGGGCGAGTACAACGAGCAGGCCCAGCTGGAGCTGGCCTACGCCCAGTACAAGGACAACGAGCCGGAAGACGCCTATTCCACCGTCAACCGCTTCATCAAGACCTACCCGACCAACCCCCACGTCGACTACGCGTACTACCTGCGCGGCCTGATCAATTTCGACCGCACCTCCGGCATCATCGAGCGCTACATCTCGCGCGACGATTCGCAGAGCCGCCGCGACCAGGGCTACAACCTGAAGGCGTTCGACGACTTCACCGAGCTGACCCGCCGCTTCCCGGACAGTGCCTACGCCGCCGACGCCCGCCAGCGCATGATCTACCTGCGCAACGTGCTGGCGCAGTTCGAGATCAACGTGGCGGAGTTCTACCTGCGCAACAAGGCGTTCGTGGCCTCGGCCGATCGCGCCCAGTACGTGGTGGAGCACTACCAGCAGTCGCCGCAGACGGCCGACGCGCTGGCCATCCTGGCCCGCAGCTACGATTCGCTCGATCGCAAGCAGCAGGCCGAGCAGGTGCGCAAGGTGCTGGCGCTGAACTACCCCGACCACCCGTACCTGACCGACGCGAAGTGGCCGCACCCGTCGTCTACCCTGCGCAAGCTGGTGCCGTTCTCCGGCCACCACTGAACGACGGGTTCGGGAACTTCGGAAAGCCGGCGAGCGATCGCCGGCTTTTTTGTGCCGGAGTGAACGAAGGGGCCGGGGAACCTGAGAGTGTCGGGCCACCGGCGCGCCGCCGCGAACGCTGATAGCCGCACAAAGCAAAAAAGGCCGCGCGGTGCGCGGCCTTTTGCGTCGATGCCGAAGCGGCGCCGGCTTACTTCATCAGCCTGGCGAGCGTCTTGCCCAGATCGGCCGGGGACTTCACCGTGGTGACGCCGGCCTTCTCCAGCGCGGCGAACTTGGCTTCCGCCGTGCCCTTGCCGCCGGAGATGATCGCGCCGGCGTGGCCCATGCGCTTGCCGGCCGGAGCCGAGGCACCGGCGATGAACGACACCACCGGCTTGGTCACGTACTCGGCGATGAACTCGGCCGCGTCTTCCTCGGCCGAACCACCGATCTCGCCGACCATGATGATGCCTTCGGTCTGCGGATCGTCCTGGAACAGCTTCAGGCAGTCGATGAAGCTCAGGCCGTTGATCGGATCGCCGCCGATGCCGATCACCGTGCTCTGGCCGAGGCCTTCGTTGGTGGTCTGGAACACCGCTTCATAGGTCAGCGTGCCCGAACGCGAGACGATGCCGACCTTGCCCGGCATGTGGATGTGGCCCGGCATGATGCCGATCTTGCACTCGCCCGGGGTGATGATGCCGGGGCAGTTCGGCCCGATCAGCACGGTTTCCGGATGCTGGGCCAGCACGTTCTTCACGCGCAGCATGTCCAGCACCGGGATGCCCTCGGTGATCGCCACGATCACCTTGATGCCGGCATCGATCGCCTCGAGGATCGAGTCGGCCGCGAACGGCGGCGGCACGAAGATCACCGACGCATCGGCGCCGGTCTCGGCGACGGCCTCATCGACCGAGTTGAACACCGGCAGGCCGATATGCTCGGTGCCGCCCTTGCCCGGGGTCACGCCACCGACGATCTTGGTGCCGTAGTCGATCGCCTGCTCGGCGTGGAAGGTGCCCTGCTGGCCGGTGAAGCCCTGCACCAGCACCTTGGTGTTTTTATTGACGAGAACGCTCATGTTTCGATTGCTCCTCAGGCCTTGGCCGCAGCCACGGCTTTCTGCGCCGCATCGTTGAGATCGTCGGCCGGCGTGATCGCCAGGCCGGAGTTGGCCAGCAGCTCGCGGCCCTTCTCCACATTGGTGCCCTGCAGGCGCACCACCACCGGAATGGTCAGGCCCACTTCCTTGACCGCGGCAATGATGCCCTCGGCGATCAGGTCGCAGCGCACGATGCCACCGAAGATGTTGACCAGGATGCAGTTGACCTTGTCCGAGGACAGGATCAGCTTGAACGCCTCGGTCACGCGCTCCTTGGTGGCGCCGCCGCCGACGTCGAGGAAGTTGGCCGGCTCACCGCCCGCCAGCTTGATCACGTCCATGGTGGCCATCGCCAGGCCGGCGCCGTTGACCATGCAGCCGATGGTGCCGTCCATGGTCACGTAGTTGAGGTTGTGCTGCACGGCGGCGGCCTCGGCCGCGTCTTCCTGACTCAGGTCGCGCATCGCGGCCAGGTTCGGATGACGGAACTCGGCGTTGTCGTCGGAGTTGACCTTGCCGTCGAGCGCGGCGAGGTTGCCGTCCTCGAGGATCGCCAGCGGGTTCAGCTCGACCAGAGCGAGATCCTGCTCGTTGAACAGCTTGTACAGGCCCAGCATGATCTTGGTCAGCTGGTTGACCTGCTTGCCGTTGAGGTCCATGGCGAAGCCGAGCTGACGGCACTGGTACGGCTGCAGGCCTTCGACGAAGTCGACCACGATGGTGTGGATGTCTTCCGGGGTGTCCTTGGCCACCTGCTCGATATCCACGCCGCCGTGCTTGGAGGCGATGAACGAGACGGCCTTGGAGTCACGGTCGACCAGGATCGACAGGTACAGCTCCTTGGCGATGTCGGTGGCGTCGGTGACCAGCACCAGGTTCACCGGCAGCGCGCGACCGGCCGACTGGTAGGTTTCCATGTTGGCGCCGAGCATGCCCTTGGCGGCGGCGCGGACATCGTCGAGGCTGCGGCAGAACTTGACGCCGCCGGCCTTGCCGCGGCCGCCGGCGTGGATCTGCGCCTTGACCATCCACTGCGAACCGCCCAGGTGCTTGGCGGCATCGACGGCGGCGTCGGGGGAATTGGCAACCTTGCCCGGCGGAACGGCAATGCCGTACTGCGCGAACAGCTCTTTGGCCTGGTACTCGTGGAAATTCATTCGATACCTCGAGTGAATGGGGGACAGGTCGACCGCACGCATAACAACAAGACAGCGCGGGCTCGGGAGATCGGACGGCGGTTGGAGGGCGCTGCCGGCGTGCAAAGCGCTGGGTGGAACGGGCGGAGGGCGGCAACAGAGCGCGTCCACCGGCCATTGCAAAACGGCGCAGTACGGCCGCGCATTTTCGCAGCAGCGGGGCCGGATGGAAAGGGCGGGTGCCGGCAGGAGCGCTCCACGGCGCGCTGCGCAACGCGCGATCGCACGTCTATACTCGCCCGCGAGCCCCGATATCCGCCGTGGAGTGCCCTTCGACGTGTCCAGCGCAGCCCTGCCGCCCGCCTCGGGCAACCGTCGCGCCACCACGGCCACGCGCCACGAGCTTTTTTTCCTGAACTACTTCCGCCTGGCGCAGGCGGCGGTGTACGTGGCGCTGGCGTTCAGCCCGCTCGGCATGCAGTGGCTGCGGCTGACGCGTCCTGATTTCGCCCACGCCGTGGTGCTGAGCTATCTGCTGGTGGCGCTGGCGATCCTGCTGCTGACGCGCCGTCTCACCGCGATCGCCCCGCTGACCGTGTCGCTGACCCTGGTGGTGGACATCGGGGTCGCCGTGATGGCGGTGATCGCGATGCACGATGCGCGCATCGGCATCGCCATGATGCTGGCGGTCAACCTGAGCGCCGGCGCGCTGGTGTTGCCGCTGCGGCTGTCGCTGTTCTTCGCCTCGCTGGCCACGCTGGGCATGCTCGGGCACACCCTGCTGGAGACGCCGGACGGCAGCTCGATCGACAGCCATGAACTGCTGGAGGCGGGCCTGTTCGGGCTGGCCTATTTCGCCAGCACCTCGCTGTGCCACGTGCTCGGCCGCCAGCTGCGGGCCACCGAGGCGCTCGCCGAACAGCGCAGCACCGACCTGGCCAACATGGCCCAGGTCAACGAGCTGATCATCCGGCGCATGAAGACCGGCGTGCTGCTGGTGGACGATGCCAACCACATCCACCAGCTCAACGAGTCGGCCTGGATGCTTCTGGGCAACCCGTCCGCCGACAAGCGCGACCTCGGCCAGCTGGCGCCGGAGCTGTCGCGCCGGCTGTACCACTGGATGACCTCCGGCAAGCTCGACGAGACCGCTACCCAGCTGGCCGACGGCGTGCCCGAAGTGGTGCCGCGCTTCACCCGGCTGGCGCCGAACGACGACTCGCACGTGCTGATCTTCCTCGACGACACCTCGCTGCTGTCGCGCCGGGCCGAGGAGCTCACGCTCAGCTCGCTGGGCCGGCTGTCGGCCTCGATCGCCCACGAGATCCGCAACCCGCTGGCGGCGATCCGCTACTCGGCCCAGCTGCTGGCGGAGTCGCGCGACATGCCCGCGGCCGACCAGCGCATGGTGGAGATCATCAACAACCACTGCGTGCGGTTGAACGAGATCATCGAGAACATCCTGCAGCTGTCGCGGCGCGAGCGCTCGCGCCCGGAGACGCTGGACTTGGGCCACTGGGCCAATGCCTTCGTGGAGGAATACCGCCAGGGCAACGACATCGGCGAGGATTCGCTGCGGGTGATCAACTCCAGCGCGCCGGTGGCCGCCGTGGCCGATCCGCAGCAGCTGCAGCAGGTGGTGTGGAACCTGGTGCAGAACGCCCTGCGCTACGGACGCATGCCCGGCGAACCGGCGCGGGTGATGGTGGTGACGCGCCCGGGCGAGCACGGCGTGCCCACGCTCGAGGTGATCGACCGCGGCCCCGGCATCGCACCCAAGGTGGCGGCGCAGATCTTCGAGCCGTTCTACACCACCCACGAATACGGCACCGGGCTGGGGCTGTACCTGGCCCGACAGATGACCGAGGCCAACCAGGCGCTGCTGGAGTACGTGCGGGTTGCCGGCGGCGGCAGTTGTTTCCGCATCACGCTCACCCCCGCCCACGCGCGACAGACCGGCTCCGAGTCGAGCGCGGCAGAGGAAAAGCTCAGGTAGCGCGCATCACCAGCGCCACCGGCAGCACCTGTGAATCGGTGGCTTCGCCGCGGATCAGCGCCAGCATCTTCTGCGCCAGCAGGGTGCCGCCCTCCTGCCAGTCCTGCCGCACCGAACTGAGCGCCGGCTGGAACGCCGCCGCCATCGGCATGTCGTCGTAACCCACCACCGACACGTCGTCCGGCACCTTGCGGCCCTGCTCCTGCACCGCGCGAATCGCTCCCATCGCCAGCAGGTCGCTGCAGGCAAACAGCGCATCGAAGGTGACCCCGCGTGCGGCCAGCGAGTGCACCGCATCGATGCCCGAGGCCAGCGTGAACTCGTCGCGCCGCAACAGCAGCGGCTTCACTCCGTGCGCGGTCAGCGTGTCGACGAAACCGGTCAGCCGCTCGAAGATTTCCGGGTGGCTGGGATTGCCCACGAACACCGGGTGCCGCCGCCCCTGGCGCAGGAAGTGCTCGGCGACCAGCCTCCCGCCCATGCGATTGTCCGAGCCGACCACGGCGTGGGCATCGTCGTCGCCGCGCGCGCCCCACACCACCATCGGCAGGCCCAGTTTGTCGAACCGTCGCACCGCATCCTGCCGCACGCCCTGACCGAGCAGGATCAGGCCATCGGCCGCCTGCACCGCCGCCGCCGCCGCGCCCTGGCGGGTGGTCAGCAGCACGCTGTAGCCGGCGGCGGTGAGTTCCTGGGCGATGCCGCCGAGCAGGGTGAGCGGATAGGGATCGAGCATGGTGCGGTCGCTGGAGGGCTTCATCTCCACGATCACCGCCACGGTGTGGCTGCGGCGCAGGCGCAGGTTGCGCGCGCTCACGTTGAGCTTGTAGCCGTGGTCGCGCGCCAGCAACTGGATCCGTTCGCGCGTTTCCGGGGTCACCAGCGGGCTGTCGGCGAGCGCGCGCGAGACAGTGATCTTGGACACCCCGGCCAGCTCCGCGAGGTCCGCCATGGTGAGGCTGCCGCCGGCGGATGCGGGTTTGCGGGATCGACTCACTGCTGGGGCTCCATACCGGGGTCAACGTGTTCAGCCGCAGGCTGCCGTGCCGGCGTGTCGCCAGTGTGTCGATTTCTGCACCTTTCGTCTAACCCGTCGCACCGCGTCAAACTCCGGGGCCACCGGGCCCCGCGCGGCAGCGCGCAACGCGCCGGCACGTGGTTCGCGCTCGTTGCCGACGGGGACTCCTTCATGCTGCGCCGCGGCAATGTTATCGATGTCTTGATATCGATACCATTTACTGTCATGTTCACGCCGCCTTGCCGGCCGATCTGGCAATGCCGCAACAGAACACACGCCACGCCGGGGGATTCTTGGACAAGCTCGACACCGCACCGGCAGCTTCGCCGGTACCGACCGCCACACCTGCCGCCTCGCACTCCTCGCGGCTCCCGGACACCCCTGTCGACCCGTGGCGCATCGTGCGTCACGGCACCCATCCGGCCGATTTCGCGCAGGACGAAAGCCTGTTTGCGCTGGCCAACGGCGCCTTGGGCGTGCGCGGTGGCCTGGAGGAAGCGCCGGGCGGCTCGCACGGCAGCTTCCTGGCCGGCGCCTGGGAGCGCACGCCGATCGAGTACCACGAGCGCTTTCCGGGCTTTGCCGCGCATACCGACACGCGCATCCCGGTGGCCGACGCCATCGGCATCCACCTGCGCCTGGGCGACATCCCGGTGCGCTTGGCCGAGGGCGAGTGGCTGGGTTTCAGTCGTGAGCTCGACCTGCGCCAGGGCTGCTATCGCCGCATGCTGCGCTGGCGCTCCCCCGCCGGCGAGACGATCGAGATCCACGCCGAGCGGCTGGTGCCGCTGGACCACCCGGGGCTGATGGCAATTCGCTACCGCGTCGAGTCGGTCGACTACAACGGCGCGATCACGCTGGAGTCGTCCATCGATACCGCGCGCGACGCCATCGAGCAGGGTGCAGACCCGCGCATCGGTGTGCGGGTGGACGGCGGTTTCCACACCGAGCAGTCCGACGCCGACGAGGCGCGCGCGTGGCTGGTCCAGCGCACCAGCCACAGCGGCGTGCGCGTGGCCTGCGTGCAGAAGCACCGGCTGGATCGCCAGCTGCACTGCCGCTACGGGGGCCAGGCGGCCAACGGCGTGGCGCAGATCCACGAAGGCGAGCTGGCCCCGGGCACCTCGGTGACGCTGGAAAAGATCGTGGCCTACGCCTGGAGCGAACCGCACGCCGAGGACAGCGCCGATGCATTGCTTGCCCGCGCCGAAGGGGCGCTGGAGCACGCGCTGGCGCAGGGCTTCGACGGCCTGCTGGCGCTGCAGCAGCGCGCGCTGGCGCCGCTGTGGGAGCGCGCGGACCTGGCCATCGAGGGCGACCCGCGGGTGGAGCAGTCGCTGCGTTTCAACCTGTTCCACGTGTTCCAGTCGAGCGGCCGCGATGGCCACAGCTCCGCCGCCGCCAAGGGCCTCACCGGCGAAGGCTACGAGGGCCACTACTTCTGGGACGCCGAGGCCTTCATGCTGCCGGCACTGGTGAACGCGGCGCCGGAGCTGGCCCGCGGCATGCTCGTCTATCGCTACCGCACGCTCGACCGCGCGCGTGCCCATGCCCGCGAGATGAACCACGAGCGCGGTGCCCTGTATGCCTGGCGCACCATCAGCGGCGACGAGTGCTCGGCCTACTTTCCCAGCGGCTCGGCGCAGTACCACATCAACGCCGCGGTGGCCTGGGCGGTGCGGCTGTACGTGGACGCCAGCGGCGACCACGACTTCCTGCGCGAGCAGGGCGCCGAGATGCTGGTGGAAACGGCGCGCGTGTGGCTGGACATCGGCCACTTCAACCCGCGCCGCGGCGGTGCCTTCTGCATCCACTCGGTGACCGGGCCGGATGAGTACTCGGCGCTGGTGGACAACAACCACTACACCAACCGCATGGCGCAGCAGCACCTGCGCGACGCGGCGGCCACCGCACGCTGGCTGGCCGACGCGTACCCGCAGGACTGGGCCGCACTGGCCGCCCGCCTGGCGCTGCACGAGGACGAGATCGACCGCTGGCAGCGTGCCGCCGACGCGATGTACCTCCCCGTCGACGCGGCGCTGGGCGTGTTCCCGCAGGACGACGCCTTTCTCGACAAGCCGCGCCTGTGCCAGCGCACGCGCGCCCACGGCAAGCGTCCGCTGCTGCTGGAGATGCATCCGCTGACCATCTACCGGCACCAGGTCTGCAAGCAGGCCGACACCCTGCTGGCGCTGGTGCTGGCAGGCAACGACGTGGACCGCCAGACCAAGCGGCGCAACTTCGACTACTACGAAGGCGTGACCGTCCACGACTCCACCCTGTCCGCCTCCACCTTCGCGGTACTGGCCGCCGAAGTAGGCCGACACGACAAGGCCTACGCCTATTTCCTGGACACCTTGCGGGTGGACCTGGACGACCTGCACGGCAACGCCGCGCACGGTGTGCACATGGCGGCGATGGCCGGCAGTTGGCTCGCGCTCACCTGGGGCTTTGGCGGGCTGCGCGTGGTCGACGGCCTGCCGAGCCTTGCCCCAACCCTGCCGGCACGCTGGACGCGCTATCGCTTCGGGCTGCGCTGGCACAACGCGCAGCTGCGGGTGGAGGTCAGCCGCGAGACGGTGCGCTACAGCCTCGGCGGTACCGCGCCGCTGCAGTTTCGCCACCACGGCAGCGTGCACACGCTGGCACCGGGTGGGCAGCTGGACCTGCCGCTGCATCCGGCGCGCCTGCCGCGCCCGCTCAAGGCGGTGATCTTCGATCTGGATGGCGTCATCGCCGATACCGCCGTGGTGCATCACGCGGCGTGGAAGCAGCTGGCGGCGGAGATTGCCGTGCCGTTCGACGACGCCACCGGCGAGCGCATGAAGGGCGTGGACCGCCGCGGTTCGCTGGACATCCTGCTCGAGCGCGCCGAACGCGGCTACAGCGAGGAGGAGAAACACGCCCTTGCCGAGCGCAAGAACGCCTACTACCGCGACCAGATCGCGCAGTTCGGTCCACAGCACCTGCTGCCCGGCGCCCGCGACGCGATCGCCTCGACCCGCGCGGCCGGGCTGAAGATCGCGCTGGCCTCGGCCAGCCGCAACGCGCCGATGTTGCTGGAGCGGCTCGGCATCGCCGAGCTGTTCGACTACGTGGTCGACGCCGGACGCATCGCCCGCTCCAAGCCCGATCCGGCGATCTTCCTGGACGCTGCGCGCGGGGTGGGCGTCGCACCGCACGAATGCCTGGGCGTGGAAGACGCCGAGGCTGGCGTGGACAGCATTCTCGCGGCCGGGATGACCGCGGTGGCGGTGGGCGATTCGCCTGCCCTGGCGCATGCGGATGTGCAGTTACCGAACGTCGCCGCGTTCGACATCGCTCAGTACACAACCTAACGGCGAACCGGCGCGGCGCCGGGGGGCGGCGCGTCATCTCAAAACAAAGCTGTCACACAAGACTGATGGGGAGTTACCGCACATGCACACCAAGCACCTGACCCGATTGGCGCTATCGACGGCGATCGCCGCCACCCTGCTGCCCGCATTCGCGCTGGCACAGGACACGACCACGCAGGACGCCGGCACCGGCACCACGAGCAAGGCGCAGGCCAAGGCCGACGCCAGCAAGGCGAAGAACCTCGACCAGGTGGTGGTGACCGGCAATGCCGCCACCGGCGGCCTGCGCAAGATCGACGCCAGCTACTCGATCACCACGGCCACCGCCGAGCAGATCAAGATGGCCAACCCCAAGAGCACGGCCGACCTGTTGAAGATCGCGCCGGGCCTGTGGCCGGAATCGACCGGCGGCCAGACCGGCGCCAACATCGAGATCGCCGGCTTCCCGGGTGGCGGCGACGCGCCGTTCAACACGGTGCAGCTGATGGGCTCGCCGCTGTACGGCATGCCCACGCTGTCGTTCTTCGAGCAGACCACGATCTTCCGCCTCGACGACACCGTCGACCGGGCGGAAATCGTGCTCGGCGGTCCGTCGGTGGTGTTCGCCGACGGCCAGATCGGCGCCACCGAGAACTTCATCCTCAAGCAGGGCACCGAGGTGCCGTCCGGCAGCATCGGCGTTACCTACGGCAACGAGAACCTGCGCCGCGTCGACGGCTTCTTCGGCTTTCCGATTGCCACCGACTGGTACGGCAGCGTCGGCGGCTTCTACCGGGTGTCCGACGGCGTACGCGATCCGCAGTTCGCCGCCGACAAGGGCGGCCAGTACACCGGCACCCTCACCCACGACAGCGACAACGGCACCATGACGCTGTACGCGCGCGTGCTCAACGACCGCAACCAGTTCATCACGCCGATCCCGCTGATCCAGCGCGGCACCGACAACTTCAGCGCCTACCCGGGCTTCGATCCGCTCACCGACACGTACTACAGCAAGGCGATCCAGCACGTGTTCCTGGCCGGCTATCCCGGCGGCGGCACCAGCGCCAACCTGGCCAACGGCCGCGGCGCGAAGATGAGCTTCTTCGGCGGCAACTTCGACTACAGCCTGGGCGACGGCTGGAACCTGTCGGACAAGTTCCTCATCAACCAGGGTGATGTCGACACCAACGCGCTGTTCTCGGGCAACAACCCGCTGAGCCTGGGCGCTTTCCTCGACGCCAGCACACCCGACACCAGTGTTGCCAGCGCCAACTACGTGGGCGGCGGCGCGGTCGACCCGGGCCAGAGCGTGATCTCGCAGGGCTGGTGGTACATCCACAAGCACCTGAAGAACATGAGCAACGACTTCCGCCTGAGCAAGGAGCTGTTCGAGGGCAACACGCTCACCGCCGGCGTGTACCTGGCCCACTACACCGACGACGACAAGTGGGCGCTGGGCAACCAGATGCTGATGACCAACACGCCCAACGCCACGCCGATCACCGTCAGCTACCTCGATGGCGGACAGAACTATCAGCTCACCGACAACCAGGGCTTCCTCGACAACGGCGGCTACAACATCACCGAGCGCGGCAAGGCGACCAACAAGGCGTTCTACCTGTCCGACTCGTGGCGCGTGGGCAAGTGGCTGTTCGACCTGTCCGGTCGCATCGAGAACCAGGATGCGCAGAACGTGGTGTGCAACCTGAGCAACGTGGATCTCGACGGCAACCAGAACACGCTCTACAACAACTCGGTGCCGGTGTGTAACGGCACCTTCTCCACCACCAACTACGACAAGACCCACCCGTCGTGGACCTTCGGCGTGAACTACACGCTGGCGGACAACATGAGCGTGTACTTCCGCGCCAACAAGGGCGCGCATTTCGGCGACTTCGACAACGCGCTGCGCGGCAACACCACCGGCAACACGCCGCCGCTGCAGAAGGTGCAGAACTTCGAGGCGGGCTACAAGTACCAGTCCGACAAGCTCTACGCCGACATCAGCGTGTACCACCGCCAGTTCAACGGCCTCACCTACCAGCCGACCGACGGCGCCGGCGCGCCGGTCGGCGCGCAGTCGCTTTACGGCTCCGATTCCAAGGGCATCAACTTCACCGGCTACGTCATCCCGATCGAGCACCTCAAGCTGCAGCTGGTGGCGAACTACCTGGACGGCCACTACTCGCACAACAACTCGTGCCTGAAGTACGTCAACCAGGTCACCGGCGACGGCTGCGCGTTCATCAACGGCAAGCAGCTGCAGCGCCAGCCCAAGTTGCACTACGCGTTCACGCCCAGCTACACGCTGCCGTTCGCCTGGGGCGACGTCACCGCGTTCGTCACCTACACCCATGTCGGCCCGCACACGCAGGACCAGACAGCACTGCAGCAGCTGGGCTCGTACAACACCGTCGACTTCGGCGTGGTGGCGAACATCGAGCAGAACTGGCAGCTGCGCCTGCAGGGCACCAACATGACCAACGAGCTGGGCCTGACCGAAAGCAACTCGCGCATCTTCGGCGCCGCCAACGGCACCGACGGCGTGATCCTGGCCCGTCCGCTGGAAGGCCGCGAAGTGAACGTGCAGGTGAAGTACCTGTTCTGATGGGCCGGCGCGTCGGGGCAGAGGCCGAACCACCTGCCCCAACGCGCCCAGGCGTTACTTCGTACGTTGCGTAGCGCGTGCACCTCGCGCGCTACGCAGCGCTGTTTTCGCGATCCACCGATCGAGAGCCGCATGAAACGATTCCGCATGGTCGCCGCGCTGGCGCTGATCTACATGGTGTTCGCGATCCTGCTCAACAGCGTCGGCACGGTGATCCTGCAGGCGATGGCCAGCTTCGGCGTGGACAAGCCGCAGGCCAGCCTGCTGGAGTTGTTCAAGGACCTGCCGATTGCGGTCACCTCGTTCGTGGTGGCCTCGTTCCTGCCCCTGCTCGGCTATCGCCGGGCAATGATGGGCGCGCTCACCATCGTCGGCGGCGCCTGCCTGCTGATGCCGATGTTTCCCGGTTTCCACACCACCGAATTCCTCTTTGCCTGCGTCGGCGTGGCGTTTGCGCTGGCGAAGGTGGCCGTCTATTCCTCGATCGGCCTGCTCACCGCCGACCGCGCCGAGCATTCGCGGCTGACCAACACCATCGAAGGCCTGTTCATGGTCGGCGTGCTCGCTGGCGGCTGGCTGTACAGCGCCTTCATCGATCCGGCCAACCCGGCCGACCCCGCGTGGCTG
This sequence comes from Dyella sp., assembly GCF_035685805.1. Lineage (GTDB taxonomy): Bacteria > Pseudomonadota > Gammaproteobacteria > Xanthomonadales > Rhodanobacteraceae > Dyella_A. The sequence goes on from NZ_DASSAB010000045.1 coordinate 144,543, forward strand.
CGGGTGTACTGGCTGCTGGCACTGATGTGCGGCGCGGTGATCGCGCTGCTGGCAGTGTCGCCGCTGGACGAGTCGGCCGCGCGCGACGATACGCGGCCATCGCCCGCCGGATCGGTCGGGCAAATGCTGCGGCTGCTGGTGCGGCCGCTGGTGTACGTGTTCCTGCTGTCGGCGTTCCTGTACGTGCTGATCGAGCAGAGCTTCAGCACCTGGCTGCCCACCTTCAACAACGAGATCCTCAAGCTGCCCAATGCGATGAGCATCCAGATGGCCTCGATCCTGGCGGGCGCTACGGCGGTGGGCCGGCTCGCAGCTGGGCAGGCGCTACGCCGGGTGAGCTGGCACCGGTTGCTCAACGGCTGCGTGCTGGCGATGGCCGCGCTGGTGCTGCTGGTGCTGCCGCTGGCGCGCGGGGTCACGGTGGACGCCTCGGTGGGCTGGAGCAGCGCGCCGGTGGCGGCCTACCTGATTCCGCTGATCGGCCTGCTGATGGCGCCGATCTACCCGGTGATCAACTCCGTCGCCCTGAGCTCGCTGCCCAAGCCCTCGCATGCGGCGATGACCGGGCTGATCGTGATCTTCTCCGCCCTGGGCGGCACGCTCGGCTCGCGCATCACCGCGATGGTGTTCGCCCGCTTCGGCGGCATCCACGCGTTCTACTTCTCGCTGGTGCCGATGACGCTGGTGCTGGTGACGCTGTTCTTCTTCCGCCGCGAGACCGAACGCGCCGGCACGCTGACGCCGGTGGCGGTCGGGCTGGGCGCGAAATAGGCCAGTCAGCCGGCTCATCGAAAATCATCCGGCGGCGTCGCACGCCGCCCCTGCCAGGAGACTCACCATGGCCGTGCACCGCCTTCCGTCATGCCTGCTGGCGCTGTGCGCCGTCTTCGCCACTGGCGCGCGCGCCGCCGACACGGGCGCCGCCACCGACCCGAGCTTCCTGCTCACCGGCACCGCGAAGGACTTCGACCACTACTTCCCCAGCTACCTGGCCAACGGCTACTTCTCGACCATGACCACGGTGCGCGGCACCGAGCCGGCCATGGGCTACATGGTCGCGCTGATGGACTACGCCAAGGGCGACATTTCGCGGCCGGCCGCCATTCCCGGCTGGAGCGAGATCGACTACAACCCCGGTGGCGGCTGGCTCAACGCCACGCGGCTGGACGCGTCGATTTTTGCCGGCTACGCGCAGACGCTGAACCTGCACGACGCCACGCTCACCACGCGCTACCGGTTCCAGTACGCCGGCAAGGCAACCGACGTGCAGGTAGTGAGCTTCGTCAGCCAGGCCGATCCGCACCTGGCGGCGACGCAGCTGGCGATCACGCCGCAATTCAGCGGCGAAATCCGGCTCACCTTTCCGATCCGGCTGTGGTCCGAGCACCAGCCGCGGTTTCCGATCGCCCGCATGAGCGGCGACGAGATGATCGACGCCGTGATCGCCAGCGGCCAGACGCTGCAGAACAAGCCCGTGCCCACCCCGGATCGGGCGCCGGTGTGGTATCCCGGCATGGTGCGCATCCTGGCCGCCGGCGGCGACGCCGGCGACCGCACGTTGACCGTCGACGGTCGCGCCGAACAGGGTCCGGCCATGGCCGAGGCCGCGGCAATCGACTTGCCGCAGGGCCTGGAGATCACCGCCGCCGCCGTGGTGCGCGGCCCGCACAAGCTCTCGCTGGACGTGACCGCGCGGGTGCGCCAGGGACAGCGCTACGTGTTCACCAAGTACATTGCCGCCTCTCGCCAGGGCTGGGGCGGCGACGCCGCTGCCGACCGGGCGCTGGCGATGGAAGCGCGCGCCAGAGGCTTCGGCGCGCTGCGCGCCGCCCACGTGGCCGCGTGGCACCGGCTGTGGGAATCCGACATCGTGGTGGACGGCGACCCGGCCGTGCAGCGGGCGATCCACTCCGACCTCTACTACCTGCTGTCCAACAGCACCGTCGGTACCGCCTGGCCGATGGGTGCCTGCGCACTTACCCCGGGCTACGCCGGGCACGCGTTCTGGGACAGCGACTCGTGGGTGTTCCCGGCGCTGCTGCTGCTGCATCCGGAGCGGGCCAGGCCGATCGTGATGTTCCGAGCCCGCACCATGGGGCCGGCGCGGGCGCGGGCGGCGCAGTACGGTGCGCGCGGCACCATGTACCCATGGGAGGCAGACCCGGAGACCGGCGTCGACCAGACCCCGCACTTTGCCTACGACGTGTATCGCGAGATCCACGTCAACGCCGATATCGCCATCGCGCAATGGCAGTACTACCTGGCCACCGGCGACCAGGCGTGGCTGAAACAGTACGGCTGGCCGGTGATCGAGGGCGTGGCGCAGTTCTGGGCCAGCCGGGTGACCCACGACCCGGTGCACGACCGCTACGAGATCCACCACGTCACCTCGCCCGACGAGGCCTACAACGACGTGCCGAACGACGCCTTCACCAATGCCGCCGCGCAAAAGGCGTTGCGCATCGCGGTAAAGGCGGCACGCGCGGTCGGTGCCACACCGGACCCCCGCTGGCGCGAAATCGCCGACGGCATGCTGATTCCGTTCGATGCCGCGGCACAACGGCACCACGACTTCGACCCCTCCGTGCCGCACGACAAGATCACCTGGATGGGCTCCTCGCTGGCCTGGTTGATGTACCCCAACCTGGATCTGCCGATGTCGCCACAGGTGCGCCGCAACGACTTCGACTTCCAGCTGCACGAGCTGAAGGTGCATGGCGACGATCCCAACGAAATGATGATGGTGATGCTGGCCGTGGGCGCCGCAGAGCTCGGCGATGCCGACGCCGCCAAGGCATGGATCGAGCGCAACCTGGTCGGCTTCCTGAAGCCGCCGTTCAACGTGCGCACGGAGACCGTCGCCAACAATGCCGGCTACCTGCTGGCCACCTCGGCCGGGTTCGTGCAGAGCTTCGTCTACGGTCTCAGCGGCCTGCGTATCGACGACGCCGGGCTGGAAGCGGCCTATGCACCGGTGCTGCCGCCGGGCTGGCGCTCGGTGACGCTCAGGCAGGTGAGCTTCCGCGGGCAACGCTACGACATCACCATCGCGCGCGATGCCGCCGGCAAGGTCACGCTGACGCGCCACGCACGATGACCGCGGCGGCCGCGCGGCCGCGTCGTTCACGCGCGGCATCGCGACGGCAGTGCCGAACCCGTCGCAGCGCCAGCCACCGCGCTTTGCCGCCCGCAGGCGCGGCGAGTATCCTGCCCGACAGTCCCCCAATGCCTTGAACCATGAGCCTACAGACCGTACTGGTCATCGACGACGAACGTGATATCCGGGAGCTGCTGACCATCACCCTCGGGCGCATGGACCTGCAGGTGGACGCCGTGGGCACCGTGGCCGAAGCCCGCCGCGCGTTGGCCGAGCGCAGCTACGATTTGTGCTTCACCGACATGCGGCTGCCCGACGGCACCGGCCATGAAGTGATCGAGCTGATCGCCGACGAGCACCCCGACACACCGGTGGCGATGATCACGGCCTACGGCAACGTCGATGCAGCGGTCAGCGCGCTCAAGGCGGGTGCCTTCGATTTCGTTTCCAAACCGGTCGACATCCAGATGCTGCGGCGCCTGGTGCGCACGGCGCTGAAGCTGGCCGAGGAAAAGCGCAGCGAGAGCAGCACCCGCACCGGCGCCAGCGCGATGGATCGGCTGATCGGCGAGTCGGCGGTGATGCAGCAGGTGCGCACCACCATCGGCAAGCTCGCCCGCAACCAGGCCCCGGTGTACATCGCCGGCGAGTCGGGCGTGGGCAAGGAGCTGGTGGCGCGGCTGATCCACGAGCAGGGGCCGCGGGCCAGCGGCCCGTTCATCCCGGTCAACTGCGGCGCGATTCCCACCGAGTTGATGGAGAGCGAATTCTTCGGCCATCGCAAGGGCAGCTTCACCGGCGCAGTCAGCGACAAGGAGGGGCTGTTCCAGGCCGCCAACGGCGGCACGCTGTTCCTGGACGAGGTGGCCGAGCTGCCGCTGCACATGCAGGTGAAGCTGCTGCGTGCGATCCAGGAAAAAGCCGTGCGGCCGATCGGCGCGCGCGAGGAAGTGCTGGTGGACGTGCGCATTCTTTCGGCCACGCACAAGAATCTCGCCGCGCTGGTCGAACAGGGCCAGTTCCGCCAGGATCTCTTCTACCGCATCAACGTGATCGAGCTGCGCGTGCCGCCGCTGCGCGAGCGTCGCGGCGACGTGCCGCTGCTGGCCGCGCACATCCTGCGCCAGCTCGCCGCCAAGAGCGGCACCGCGCCGGGCAAGCTGCTGCCGGCGGCGCAGCAGGCGCTGGACGACTACGACTTTCCCGGCAACGTGCGCGAGCTGGAGAACGTGCTCGAGCGCGCGATGGCGATGAGCGACGGCGAGAGCATCGACGCGGCCGACCTGATGCTGCCCCAGCGCAGCGCAAGGCCGGCTCATGAAGCCGGCGTGGGTGCCGCAGCGGGCCTGGGCCCCGCCGCAATCGCACCCCCGTTGACTGCACCGGCCGGCGGCGTGGCGCTGGATGACTACATCAGCAACCTCGAGCGCACCGCGATCATGAAGGCGCTGGAGGAGTCGCGCTACAACAAGACCGCGGCCGCCAAGAAGCTCGGCATCACCTTCCGCGCGCTGCGCTACAAGCTCAAGAAGCTCGGCATCGACTGATCCGCCCCGGCGGATCGCCCGTGCCCACGGCCACCGCTCAGGTGGCCGTGCTGTTTTTCAGGGCAGTACGCATGGTGCGCAGCAGGGCCTTGGTGGTTACCGGCTTGTTGACCACGTGCAGATGGTCAAGCGCGGGCAGCTCCTCCAGGTTGGGCGGCGATTCCGGCCGCGCCAGCAGCAGCACCGGGCCGCCGTAACCGTGCTCGACCAGCGCCGCCAGTGTGCGCACGCCGGTGAACAGGTTCATCTCCGCGTCCATCACCACCACGTCCGGCAGCCCGTGCGCCTCGATCCACTGCAGCGCCACCGTGCCGCTCTGGCTGGTGTGCGACTGGTAGCCATAGGCATCGAGCATGTCCGACAGCAGCGACAGCTGCGCGGCCTCCTCCACCACCACCAGCACGCTCTCCGCCTCGCCCTGCAGGTTGTCTTCGGCGCCGGCCTCCTGGCTGGCGGCATCCTCGCGCAGCTGCATCAGCGGGATGTAAAGGTGGAACCGCGTGCCCTGGCCCGGGGTGCTGTCCACGCGCATCACGCCGCCGTGGCTGGCCACGATCCGCTTGCACGACAGCAGGCCCAGGCCGGTGCCGGCTTTCTTGGTGGTGAAGAACGGCTCGAACAGCCGCTCCAGCGTCTCCGGATCCATGCCCTGCCCGGTGTCGGCCACGGTCAGGCGCAGGTAGTCGCCATCCTGCGGCTCCTCGCCCTGCAGGAAGAAATCCGGCGACAGGCTGACCCGCGCCGACTCGATCTTCAGGTGGCCGCCATCAGGCATCGCCTGGATCGCATTCAGGCACAGGTTGAGCAGGCACTGCTGCAGCTCGGTGTGATTGCCCTCGAAGGAGAGATCGGGATCATCGAGCGTCACGTCCATGTTGATCGAACGCGGCATGGAGCCCTGCAGCAGCAGGTCGAGCGCTTCCATCAGCCCGCCCAGCCGCACCTGCTCGGCGCGACGCGCGCCGCGGGCGAACGAGAGCATCGACTGCACCATGTCCAGCCCGCGCTTGCCGCAGTCGCGCACCAGCGCACCGAGCCGCGCCAGGCGCGGGTCGTCGGCGTAGTCCTGCAGGCTGTCGCCGGCCAGCAGCAGCGGCTGCAGCAGGTTGCGTAGATCGTGGCTGAGGCCGCCGGCGAGCATGGCCAGCGCCTCGAAGCGCTGGGCCCGGATCAGCTCCGACTCGGCGCGCCGGGCGGCCCGGCGGGCGTCCGCCTCGACCAGCGCGCGGCGCACCGCGCTGGCCAGTCGCGCCGGGTTCTGCTTGAGGATGTAATCGGTCGCGCCGTTGTGCAGCGCCTCGATGGCGGCCTCCTCACCCAGCGTGGCCGACACGAAGATGAACGGCGTGTCCTCGTCGCGGGCACGCAGCAACTCCAGCGCACGCTGGCCGGAGAACCCGGGCATGCTGAGGTCGGACAGCACGATGTGGGGCTGGAACTGCTCCAGCGCCTGCAGGTAGAGCTGCTCGTCGTCGACGAGCTGCACGCTGTAGTCGATGCCGTCGGCATCGAGTTCGCCGAGCACCAGCTCGGCGTCGAGCGCGCTGTCTTCGACCTGCAGCACGCGAATGGTGGGCAACGCCCGAGTCTGCCTTTGAGGCATGGATGGCTTCCGAGGTATCCCTTGACGCCTGCGCCGTGCTCCCCGCACGCCGCAGGATCCTGCAATTGGTTCAGTCCAGTTCCGGCGCCTGGTTCAGCACGGCCCAGAACTGTCCGAGCGTTCGCACCGCTTCGAAGAACTGGTCCACGTCGACCGGCTTGATCACATACGCATTTACACCCAGATCCCAGCTTCGCGCCAGATCACTCTCCTCGCGGGACGAGGACAGGATCACCACCGGGATGCGTCGCAGGCGCTCGTCCGAGCGCATCTGGGTGAGCACGTCCAGCCCGTTCATGCGGGGCATCTTGATGTCCAGCAGCACCACCGCCGGCTCGACGCGGTCGCGGTTGGCCCACGCGCCACGCGAATACAGGTAGTCCAGGCATTCGACTCCGTCCTCCAGGTGCACCACCGGGTTGGCGAGGTTGGCCTCGCGCAGGGCGTCCATCGCCATCTCGGCGTCAGCCTGGCTGTCTTCCACCAGGAGGATGGTGCGGATAAAACGATCGTTCATGAACGGTCCTGTCTACGGGAATCGCCGGCGTCTGACGCGGGCAGGGAAAAATGGAAGCGGGCACCCTGCCCCGGCTCGCCCTCGGCCCAGACCCGGCCGCCGTGCCGGGCCACGATGCGCCGGACGTTGGCCAGGCCGATGCCGTTGCCCGGAAACTCCGAGGCGCGGTGCAGCCGCTGGAACACGCCAAACAGCTTGCCGGCGTACTCCATGTCGAAGCCGGCGCCATTATCGGCGACGGTGAACTGATAGTCGCCATTGCTGGCGCGGGAGGTTTCGACGCTGATCCTCGCCAGTTCGCGCTGGCCGGTGTACTTGACCGCGTTGCCGAGCAGGTTCTGCCACACCGTGCGCAGCATGTTCTCGTCGGCCACCACCACCGGCAGCGGCGCCACCTTCCACTCGATCCGGCGCCCGGCGGTGTCGGTCTCCACCAGCGCGCGTGCCTCCTCGACCATCGACTGCATGTCTACCGGCTGCATCCGCATGGCGCCACGGCCCAGCCGCGAGAACACCAGCAGATCGTCGATCAGCTGCGCCATGCGCTGGGCGGCGCTGGAGATCACTTCGAGGTAGTGGTGCGCCTTTTCATCGACATGCTCGCCGAGATGGCGCTCCAGCTTGCCTGCGAAACCGGCGATATGCCGCAGCGGTGCGCGCAGGTCGTGCGAGACGGAGTAGCTGAAGGCTTCCAGCTCGCGGTTGACGTCGGAAATCTGCTCCACCTTGCCCTCGAGCTGCCGGTTGAGCTCCTTCACCTGCTTCTCCACCAGCGCACGCACGGTGATGTCGCTCACCGTCATCAGCAGCGCCGGCTCGTCGTGGTCCTGCTGCAGGCGCCGCGCGTTGATCACCACCCGACGGTCGGCACCGTCGGCAGTGCGCTGGCTGAGCTCGTAGTCCCACAACTCGCGGTCGCGCAGCATCACGTCGGCCAGGCGTTGCAGCAGCGGGCCATCGTTCCAGGCCCCCCCGCCAAGTTCCGACAACGGCAGCGAGCGCTGCTCGTCCGGCTCCAGCCCGTACAGCTCGGCGAAGGCCGCGTTGATCAGCAAGGTGTCGAGCTTGGCGTCCAGCAGCACGATCGGCTCACGCACCGCCTGCACGATCTGCCGCGAGCGCCGCACCGCCTGGCTTTCCCGCTCTTCCGCACGCAGGCGCTCGCCGATCTGGCGCTCGGACACCACCACCACGATGCCCAGCAGCAACAGCTGCGCCAGCGCGCCAATGCCCAGCACCAGCTTGTAATTGAACGACTGTGCAGCAGCCGCCTGGCGCCGCTCGGTCAGCAGCTGATCTTCGGTGGTGACGATCTTGTCGAGCACATCGCCGATCACGAACAGCGTGTCCGAATCGACCAGCGCCTGCCGCGCCCCGTCGGGGTCGCCATGCTGCGAGCGCCACAGCGCCTGCCACATCAGCGTGGCGCGTCCGTTGACGGTGGTCTCGAGCGAACCGACCAGCGCCTGCTGGTCGACGTTGTCGCGGGTGTAGTCGCGCAATTGCCAGATCAGCCGGGACACTTCCTTGGTGGCCTGATCCAGCCGCTGGCGTGCCTCCTTGACGTCGCCCCCCATCAGAATGCGATAGGTCGCCGCTTCGGCATCGCGGCTGAGATAGGCGATGCGGTAAGTAAGCGACTTCACTTCGGCGGAGTGGGTGACCCAGTGGGACGCCTCCAGCGCCTGGTTCGAGGTATTGCGGGTCACGGCATAGGGCAGCGCCACGATCACGATGACCGACAGCAGCAGGCCGACCACCCGCCAGCGCAGGAAGCTCGGGTTCCTCATGGGCATGTAGCGGCGCGTCCTGAAGATACGGATCGCGGCATTCTGGCACGTTCGATCGCCCCGCCTGGCGCCCACTCGCAGGCGCAGGGCGGCCCGCTGCCGCCCGCTACGTCTACAACCATGCTCATCGTACCGGCGCGTCCGCGCGTGCCGGCGCGGCCGTCATGCGGAAATGCAGCTCACCGCCGGCGACCAGGTCGCGGTGGTGAAGAAAAGGCTGCGGGAGGGGCTGGCCGTTCAGAGTGATCTCGCCGACATAGGGGTGCAAAGCGTCGAAAGGTGCCGCGGTGATCGTGAAGGTTTTGTCATTGGCCAGGTGCAGCACGGCCTTGGCGACGAACGGTCGCCCGATCGCGTATTCGTCGCTGGCCGGCGTCACCGGGTAGAAACCCAGCGCCGTGAACACGTACCACGCGGACATCTGGCCCAGGTCGTCGTTGCCGGCCAGTCCGTCCGGCCGCGCCGCGTACTGGCTGTCCATGATCTGCTTCAGGCGCTGCTGGGTCTTCTCCGGCGCGCCGGCATAGTCATACAGATACGCCAGGTGGTGGCTGGGCTCGTTGCCGTGGGCGTACCAGCCGATCAGGCCGGTGATGTCCTCCACGTGCTTGAAGTGCGCCGGGTCCACCTTCGCATCGAACACGCCGTCGAGCTTCTCGATGAAGCGCGCCTTGCCGCCCATGGCCTCGATCAGTCCGGGCACGTCCTGCGGCACGTACCAGGAGTACTGGAACGCGTTGCCTTCGGTGTAGTCGCTGCCGTAGCCGGCCACCGCCGGGTCGAACGGCTCGCGGAACGCACCGTTGGCGAGCCGCGCGCGCATGTAGCCGGTCCTGGCGTCCCAGGCGTTGCGCCAGTTGCCGGCGCGCTTGCCGAACCGGGCGGCGACGTCTTGCTTGCCCAGCGCCCGGGCCATCTGCGCGATGGTCCAGTCGTCGTAGGCGTACTCGAGCGTCTTGGAGGCGCCCTCGGGCTCTCGGTCGATCGGCACGTAGCCCAGTTTCATGTAATCACTGAGGTCGCCGTACGGCCCGTAGCTGGCGCTGGCCACCATCGCCTGCAGCGCCTCGTCAGCGTCGAAGCCGCGCACACCCTTGATGTACGCATCGGCGATCACCGGCACCGCGTGGTAGCCGATCATGCACCAGGTCTCCAGCCCGCCGAACGCCCACACCGGCAGGATGCCGAACGGGCTGGCCGCGCGCGCGGCGAGCAGCGAACGGATGAAGTCAGTGCTCTTGTCCGGATGCAGCAACACCATCAGCGGCTGCTGCGCGCGGTAGACGTCCCACAGCGACCAGGTGGAATAGAAGTCGAAGCCTTTCGCCGTATGCACCTGGTGATCCGGTCCGCGGTAGCGGCCGTCGACGTCCATGCTCAGCGTGGGCGAGAGCAGCGCGTGGTAGAGCGCGGTGTAGAACTGCGTGCGCGCGGTGGCGGGCGCGTCGATGTCGACGTCGGCCAGCGCGTCGCTCCAGGCCCGATGCGCCTGCTGGCGACGCGCATCGAAATCCCAGCCCGCGCCCTCGGCGTCGAGGTTGGCCAGCGCGCCGGCCTCGCTCACCGTGGAGATCGCCACCTTCACCACCAGCGGCTTACGCAGCGTGCCGAAGTCGAACACGCCCTCCAGCGCGCGGCCGTCCTGCGCGTCGTGATCCTCGTTTTGATGGCCGGGGCCCTTGAAGCCCTTGTACGGCGCATCGGTGTCGCGGTCGTACAGCGTGCGCGCGGTCATCGGCTGCGAGAAGCGCATCGCGAAGCACAGCGTGCGCCCCGGCGCCCAGCCGTTGGTGAGGCGGCAGCCGGTGACGCTGCCGTCGCCGCGCACGCGCAGGTTCGACCACAGCACCTTGCCCGGGTAGTCGTAGATGCTGGGACGCAGATCCAGCAGCAGGTGCGCCGGCTGACCGGCCGGGAAGGTGTAGCGGTGCCAGCCCACGCGGCGGCCGGCGGTGAGTTCGGCGCGCACGCCCGAGTCGGCAAGGGTCACCGCGTAGTAGCCGGCCTGCACTACCTCGCTGGCGTGGCTGAAGCGTGAGCGGTAGCCGCTGCCGGGCACGGACGCGTCGCCGGGGTCGAGCTTCACCGCACCGGCCAGCGGCATTACCAGCACGTCGCCGAGGTCCGAATGCCCGGAACCGGAAAAGTGCGTGTGCGAGAAGCCCAGGATGCTGCTGTCGCCGTACTGGTAACCGGCCGCCCACTTGTAGCCGTGCTTGAAGTCCGGCATCGCTGTGTCAGGCGAGAGCTGGATCATGCCGAACGGCACCGTGGCGCCGGGAAAGGTGTGGCCGTCGCCGCCGGTGCCGATGCGCGGATCGACGTCGCCGGCGTGGTCGGCCGCCGTGGCGATGCCCGTCGCGACGGCCAGCAGGGGGATCAGAAAACACAGCTTGCGCAGCATGCTCATGGTCACTCGCGGCAAAAAATGAGGCGACCAAGGTAGCACCGCCCGGCCATGTTGCAGCGCGCGATGGGCGCGCGGGTGGAAACGGTTACATTCGCCCGGCTGCTGGCTTCTGCCGACTCCCGCCGGAGCGGTCGGTGCTTGTGGCACGCTTGCACCTTCGCCCATCCGGAACCCACGCCATGGCCTTTGCCGCTCCGCCTGCCGCCGCATCGACCGCGTCCGGCAACGCCCGCTACACCACGTACCCGCTCGCGCTGGGGGTGCTCACCACAATCTTCTTCATGTGGGGCTTCCTCACCTGCCTGAACGACATTCTGGTGCCGCACCTGAAGTCGACGTTCCAGCTGAATTACACCAAAGCGGCGTTGATCCAGTTCACTTTCTTCGGAACCTATTTCCTGATGGGGCTTCCGGCCGGATGGCTGGTCGCGCGCGCCGGTTACAAGAAGGGCATTGTCACGGGACTTGCGATTGCCGGCGTGGGAGCGCTCGGCTTCTGGCCCGCCGCGGCGCTACACCTGTATCCGGCCTTCCTCGGCGCGTTGTTCGTGCTGGCAGCGGGTATCACCGTGCTGCAGGTGGCGGCCAATCCCTACGTGGCGCTGCTCGGGCCGGAAGCCACTAGTTCCAGCCGCCTCACGCTGGCGCAGGCGCTCAATTCGGCCGGCACCACCCTGGCCCCCTATTTCGGCAGCGTGGTGATCCTCGCCAATGCGGTGAAGTCGCCCACCGAACTGGCCGCGCTTGCGCCAGCCGACCAGCTTGCCTACCAGGCGCAGCAGGCGCAGTCGGTGCAGTATCCGTACATCGGGCTGGCCGTGGCGCTGTTCCTGCTGGCGGTGTTCGTGTGGGCGTTCCGCATGCCGGCGCTGGCCGAATCCACCGACAAAGGCGACCACGCGCGGCACGGTTTCGCCGAAGTGCTGCGGCAGCGCCACGTGCTGTTCGGGGTGATTGGCATCTTCTGTTACGTAGGTGCCGAGGTATCGCTCGGTACCTACATGGTCAACTACTTATCGATGCCGGAAATAGGCCGCCTGAGTGAAGCCACGGCAGCGAAGTACGTGTCTTGGTATTGGGGCGGCGCGATGCTTGGTCGCTTTGCCGGCTCCGCAATCATGGCGTGGTTTCCGCCGCGCAAGCTGCTGGCTCTGTTTGCAGCGATCAACGCGGTGCTGGTCGCCACGACGATGGCGAGCACGGGCAGCGTGGCGATGTACAGCGTGATCGCGGTGGGCCTGTTCAATTCGATCATGTTTCCTACCATCTTCGCTCTGGGCATCGAGCGGCTCGGGCCAATGACGAGCAAGGCGTCCAGCCTGCTCATCATGGCCATCGTCGGCGGCGCGCTGGTCCCGCTGCTGCAGGGCATGCTGGCCGATCGCTTTGGTCTGCAGCACGCCTTCTTGCTGCCGCTGCTGTGCTACGCCTACATCGTGTTCTACGGCCTCAGCGGCTCGAAGGTACGCAGCGCCGCCTGAGCCTTGCCGATGTCCCGCCATTCCCGCCGTGCGGGCGGGAATGCGCGCCTCTTCCCGTTTGCGTGGACTGTTAGCGCATGACCGTTGCCGATTCCATCCCTGCCCTGCCCGACATTCGCAGCGAAGCGTTCCTGCGCAAGCACATCGCACAGACGATGACGTTCTACGATGCCCACGCGCACGATCCAGTGGGCGGCTTCTTCCACTACTTCCGCGACGACGGCACCGTCTACGAGCGCAGCCACCGGCACCTGGTGAGCAGCACGCGCTTCGTCTTCAACTACGCGATGGCGGCGATCGAGTTCAAGCGTGAGGATTACCTCGCCGAGGCGCGCCACGGCCTGCGCTACCTGCGCGAGGTGCACCGCGATCCCCGCGACGGCAGCTACGCCTGGACGGTGCGCGACGGCCGCCCCGAGGACACCACCCGCCACGCCTACGGCATGGCCTTCGTACTGCTGGCCTACGCCACCGCGGTGAAGGCCGGCATCGATGAAGCGCGCGCCTGGATGGACGAAGCCTGGCAACTGCTGGAGCAGCACTTCTGGGATGCCGACGCAGGGCTCTATCGCGACGAGGCGGATGCGGAGTGGCACTTCAGCCCGTACCGCGGGCAGAACGCCAACATGCACATGTGCGAGGCGATGATCGCCGCGCACCAGGCTACCGGCGAGGCGCGCTACCTCGATCGCGCGCTCACCCTCGCCGACCACATCACCCGACGCCAGGCCGCGCAGGCCGGCGGGCTGGTATGGGAGCACTACGACGCGCAGTGGAACATCGACTGGGACTACCACCGCGACGACCCCAAGCACCTGTTCCGGCCGTGGGGTTTCCAGCCCGGCCACCTGACCGAGTGGGCCAAGCTGCTGCTCACGCTCGAGCCGCTGCTCGCAGCGCAGGGGCGCACGGTCGACTGGCTCGCGCCCACGGCGCGGCACCTGTTCGACACCGCGCTCGCGCGCGCCTGGGACGACGCCCACGGCGGCATCGCCTACGGTTTCGCCCCCGACGGCGGCGTGTGCGACGACGACAAGTACTTCTGGGTGCAGGCCGAAAGCCTCGCCGCCGCCGCGAGGCTGCACGCGCGCACGGGCGACGCGGTGTACGACCATTGGTATGCCCGGCTGTGGGCCTACGCGTGGCACACTTTCATCGACCACCGCCACGGCGCCTGGTACCGCATCCTCACCCGCGACAACCGCGCGATGAGCGACGAGAAGAGCCCCGCCGGCAAGACCGATTACCACACCATGGGCGCCTGCCACGACGTGCTCGCCGTGATCCGCGCGGGAGGCACGCCCTGACCATCACGAGGTACGCATGACCGCATCGCTGCTCCGCCCGCTCGCTGCCGCCCTCCTGTTCGCCACTGCCGCTGCCGGCGCGCTCGCCGCCGAGGCCGCGCCCGCCTCGCGCTTCGATCCGCAGGAAACCTTCGCACCGTTCGCTTTCCCGCATCCGGCCAATGCCATGCGCGATGCCAGCGGCAAGCCCGGTCCGCTGTTCTGGCAGAACCGCGCCGACTACGCGATCCAGGCCACGCTCGACCCGGCCACGCGCCAGTTCAGCGGCACGGAGACCATCACCTACACCAACCACAGCCCGGACGCGCTCGACGTGATCTGGCTGCAGGTGGAACAGAACCGTTACCGCCGCGACGCGCGCGGCGCGTTCGGCGGCGACACCTTCCCCACCGAGTTCACCGACGGCGAGCACATCCGCTCGGTGGAAGTGGAAGACGCGGCCGGCCACCGCCAGAAGGCCACGTGGGTGATCAGCGACACCCGCATGCAGGTCACCCTGCCCGCCCCGCTGAAGGCACACGACGGCAAGCTCAAACTGCACATCGCGTGGGACTACACCGTGCCGGGCGAGTTCGGCGGCCGCACCGACTGGAACGCCAACAAGCAGGGCGACATCTTCGAGATGGCGCAGTGGTACCCGCGCGTGTGCGTCTACGACGACCTGCGCGGCTGGGACACGCAGCCGTTCCTCAACAGCGAGTTCTATCTCGAGTACGGCGACTTCGATTACCGCATCACCGTGCCCGCGGACATGATCGTGGTCGGCTCCGGCGAGCTGCTCAATCCGCAGGACGTGCTGACCAAGACCCAGCTCAAGCGACTGGATGAAGCGCGCCACAGCGATGCCACGGTGATGATCCGCACCGCCGCGGAAGTGACCGACCCGGCCTCGCGTCCGAAGCAGGGCGGCACGTTGACCTGGCACTTCGCCATGAAGCACACCCGCGACGTCGCCTTCGGCGCGTCGAAGGCGTTCATCTGGGATGCCGCACGGATGAACCTGCCCGGCGGCAAGACCGCGCTGGCGATGTCCGCCTATCCGGTGGAAAGCGCCGGCGACAAGGCTTGGGGCGTGGCCACGCAGAACCTGAAGCAGTCGGTGGAGTTCTTCTCCAAAACCTATTTCCCGTATCCCTACCCGGTGGCCATCAACGAGGCCGGCACCGCCGGCGGCATGGAATACCCGGGCATCACCTTCGATCACAAGAAGGCCGCCGGACCGGTGCTGCGCATGCTGATCGCGCACGAGATCGGCCACACCTGGTTCCCGATGATCGTGGGCTCCAACGAGCGCCGCGACGCGTGGATGGACGAGGGCTTCAACACCTTCGTCGACGTGTACGAGGCCGAGGCCTTCGACGGCGGCAAATTCGCGCCCAAGCGCGACAGCGAATACGCGCCGGGCAAGGGCACGCCGGCCGAGCAGATCGCCGCGATCCTGGCCGATCCCGCCGCCCCGCCGCCGATGACCTACGCCGACGCGGTGAAGGAGAAATATCGCCACCCGATCACCTACTTCAAGGCCGCCTTCGGCCTGGTGCTGCTGCGCGAGCAGATCATCGGCCCGGAGCGCTTCGACCCCGCGTTCCGTCGCTACGTCGCCACCTGGGCGTACAAGCATCCGAGCCCGTCGGATTTCTTCCGCTTCATGGCGAGCGACACCGGCGAAGACCTCGACTGGTTCTGGCGCGGCTGGTTCGCGCACAACTGGCAATTCGACATGAGCGTGGACAATGTCGCCCCAGCGGAGGGCGGCTGGAAGCACGGCGCGGACATCACCGTGTCCAACCGCGACAAGCTGGTGCTGCCGAACACGCTGCAGGTGACCTACGCCGACGGCAGCCAGCGCGAGGTGCGCGTGCCGGTGGAGACCTGGATGCAGCACGCCAGCTACGTGGTGCACGTGGACGGCGAGCAGCCGGTGACCTCGGCGGTGCTCGATGCGAAGCACGATCTGCCCGATGCGGATCGCGGGAATGATCGGTTTGCGGTGAAGTAAGGCGCATGAAGAAGAAGTCGTTAGCTGAGAAGCTGATCTACCTCGACAGTGACTTTGTATCTCGAATGTACGAGACAGAGTTCGATGTATCGCCGACAACGTCCATTACACGCACCCACGGCATACAAGCATCCGCCTCATTGCCATTATTTTCGGGTGGCGGAAGCTCAAGTGAGAGCAAGTCTTACAGTGTCTCCACGCTAGAAATGCTTGACAAGCTATCAAAGCGACTGGAGAAGTACCCCTCATTCGATAACTCCTCATACACAATGGACTCGTCATCAGGTTATTTTTGGGTTGACGGAGTATTTTTCACCAGCAAGGTCAGCTTATCTCGGACCACGCACACAATCACTTTGATTGGCAGACCAGATCCAAAAAAGCCTCGCAGGACCGAGGAGTTCATCGGCGAAGAAGCATTCTTCGCGATCAAGAGCGGAGAAACCCAATTTGCCCTCTCACCAACGGACGAGTACTTCGTCCCCGGAATCTCTGCATTAAAGGGGCTTTCGCATTTAGTAATTAATCGCCTGTCGATGCCTTGCCGAGCATTGCTGCGTGTATTTTCGGCCAACACATCATTCCACGAGTGGGTTGCAATCCCTTTGGTTATCTATGATCCCGATGGGAAATAAAGACTCATTGAGATCGCAGCCGCTTCACGACTTGCTTTATTTCGGCGCCACACTAGACGTCGCACGCCTGAAAGGGCTTATCTCCCTGGGGAGAGCTTTGCTTCATGGCGAATCGTCACTCTTAAGCGCACTACCAACAGCCGTCATACCCGCGAAAGCCGGAGACGCTTCTCAACGGCGACAGCCCATCATTTAACGTATCTGCTCTAAAAGCCACGCAACATTCCGCACCGAAACGGCCACGAGCATGCCCCACCCCATCCGCCTCGGCCTGATCGGCTACGGCTACGCCGGCAAGACCTTCCACGCGCCGCTGATCCGCGCCACGCCCGGCCTCGAGCTCGCGGCCGTCGCCTCGCGCGATGCCGCCAAGGTACACGCCGATCTGCCGCACATCCGCGTGCACGAAACGCCCGCCGCACTCATCGCCGACGACAGCCTCGACGTGGTGGTGATCGCCACCCCCAATGACACCCACGCGCCGCTGGCCGCCGATGCCTTGCGCGCCGGCAGGCACGTGGTGATCGACAAGCCAATGGCGCTGGACCGGGCCGAAGCGCGCGCGCTGGTCGCCCTTGCCGATCGCTCCACAGGCCAGCTCTCGGTGTTTCACAACCGCCGCTGGGACAGCGACTATCTGGCGGTAAAACAGGCCATCGATAACGGACTGGTCGGCGAGGTGACGCATTTCGAATCGCACATCGACCGCTACCGACCCGCCGTGCGCGACCGCTGGCGCGAGTCGGCCGGCCCCGGCGCGGGCATCTGGTACGACCTCGGTCCCCATCTGGTCGACCAGGTGCTGCAGCTGTTCGGCCTGCCCGAGCGCGTGCATGGCGCGCTGGCGATCCAGCGCGCAGGCGGGCTGAGCGACGACTGGGCGCACGTGCGGCTGGACTACGGCGCGCGCCAGGTGATCCTCCACGCCAGCATGCTGGTAGCCGGCGGCGCGCGACGCTTCGTGGTGCACGGCACGCGCGGCAGCCTGATCAAGGCTGGCGCCGACCGCCAGGAAGCCCAGATCCTGGCCGGCATGATTCCCGGCGCAATCGGCTGGGGCGAGGATGCCGATCCACTCATTGCCATCGACGCGCATGGCGAAGCGCGCGCACTGCCGGTGGCCGCCGGCGACCAGCGTCGCTACTACGCCGCTCTGCGCGATGCGATCGCGGGGCATGCGCCGTGGCCGGTGAGGCCGATTGAAGCGCTGGCGACGATGGCCGTGATCGAGGCGGGCTTCGCCTCCGGGCGCGAAGGCCGTGCCGTGGCGCTGCAGCTGACTGATGCCGAGCGGCTTGCCTCCGCCGCTGCCCGCGCTTGAGCCACGCCCCGGCAGTCGCCGCCCGCTTGCTGCGCAGACGCGCGCCAGGACGTCGCCGCGGGTGTGACAGCGGTCCGCGCCATGGCAGGTTCCTGATACGCACAGGCGCAGCGGCAGCGTCTCCCCGCAGCTTTGCCACGCCCCGGCGGCGCCTCGTTGCCGTGACCGGACCCGGGGCGCCCGCGACCGCCGTGCCTGGCGGCCGTCTTGCCTTGCTGCGGCCGGCGGCACTGCGGTGGCGTCTGATGCCAGCCGGGACAAGCCCGTGGAGGCTGGCGCTGGCACACTCCGCGGATCCGCCGATCAATGCCATAGACGGTTCTTTCATGATCGCGGTGAGAATCTCGTGTGACGCGCCGCGGTTTCCCGGCAGCCGGCGCCATAAGGGAGAACATCTATGACTCGCATGCAGTCTGACAATCAGATGCCCATGAGCATGGTCCGGCGCGAAAGCGAGCGGGAGAGCGAAAGGCTGGAGAACGCCGCGGGGCGCGCCTTCCGCATCTATCTGGCCGCGCGTTCGGAGGGCCGCAGCGCGAACGAGATCGCCACGCTGAAGGCCGCGTACGAAGTCGCTTCCAGCCGTTGCCGCAGCGTCCGACTGGCGACTCACGGCGGTGCGTTCCGCACGGGATTCGCCGCCTGAAGCTGCCCGCACGGCATGCCCTGGCTGATAAACCGGGCGGCCCCAAGAAAAAAACGGCAGCCTTCCGGCTGCCGTTTTGCTTTTGCGTGACCGCGATGCCTCAGAACGGAATGTCGTCGTCGTCGAAGCTGCCGTTGTCGGCCGGGGCTGGCGCCTGGCGCGGCATGTCATTGCCGCCGCGGTTGTAGTCGCCACCGCTACGGTTGCCGCCGCCACCGCCGCCGCCACCCTGGCGACCGCCGCCGCCCTGGCTGCGCTGCTGGAAACCGCCGCCGCCACCGCCGCCCATGCCGCCGCCTTCGCTGCCGCCGCCGAGCATCTGCATCTCGTTGGCCACGATGTCGGTGCTGTACTTCTCCACGCCGGCCTTGTCGGTGTACTTGTCAGTGCGCAGCGAGCCTTCGATGTAGACCTGGCGGCCCTTCTTCAGGTACTCGCCGGCGATCTCGGCGAGCCGGCCGAACAGCTTCACGCGGTGCCACTCGGTGCGCTCCTGCTTCTCGCCGCTCTGCTTGTCGGTCCAGCTCTCGGAGGTGGCCACGCTGAGCGAGGTGATCGCGGTGCCGCTGGAGGTGTAGCGCACTTCCGGATCCGCGCCCAGGTTGCCGACCAGAATGACCTTGTTGATGCCGCGTGCCATGGGATTTCCTCACTGTGCGGGGCCGGTGCGCGCATGGCCCGGCCGACTGTCGTTGTGGCGGGGCTGCACGCTGCGGCAGCACCCGACGGGCTGCCCATCATAACTGGCTGTCCCGATTTCGGCGTGTCCCCGCGCTGCGCCGTGGGGTTGCGGGCCGCATCCGGCACCCGCCCCGTTGCGTAGACAGTTCCAGCGCCCGCGGGCGCCGCCGCGGCCGGGACCGAGCCGCGACGCCATCACCCATGGAGACACCTCTTGACCAATCGTTCGCTGCGCGCCCGCACCCTCGGCCTGGCGCTGTGCCTGGGGATCGCCTGCCTCGGCGCGGGCGCCCGGCCGGCAATCGCTGACGGCATCGTCCAGCGTGAAGGCGAGGCGTTTGCGACGGGCGATGGACATCTCATGTATCGCGAAACGCACTGGCTGTTCGAGGACGGCGGCCGCCCGACCCGGCTGGTGCTCTACCGGTGCCCGAACGGCGCGCCGTTCGCGCGCAAGCTGCTGCATGTCACCGACGTGCCGCAGGCGCCGGACTTCGAGCTCGACGACGGCCGCACCGGCTATCGCGAGGGCGTGCGCCAGCGGCCCGGCGGTGGGCGCGAGGTGTTCGTGCGCAAGCGCCGCGGCGCGGCGGAAAAGAGCGCCCCACTGGACACCACGCCGCCGCCGGTGATCGACGCCGGGTTCGATGCCTACATCCGCGGCCACTGGGACACGCTCGGCCGCGGCGGCAACGACAGCGCGCCGTTCGTGCTGCCCGGCCGGCTGGGCACGCTCACCATCAACGTGAAGCGGCTCGACGATGCCGTCGTCGGCGGCCGTCCGGCGCGGCAGTACCGGCTGGGCCTGGCCAGCTGGGTGGGCTTTGCCCTGCCGCACGTGGATGTCGCCTATGACGCGCGCAGCCGCGACCTGCTGCGTTTCGTCGGCACCGCCAACATCCACGCCAGCGACGGCGGCGGGGTGCGCGCCACCATCGTGTTCGACCCCGCACGCGAGCGCCCTGCCACGGCGGCCGAGCTGCAGGCTGCCCGAAACGCGCCGCTGGACGGTCGCTGCCCGATTCCCTGAGCGGCTAGGGCGCGGTCGGCACGGCCGGCAGCAGATGCGCCAGCGGCTCGGGGCGATGAATCACAAAGCCCTGGGCGAAATCCACCGCCAGCTTGGCCAGTGGCGGCAACAGCTCCTCGCGCTCGACGAACTCGGCGATGGTCTGCATGCCCAGCACCGCGGCCACCTCGCAAAAGCTGCGCACCGACACCCGATCCAGCGGATCGCTGGTGAGCCCGAGCACGAAACGGCCGTCGATCTTGAGGAAGTCCACGGCAAAGTTGCGCAGGTAACCGAACGAGGCGAGCTCGGCGCCGAACTCGTCCAGCGCCATGCGCACGCCGCGTTCGTGCATCGCCTGCAGGAACTGCCGCGCGTCGGCCATGTGGCTGAGCGCCGTCGCCTCGGTGATCTCGAAGCACAGCATGCGCACGTCGAAGGTCGCACGGTCGAGCAGCGCCTTGACGAACTCGTGGAACCCCGGGTCACCGATGGACTGGACCGAGAGGTTGATCGCCACCAGCGCCGGCGACGAATGCCCTGGCGGCAGCTGCCCGAGCCGCGCGAACACGCTCTTGACCACCCAGCGGTCGATGCGGCTGGCCAGTTGATAACGCTCCGCCGCCGCCATGAACGCGCCGGGCCCGATCAGCCGCCCATCGTCCTCGCGCAGGCGCAGCAGCACCTCGGCGCACAGGCCGCCGGCGTCGTGCGCCCGCGTCGATAGCGGGCCGAAGCGCTGCGCATGCAGCTCGAAACCCTCGTGCTCGAGCGCGCGCGCGAGCCGCGCGGCCCACGCCGCATCACCCACCAGTGCCTGCACCGAGCTGTCCTGGGCGCGCCAGGTGTGGAAGCGATTGCGTCCGCCGGACTTGGCGATATAGCAGGCGGTGTCGGCCGCGCGCATGACCTCGTCCATGGCGCGCCCACCGCCTTCCACCGGCACCACGCCGATGCTGGTGCCGATGCGAAAACTCTGCTCGGCGCTGGCGACATAGCGGTACTCGTTGACCGCGATGCAGACAGCGCGGGCAATGCGCTCGGCCTGCTCCGGCGGGCAGCCCTCCAGCAACACGGCGAACTCGTCGCCGCCCAGGCGCGCGGCGGTGTCGTGACTGCGCACGCACGCCTGCAGCAGGCCGGCCACCTGCACCAGCACCTCGTCGCCGGCGTGGTGACCGCAGCTGTCGTTGATGATCTTGAAGTGGTCCAGGTCGATGAACAGCACGGCGCCGTATTCGCCATCACGGTCGGCGCGTTCCAGGAACCGGCCCAGTCGCTCGGTGAATTCCATCCGGTTGGGCAGCCCGGTGAGCGAGTCGTGCCGCGCCTGATGGGAAATTTCCCGGCTCAGCGCACGCGCTGCGGTGACGTCGTGGAACACCATGACCGCGCCCATCACCACCCCGGCCTCGTTCCTGATCGGCGCCGCGGAGTCGTCGATGGCACGCTCGCGCCCGTCGCGCGCCACCAGCACGATATGGCGCGCCAGCGAGGTGATGCGCTGCTCGGCCAGCGCCGACTCCACCGGGTTGGGCACCGGATCGCCGGTCTCCTCGTTGACCAGGCGCACCACCTCCCCGATCGACCGGCCGCTGACCTCGGCGGCGGACCAGCCGGTGAGCGACTCGGCCACCGGATTGATCCAGGTGACCCGGGCCTGGGCATCGGTGGTGACCACCGCGTCGCCGATAGAATTGAGCGTCACGCGCAGCAGCTCGCGATGTTCGGCCAGGGCGATCTCGGCGCGCTTGCGCGCGGTGATGTCCTGGAAGCTCCCGGCCATGCGCACCGGTCGGCCGTGCTCGATCTCCACGGCACTGATCGTGCGGATCCACAGCGCACGCCCGGTGAAGGTGGTGAACGGCAGCTCCAGGTCCCAGCCCTGGCCGCTCTCCAGCGCGCGCTCGAATTCCACCGCAAGCACCCGCCGCGCCTCCGGCGGAAAGAACTGCATGGCGCTCTCGAACTCCGGCTCGTAGTCGTCCGGCACCTCGTAGATGCGCCGGATCTGCCCGGTCCAGTAGAGGCGGCGGGTGGCCAGGTCCATCTGCCAGCCGCCGATGCCGGCGACCACGCCGGTGCGCTGCAGGAACGCAAGGCTCTCGCGTTGCTCCTCCTGCGCAGCACGGCGCTCGGTGATGTTGCTGAGGATCACCACGAACCCCTGCAACTGGCCGCCGCTACCCCGCTGCGGATGCACGTCCACATCCACCCACAGCGTTTTGCCGCTGCGATTGCGCATCGAGGTCTCGCCCTGATACGGCATGTCCAGCGCGGCCGCGCGGGTGACGGCATCGGCCGCATCGTGCAGCCCGGGCTCGCCGCCCAGCAGCTCACCGAGCGGCCGCCCGCTCGCTTCGTCGGCGACGTAGCCGGTGAGGCGGGCGAAGGCGGGGTTGGTCCAGGCCACCACGCCGGCGGCGGAGACGATCGCCACCGCGTCGCTGGTCAGCCGTGCCACGGTAGCCAGCCGCTCCAGCTCGGCAGTCATCGAGCCGGCCAGGTCGATGGCACTCTGTCGACCGGTCACCAGCATCCAGATCAGCAAGGCGAGCATCGCGCTGAGCAGCACGCCGAGTGCGCCGAAGCGCCCCTCCTGGACCTCGTCCGCCCGGGCGGCGCGGTCGAACACCGCGGTGCTGCTGATGGTCAGCTGCAACTGTCGCCCTCCCTCCTCGAGCACCCGCACCAGGTTGTAGCGGGCGCGGTAGGGAGCGCGTGCCGCATCCAGCCCCGGGTACACCGTGACCGGCTCGCTGCCGGTGATGTCGACGAGCGAGAAATCGAGCATCTGGCCCGCGCCGATGAGCGAAGAGAGCATCTGCGGGTAGTTCACCGGCGCGTACACCAGCCCGATCAACTGGCGGGCATCCGGATCGCCGGCAAACACCGGCAGGTAGTAATGCGCGCCGCGCTCTTTCTCGTTGCCCTGGCGCAGGAACACCGGCGCGCTCACCGCCAGCGCATCGCTGGCAATCGCCCGCTGCACGGCCTCCCGGCGAACTGCCTCGGCGCCCACGTCCAGGCCCAGCGCTGCCGCGTTGCGATCGATCGGCTCGATCGCCCGCACCACGTACAGCCACGCCGGCCGCCCCTGCGAGTCGACGCGGAATCCGCTGCCCTGCTGCACGCGCAACCGGGCGGTGGATGCCGCCAGCTGCGCGACGGGCACCGGCTCGATGAAGCCGAAGCCGTAGACGCCGGGGAAATCCCGCGCCAGGTCGCCACTGGGCATCGCCCGGCGGAACGCCGGCGCATCCGGCACCCGCTGCATGGCCAGCACGGTGCCGCGCAGCCCCATCAGCCCGTAGGCCGGCATGGCCAGTCGCCGCGACACCTCCAGCTGCAGCTGCCCGGCTGCCTGGCGAAACTGGCTGTCACGGACGTCCTGTGCGTCGATCCGGGTGCGCGACACCACCCAAGCGGTCAACGCGCCGCCCGCCACGAAGATCGCCAGCGCCCCGACCAGTGCACCCAGCAGTACCTGTTGTCTGGCTCTCACCACGACCTCCGCAAGCGATCCATACGCCTGCACACCGGCTACCCGTGTGCCCGCGGGGCACGGGCGGCACCCGCTCAGACCGCTTCATGCTGCATGGAACGTCCCGCGCCAAGGTGCGCAGGATCAACTGCAGTGAGATTCCCTCAGGCCGCCGCGTCGCGAGGGGCGCCGCCCTGCTGCGGCGGCGGCAGCCGGTCCAGCGTGTAGCCGGCGGCATCCCAGGCATCCAGCCCGCCCAGCAGCGGCCGCACCCGGCGGAAGCCCAGCGAGGTCAGCAGCCGCGCCGCTTTCGCCGCCGACACCTCGTTGGGGCAGGTGCAGTAGATGACCAGGTCGCGATCGCGCGGCACTTCTGCCAGCGCCCGGTGCACGCTGTCCAGGTCGGCCAGCACGGCGCCGGGGATCACCCGCGAGTCGAGCAGCCGGGATGCCGCCGAACGCACGTCCACCACCACCGGCTGGCGACCTGCGGCGATGTCGTGGTTGAGCTCGTCCACCGTGACCCGCGCCATGCGCAAGGCCACCAGCAGACGATGGCGCTGCCACCACTTGATCGCGATATACAGCGCCAGCAGGCCGAGCAACAGCTGCAGCGCCAGCGCGCCGGCCTGCTCGATCGCGGCCAGCACCTGGTCGACCTGGGTGGTGAAGGCGCGGCCGAGCGCCACTGCCGCGCCCACCCACAGCAGCGATCCGAACCCGTCGAGCAGCAGGAAAGCGGCCGGGCGCAGGCCCATGGCACCCACCAGCGGCGGCGCCACGGTGGACAGCCCCGGCACGAACTTGGCGATCACCAGCATGCCGCCGCGCCAGCGCTGGAAGCGCAGCTCCGACTGCTTCACGCAGGAATCGGGCGACAGGGAGATGCGGCACAGCGTGCGCATCACGCCGCCGCCGAAGCGGCGACCGGCCAGATACCAGGCGAGATCGCTGAGCAGGCACGCAGCCACGGCGACCGCAATCACCTCGCCCATCGGCGGCTGCCCGCTGGCCGACAGCGCGCCGGCCACGATCAGCGTAGGCACCGCTGGCAACGGCACGCCGGCCTGCTCGATCAGCACGTTGAGAAACACCACGAGCAGGCCGTAGTGAACGATCAGCGTGATGAGGTCATGAGCCATGGGCGTGGCCGGCAACGCGGCCGTCACTGGCCGCAGGCGCCCATGATTGGGCCGCCCCCGCGCCTTTGCAATCGGCGCTGCGGCAGGGCGGCGCTCAGCCCGCCACGGGCGCAGGCGTCGCGCTCGCCACCATTCGCCGCGCGCCCACCACCACCAGCGGCAGCCACACCAATGTCATGGCGGCGGCGGCCTCGAACACGCCGGTGGTGCCCAGCCGGCCCAGCGCGATGCCGCCCAGCGCGCCGCCAACGAAAGCGCCAAGGAACTGGCTGGTGGAATACGCACCCATGGCCGCGCCGCGCAGCGCCGCCGGCGCCAGTCGGGACACCAGACTCGGCAGGGCGGCCTCGAGCAGATTGAAGCCGGAGAAGAACATCGCCGCGGCCACGCCGAGCAGCGCCAGGTGATCGCCGCTGCAGGCGAAGCCGACCAGCGCCAGGCCGATGGCCACGATGCACGCAGTGACGATGCGCAGGCTCTGCGCCAGCTCCTTCATGCGGTGCAGGCACGCCCCCATGACGAACGCCGCGGTGGCCATCACCGGCAGGTACAGCTCCCAGTGGCGCCGTACCGGCAGATGCAGCCGGTCGACCAGCAACAGCGGCAGCGCGATGAAGGCCGCGGTGAGCAGCATGTGCAAGAAGAACACCGAGCCGTTGAGCACCAGCATGCGGCCGTCGCGCAGCATCGAGAGCACCGCCGCCACGCTGGATGCCGCCGGCGCGCGCGCCCGCTCGGGCGTCGGCACGATCAGCCACAGCAGCACCAGCGAGAGCAGCGCGAGTATCGAGGTGGCGGCAAACAGCCCGGACAGCCCGTCGACCGCCTCCAGCGGCGGCCCGAGGATCAGCGCCAGCAGAAACGCCAGCCCGATCGACACGCCGATGATGCCCATCACCTTGCCGCGGTTTTCTTCCGAGGTGAGATCGGCCGCCAGCGCGGTGCCGGCGCCGGCCACCGCGCCCATGCCCTGCAGCGCGCGGCCGATCACGATACCCATCAAGGTATGCGACATCGCCGCCACCACGCCGCCGATGGCGAACATGAGCAGCCCGAGCGTGATCGCCGGCTTGCGCCCGATGCGGTCGGACAACATGCCCAGCGGAATCTGCAGCAGCACCTGGCCCAGCCCGTAGACACCGAGCGCCATGCCGATCAGCCATCCGGACGCATCCGGCAGCGCCTTCGCATAGACCGAGAACACCGGCATGATGAGGAACAGGCCGAACAGGCGCAGGCTGATCACGCACGCCAGGGTCAGCGCGCTGCGGCGTTCAAGAGGGGAAAGCTTGCTCACAGGGCGAGCGAAAGGGAAACAGGCATCCCGCCATTATACGGATCGTGCCGCAGTGCCCACTTGCGGCAGCGTGTCACGGCGGCGGAACAGGCCGCCAAGCCCTTATAATCCGCCGCTTGCACCCTCTTCCAACCGATGATGCCGATGCCCGCAGACGCCTCCCGCCCCGATGATTTCACCCGCGTGCGCGAGCTGGCCGCGGGCGACATGCAGCGGGTCGATGCGCTGATTCGCGAGCGGCTCGCCTCCGATGTCGTGCTGATCAACCAGATCGCCGACCACATCATCGCCTCCGGCGGCAAGCGGCTGCGGCCGATGCTGCACGTGCTGGCCGCCGGGGCTGCCGGCTACCGCGGCGATCACCACACCAAGCTCGCGGCGATCATCGAGTTCATCCACACCTCCACGCTGCTGCACGACGACGTGGTGGACGAGTCGGACCTGCGCCGCGGCCGCAAGACCGCCAATGCGCTGTGGGGCAACGCGGCCAGCGTGCTGGTGGGCGACTTCCTGTATTCGCGCTCGTTCCAGCTGATGGTGGAGCTGGACGACATGCGGATCATGCGGATCCTGGCCGACACCACCAACACCATCGCGCAGGGCGAAGTGCTGCAGCTGCTCAACATCGGCAACGCCGACGTCGACGAAGCGGCCTATCTTGCGGTGATCGAGCGCAAGACCGCCGTGCTGTTCGCGGCGGCGACCGAGCTGGGCGGACTGCTCGGCGACCTGCCGGATGATCAGGTCGCCGCGTTGCGCTCCTATGGCATGGAGCTGGGCTACGCCTTCCAGATCGCCGACGACCTGCTGGACTACGTCAGCGATGCCGGCACGCTGGGCAAGAACATCGGCGACGACCTGGCCGAGGGCAAGCCGACGCTGCCGCTGATCTATGCGTTGCAGCAGGCCAGCGAGGAGCAGCGCCAGTCGCTGCGTCATGCCATCGAGCACGGCGGGCTGGATTCGCTGGATCGCATCGTGGCGTCCATCCGCGACTCCGGCGCGCTCGAGCGCACTCGCGCACGTGCCGAGCAGCATGCGCAGGCCGCGCGCGATGCGCTGGCGCTGTTGCCGGCGTCGCCCCACCGCGATGCGCTGCTTGCGCTGGCAACGTACTCGGTGTCGCGCAGCCACTGACGCCGCACAGCCGCAGCAGGTTTCGGCGTTTGCAGCCCTGCACGGGCAACCCTGCGCAGGCGACACGGCGACTTCAGGCAACTCCGCGTTGGGGCACGGCGGGCCGTTCCGGCACTGATGCCGGCGATGCCGCATTGGCGCTACGCTCGTGCGTCGACGCCAGCACCGCCCCGAGAGCTGCCCATGACGATGCACCGACGCGACCTGCTCAAGCGGGCCGGCCTCCTCGCCGCGGGCAGCCTGCTTGGCGGCGCCTGGCCGCGCCGCACGCCGGCCGGCGCTTCTGGCCTGCCGCGGATCAGCCAGCGCCCGCCGCCGGGCAAGCGGCTGTTCACCAGCACTGCGGTCGAGCGGCAACTGGCGCGCACGACAGCGCGCATGAGCGATCCGGAACTGGCCTGGCTGTTTGGCAACTGCTACCCGAACACGCTGGACACCACCGTGCACATGGGCACGCTGGATGGCCGGCCGGACAGCTTCATCGTCACCGGCGACATCGACGCGATGTGGCTGCGCGATTCCGCAGCCCAGGTCTGGCCCTACCTGCCGCTGGTGCGCGAGGACCCGGCGCTGCGGCGGCTCTACCGCGGCCTGATCCACCGCCAGGCGCGCTGCATCGCGATCGATCCGTACGCCAACGCCTTCCTGGCCGACCCGCGCAGCCGCGCGGCGCTGAGCTGGGCGCTGCACGACGACACCGAGATGCGCCCCGGCGTGGCCGAGCGCAAATGGGAGATCGATTCGCTGTGCTGGCCGATCCGCCTCGCCCACGGTTACTGGCGGGCCAGCGGCGACACCGAGCCTTTTGACGACGACTGGCGCGCGGCGATGCACCGCGTGCTCGCCACCTTCCGTGTGCAGCAGCGCAAGGAGGGGCACGGGCCGTACCGTTTCCAGCGACTGTCGGAGAACGCGGCGGAGAACCCGCCGTTGGGCGGCTACGGCAACCCGGCGCGGCCGGTCGGGCTGATCCACTCGATGTTCCGGCCGTCCGACGATGCCTGCCTGTATCCGCTGTCGATACCGTCGAATTTCTTTGCCGTCACCTCGCTGCAGCAACTGGCGACGATGAGCGAAGCGATCCATGACGACCGGCGCTTCGCCGCGGACTGCCGCGCGTTGGCCGACGAAGTGGCGCAGGCGCTGCAACGCCACGCGCCGATGCACGGCGATGCCCACGGCGATGTGTGGGCCTACGAGGTCGACGGCTTCGGCAACCAGCTGTTCATGGACGACGCCAACGCGCCCAGCCTGTCCAGCCTCGCCTATCTGGGCACCTGCGATCGTCGGGACGCGCGCTACCGACGCACCCGCGCGCTGGCCTGGAGCGACCGCAACCCGTACTTCTTCGCTGGCCGCGCCGCGCAGGGCATCGGTGGGCCACACCAGGGCCTGCGCATGATCTGGCCGATGTCGATCACCATGCGCGCATTGACCAGCGACAGCGACGCCGAGATCGCCCAGTGCCTGCGCTGGCTGAAGGCCACCCACGCCGGCACCGGCTTCATGCACGAGGCGTTCGACCAGGACGACCCGATGAAGTACACCCGAAGCTGGTTCGCCTGGGCCAACAGCCTGTTCGGCGAGCTGATCATCACGCTCGCCGCGCAACGGCCGCACCTGCTGACCGCCTGATCCATCCCACGTCCCCGCGGTCGCGTGCCGGCCGCCCCCACGGAGAGAACCCATGGTGACCCGCCGCCGCTTCCTGCAAGGTTCCGCCACCGCTCTCACCCTGCTGGGCGCGCGCCTGGCGCCCGCCTCACCGCTCGCCGCCGCGCTGTCCGGGGCGCGCCAGCCGGATGCGCCGCCCGGCGCCGCCACCGGCGGACTCGCACGCTTCGTGGACGTGTTCATCGGCACCGGCGGGCACGGCCATACCTTTCCCGGCGCCACGCGGCCGTTCGGCATGGTGCAGCTCAGTCCGGACACCCACGACCAGGGCTGGGACGCCTGCTCGGGCTACCACCAGGGCGACGGCTCGATCATGGGTTTCTCGCACACGCACCTCAGCGGCACCGGCGCCAGCGACATGCTCGACGTGCTGGTGATGCCGGCGCAGGGGCCGGTGCGACTCGACCCCGGCGCCCGCGGTCGCCCGGAGGTGAACTACCGCTCGCAGTTCGACGGCATGCCGCCAAAGGGCGTGCAGCAACCGCCGGTCGATGCGGCGATCGCGCCCGGCCCCGGCTATCGCTCGCGCTACGACCGCGCCAGCGAGCAGGCGCAACCGGGCAGCTACCGCGTGCATCTCACCGACCACGACATCCTCGCCGAGCTCACCGCCACCGCGCGCACCGGCCTGCACCGCTACACCTTCCACGGCGACGGCGCGGGCCACCTGCTGGTCGATCTTGCGCACGGCTTCCACGACGGTGACGAGCCGGCGAAGGTGTCCGATGCGCTGCTGCGGGTGGTCGGCAACGACACCCTGGTCGGCAGCCGCCACGTGCACCAGTGGGCCAACGGCCGGCAGATCCATTTCGCGATGAAACTCTCGCGTCCGTTCGCGCACGCCACGCTGTACCGCGAGGACGCCGCGCTCGGCGATGCCACCGAGGCGCGCGGTACCCACCTGAAAGCCGCCCTGCACGTCGACGAGGTCGCCAGCGCGCCGCTGCTGGTGAAGGTCGGCCTGTCCGGCGTGGACATCGACGGCGCGCTGCGCAACCTGGAGGCCGAGTCGCCGGGCTGGGACTTCGACGCCACCCGCGACGCCGCGCTGGCCGAATGGAATCGCGAGCTCGGCCGCATCCGCATCGACGCCGGCTCGGAGTCCACCCGGCGCACCTTCTACACTGCGCTGTACCACACCCTGCTCGCGCCCACGCTCTTCAGCGATGTGGACGGCCGCTATCGCGGCATGGATCTCGCGGTGCACACGCTGCCCGCCGGTTCGCACAACTACAGCACCTATTCGCTGTGGGATACCTACCGCGCGCTGCATCCGCTGCTCACCCTGGTGCAACCCGAGCGCGTGCCCGACCTGGTCAACGGCCTGATCCGGATGGCGGCGGAGAGCCCGGACGGCCCGCCGGTGTGGCCGCTGCAGGGCGTGGAAACCGGCTGCATGATCGGCTACCACTCCGCCGCGGTAGTGGCCGAGGCGATCGCCAAGGGCTTCCCGGGAATCGACGTGGCAAAGGCCTGGCCGCTGTTCCGCCAGCGCGCGATGGCCGACGACTACCGCGGCCTGCCGTATTACCGGAAGCTCGGCTACATCCCCAGCGACAAGGACTGGGAGGCGGTCAGCAAGACGCTGGAATACGCCTACGACGACTGGGCGGTGGCGCACCTCGCCGGCGCCGCCGGCGCGCATGACGACGCGAAAGCACTGCGCGAGCGCTCGCGCAATTACGCCCACGTGTTCGACGCAAGGCTCGGCTTCGTGCGCCCGCGCGGCGAGGACGGGCAGTGGCTGGAGCCGTTCGACCCGCGCGCCGTCGGCCACGGCTCGCGCTGGCGCGACTTCACCGAGTCCAACGCGTGGCAGGCCACCTTCCTCAACCAGCACGACCTGCACCACTACATCGACATGTTCGGCGGCGACGCCGGCTTCGAGCGCAAGCTCGATGCGCTGTTCACCACTGACTCCAGCCAGGTCGGCGACACCCCGCCCGACGTCGCCGGCTTGATCGGCCAGTACGCGCACGGCAACGAGCCCAGCCACCACGTGGCCTATCTCTATGCCTACACCGGCGCGCACCACAAGACCCAGGCCCGCGTGCGCATGCTGCTGCAGACCATGTACGCCGACCAGCCCGACGGCCTCGCCGGCAACGAGGACTGCGGCCAGATGAGCGCCTGGTACGTGCTCGGCGCGCTGGGCCTGTACGCGGTCGATCCGGTGAGCACGAACTACGTGTTCGGCAGCCCGCTGCTGGATCGCGCCGAGCTCGACCTCGGCGAAGGCCGCACGCTGGTGATCAAGGCCACCGGCAACGGCGACGACACGCCGTACATCCAGTCGGTGACTTGGAACGGCCAGCCGTGGCGCAAGAGCTGGATCAGCCACGGCGATCTGGTCAAGGGCGGCACGCTCTCGTTCGCGATGGGCCGCACGCCTGACCCGGCGTTCGGACGCGACCCGGCAGACCGGCCGCCGTCGATGCAGGTTTGAAAGCAAGAAGGCGGGCCGAGGCCCGCCTTCTTCATCGCAAGGGCGACCTGGCTCAGTCGGTGCCGGCGAAGGCGTGGTCCAGCCAGTCGTGCATCAGCCGGTAGCTGCGCGCGGCGGCGCGGGCGTCGTAGCTGCAGCCGGGACTGTGCTGGTCGGTTTCGGTGAAGCAGTGCACGGCGTTGCCGAGCACCACGAACTGCCAGTCCGCCG
This sequence comes from Dyella sp., assembly GCF_035685805.1. Classification (GTDB taxonomy): domain Bacteria; phylum Pseudomonadota; class Gammaproteobacteria; order Xanthomonadales; family Rhodanobacteraceae; genus Dyella_A. Next base: position 175,976 of record NZ_DASSAB010000045.1, read on the forward strand.
GGCTGGCGCGCATCTCGTCCATGAAGGCGGGCGCGTCGGGCATGGTGCCTTTGTCGTCGGCGCCGTTCATGACCAGTACGCGCGCCTTGATCTGCTTGGCCAGCGCCGGATCATCGGTGGTCAGGCCGCCATGGAAGGAGGCCACCGCGGCGATGTCCGCACCGCTGCGCGCCAGGTCAAGCACGGCGGTGCCACCGAAGCAGAAGCCGATGCCCGCCAGGTGTGCCAGGTCGATCGGTGCGTCCTCGGCCTGCGCCTTGAGCTGCGCCAGCGCCGTGTTCATGCGCTGGCGCAGCAGCGGGCGGTTGCCGTACAGCGGCTTGGTCGCCGCTTGCGCCTGGGTGTTGTCGGTCGGCCGCACGCCCTCGCCGTACAGGTCGGTAAGCAGGATCACGTACTGCTGGCCGGCGATCATCTCGGCCTTCTTCACGGCCGCATCGTTCACGCCATACCAGTTCGGCACCATCACCAGGCCGGGGCGCTTGCTGGAAACGGCATCGTCGTAGATCAGCACGCTGCGGAAGGTGGTGCCGTCACGGGTCCAGGTGACGGGCTTGTGCACCATCGCCGCGTGGGCGGCGAACGAACCGAAGCAGAGCAACAGCAGCGAGGTCAGGCGTAGCAGGCGCATGGCGTGGAACTCCGGGTGCATGGGACGGAAAGGTTCAGCGGCCGGCAGCGTGGCCGCCAACGAGCTGCTTGAGCGGATCAAGGCGATCGAGCAGGCGCACGCCGAGCCCGCGCATGGCAACCAGCGGCGGCGCCTGCCAGGCATAGATGCGTGCCAGCGCGTCGAAGCCCAGCGCGTCCAGCGTGTTGGCACTGCGCCGCCGGCGCGCGTAGCGGCGCAGCACGTGGGGCGCGGCGATATCGCGTCCGCCCGCACGGGCCGCGACCAGCGTGTCGCGCAGCTCGAACACGTCGCGCAGGCCCAGGTTCACGCCCTGCCCCGCCAGCGGATGTACCGCGTGGGCAGCATCGCCGAGCAGCACGAAACGCTCGGCGTCGTAGCGTTCGGCCAGCTGCAGTTGCAGCGGGAACGCGGCGCGTTCGCTGGTGGCGGTGACGCGACCGAGGCGGAAATCGCTGGCCACGCCGACCGCCTCGCAGAAGGCCGCCTCGTGGAGGTCAAGCACGCGTGCCGCCTGCGCTTCGGGCAGCGACCACACGATCGAGCAGCGCCCGTCGGCCAGCGGCAGCAGTGCCAGCGGCCCGGTCGGCAGGAAGCGCTGCCACGCCGTGTTGGCGTGCCCCCGTTCCGTGCGTACGTGGGCAACCACGCCGCGCTGGTGGTAGTCGCGTCCACGTGTGCCGATGCCGGCCATCGCGCGCAGCGGCGAACCCGCGCCATCGGCAGCGATGAGCAGGCGCGCGGCGAGCGTCGCGCCGTCCGCCAGCGCGAGCTGCACCCGATCTTCGCGCACCTCGAAGCCGGCCACCGCAGCCGGGCAATGGCGCCGCACGCCCGCCGCGTCGAGCGCCTGCCAGAGCATCGACTGCACCAGCGAGTTTTCCACGATGCAGCCGAGCTCGGACTGGCCATTGGCAGCGGCATCGAAGTCGATGCCGGCGCCGCTGCCGGCATCCCACACGTGCATGTGTGCATACGGCCCGACGCGGGCCTGGCGAATGGCAGTCCAGACGCCCAGGTCATCCAGCAGGCCGATCGACGATGGCGCCAGGCCCACTACACGCAGGTCGACCTCGTCTTCGCTGCGCCAAGGCGCCGGCTCGCGTGCCTCGATCAGCGCGCTGGCGAAGCCCGCGCGGGCCAGCGCCAGTGCTGCCGCCGCGCCAACCATGCCGCCGCCGACGACCGCGACGTCGAGCTCCGGGCCGCGCCGCCGCCCGGCGCCGGCCTCGCGTGTAGCCAGAGGACGGCTCATGGCAGGGGCTCCAGCACGGCGCGCGGCGGCTCGCCGCGGAAACCCATGCCGCGCCGCGCCAGCGTCTGCTGCAGGGGCGGCACACGATCAAACGCGAGTAACGCCAGCGAGCGCAACGGCGCCAGCAGCGGCTGCGGCAGGCAGGCCAGCTGGACCAGCCCGTGGCTCATCGTCATGGTGCCCTCGCGATCGGGGAGACGTCGCGCAGCGTAGGCATCCAGCAGCGCCGGAGCGCTCGGATCGGCAGCGTTCTGAAGCAACTCGGCCAGCGTGAGCGCGTCGCGCAAGCCCAGGTTGAATCCCTGCGCGCCGATCGGATGGACGGTTTGCGCGGCATTGCCCACCAGCACTGCGCGCGGCCCGGTGAGTCGCGTCGCGGCCACCCGCCGGATCGGATAGAACTGGCGTCGCCCGGGCCGCGCAAGCCGTCCGAGCTTCCAGCCCAAGCGGCGCTGGGCCAGCGCGGCATAGGCCTCGTCATCCAGCGCGGCGACGGCGTCGGCCTGCCCCGCCGGAACCGTCAGCACCAGGCCGCAGCGCCCTTGGGTCAGCGGCAGCAGGGCGACCGGCCCCTCGTCGCTGAACCGCTCGAACGCTTGCCCTGCGTGGTCACGCGCCGGGGTAATGGTGCACACGAACAAACTCTGCCCGTAGTCGTGCCGCTGCACCGCCACGCCGAGTCGCTCGCGCACGAACGACTCGGTGCCATCGGCACCGACCAGCAGGGCCGCGTCCACGGTACGGGTGCCTTGCCCGTCGCGGACGAGCGCACGCCACCCGCCCTCGATCGGATCAAGCGCGACCAGCGTGGCCGGCGCATGCCGGGTCAGGCGCGTGCAGCCGTCGAGCCGGCGCGCCAGCGCCGCGCCCAGCTCGCGTGCCGGCAGCGTCCATCCCAGCGCGTCCACGCCCTGGCGGGCCGCGTCCAGGCGGGCGCTGCCGAACTCGCCCGCGCGATTGACGTGGATGCGCCGGATCGCCGTGGCACTGGACGCCGCATGCGGCCACACGCCCAGGGAGGTCAGCCCGTTGACGCTGGCCCGGGCCAGCGCGAGGTTGCGCTCGTCGTAGCTGGCGGCGGCATCGCGGGACGGCGCTGCGGCGTCGACCAGGGTGGCGCGCAGGCCGGCTGCGTCCAGGGCAATGGCGAGGCTGGCGCCGACCAGGCCTCCACCAACGATCAGCACGCCGGCAGGCGCAGCAGGGTGTGGTGCGTTCATCCCCCGATGATACGCGCCGGGGCGCCCCGGCCGCAGCGACCCGGTGCCGCATTGGGATAGACTACGGGATCAATTTCCGCCGTTTTGATGGAGCTTTCATGGCCATGACGCAGTCCCAGCGCCTCGGCATCTTCAGCGCTCTCGCCCTGGTGATGGCCGCCACGCGCCTGCACCACTTCGATGCCCTGCCCGATGCGTCGTGGGGCGTGTTTTTCCTCGCCGGGTTCTGGCTGCGCGGTTCCGCGCGATGGGCCTTCCCGCTGCTGATGGCCGAGGCCGTGCTGGTGGATTTCTTCGCCATCACCAGCCAGGGGCTCAGCTTCTGGAGCCACTACTGCGTGTCGCTGTCGTACTGGTGCCTGCTGCCGTCGTACTTCGCCCTGTGGCTCGGCGGCAGCTGGCTTGCCCGCCATCAGAACGGCCTGCGCGCAAGCACGCTCGGACTCGCGGCGATCTCGCTGCTGGTCAGCGAGGGGGTGTGCTACCTGCTCTCCAATGGCAGCTTCTACTGGCTCGCCTCGAGCGTGCCGATGCCGCGGACGCTCGACGCCTGGTTCGCCAACCTCGGCGACTGGTATCTGCCGTTCCTGCAGACGACCGCGCTCTACGTGGCGATCGGCGCCGTATTGCATGTGATCGTGGTGCTGCTGGCGCGCACGGCGCCAACCGCGCAGGGCGGCATCACGGGCAGCCGCTGATGGGCAACCGGCTGTCAAAGATCTACACCCGCACCGGCGACGACGGCAGCACCGGGCTGGGTGACGGCTCGCGGGTGGACAAGGATTCGCCCCGGGTCAGCGCCTACGGCACGGTGGACGAGCTCAACAGCACCGTGGGCATGGTGCTGGCATGCGACGCGATGCCCGACGCGGTACGCGAGGCCCTCACCCAGGTGCAGCACGAGCTGTTCGACCTCGGTGGCGAGCTGTGCATCCCCGGCATGGCGATGATCGAAGAGAGCGACATCGCGCGCCTCGAGCAGGTGCTGGACAGTTTCAACGACCCGCTGCCGCCGCTGAAGGACTTCATCCTGCCCGGCGGCGGCATGGCGGCAGCCACCTGCCATCTCGCGCGCACCGTGTGCCGGCGCGCCGAGCGCGAGGTGGTCGCGCTCGGGCGGGTCGAGAAGGTTCGCCCGCAGGCGTCGCGCTACCTGAACCGGCTGTCGGACCTGCTGTTCGTGCTGGCGCGCGTGCTCGCTCGCGACAGCGGGCACGGCGAGGTGCTCTGGCAGCACGAGCGCCGGCGCAAACCTGCCGCCACCCACGACTGACGCCTCCGTGCTGCGCCTGTACACCCACGAGAGCTGCCTGCGCCACGATCCGGGCGTCGGACATGCGGAATCGCCGCAGCGACTGAGGGCGGTGCTGCAGGCGCTCGATTCAGATCGCTTTGCTGCCCTCGACCGCATCGAGGCGCCCCGCGCGACCCGCGACCAGCTGCTGCGTGTGCACGAGGCAGCACACGTCGATCGCGTGCTGGGCAGCGCGCCGGCCGAAGGCCGCCAGCAGCTCGATCCGGACACCTGGATGTCGCCGGGCTCGGACGAAGCCGGACTGCGCGCAGCCGGTGCCGCCTGTGCAGCGGTGGACGCCGTGCTCGCGGGAGATGTTGCTCGCGCGTTCTGTGCGGTGCGGCCGCCCGGGCATCACGCCACGCCAACCGAAGCGATGGGCTTCTGCCTGTTCAACTCGATTGCCGTGGCCGCCGCCCACGCGATGGCGCAGCACCGCCTTAAGCGCATCGTCATCGCCGACTTCGACGTGCACCACGGCAACGGCACGCAGGACATCTTCGCCAGCGATCCGCGGGTGCTGTTCGTCTCCAGCCACCAGTCGCCGCTTTACCCGGAAACGGGCTTCGCGCACGAGCGCGGCGTGGGCAACATCATCAATGCGCCGTTGCCGCCCGGCAGTGGCTCGATGGAGTTCCGGCACACCTGGCACGATCAGCTGCTGCCGCAGATGCATGCCTTCAAGCCACAGCTGGTGCTGATATCGGCCGGCTTCGACGCGCACCGCGACGATCCGCTGGCCGACCTGCGACTGGGCACCGAAGACTACGCCTGGATCACCCACCAGCTGGTCGAGCTCGCACGCACTCATGCCGGCGGCCGCGTGGTCTCGTCGCTGGAGGGCGGCTACCATCTGCAGGCGCTGGCCGCCAGCGCAGCCGCGCATGTGGAAGCTCTGCTCGACTAGCCGATTTGCAGCCGCTGGGTGACTGAATCGCACCGCCCCGGCGCCCGGCGCCGCCTGCCTGCTAGCGGCCGTTTCTGCTAGCTTAACGAGCCCTTCCCGCCGACAGACTGCCATCGTGACGTTGACGCCGCGCCCGTTGCCCCCGCGCCGCCTGCTGGCGGTTGCTGCAGCCCTAGCCCTGATCGGCCCACCGCTTGCCGCGCAGACCGCGCCGGTCGACGCGACCACGCCGATGCCCGGTGCTGCGACGGGCGAGCCGACCTGTGCCCTCGGCTCGTTCCACTGCCCGGCGCGACCGATCAGCTACGCGATGTGCCGCCCGAACGCCTTGCTCGATTTCTACGACCCCGGCCTGCCGCAGGACAGCAGCCTGCGTGACAGCGCGAACACCGCCGTGGACGCGGAGCGAGTGGACAGTTCGGAGCAGGCCCGGTATCTGCTGACGGGCCATGTGCGCATGCAGCGCGCCGATCAGCTGCTGCGCGCCGATCGCGTCGACTACAACGACCAGACCACCGACTACGACGCGCGCGGCAACGTCCGCTATCAGGATGCCGGGCAGCTTTTTTCGGCCAGCCATCTGCGCGGCAACAGCGAGGGCAAGCGCGGGGTGGCCGACGATGTCACGTATCAGCTGCTGCAGTCGCGCGGCAACGGCGTGGCGCGCCAGGCGACCCTGCTCGACACGCAGCACAGCGAGTACGAAGGAGTTACCTACTCCACCTGCGACGTCGGCCATCGCCTGTGGGAAGTACGTGCGAAGAGCATGCGACTGGACAAGACCACCGGCGTCGGGGTAGCCCGTGGCGCCACCATGCGTTTTGCCGACGTGCCGTTTCTCTACCTGCCGTACCTCAGCTTTCCGATCGACGACCGCCGCAAGAGCGGCTTCCTGGCGCCGACCTTCGGCAACTCCAGCCACTCCGGCTTCATGGCCAGCGTGCCGTACTACCTCAACCTGGCGCCGAACTACGACGCCACGCTGGAACCGCGCATCTACACCCAGCGGGGCGCCATGCTGGCGGGCGAGCTGCGCTACCTGTTCCCGGGCACGAGCGGACAGCTCAATTTCGAGTATCTGGCGAAGGACCACGGCGAGAGCCTCGCCACGTCCGATCTCGACACGCAGGGGAAGCAACGCTACTTCCTGAGGTTCATCGACAAGACCCGCCTGGGCGGCCCCTGGGTATTCAGCACGCGCATCAACCGCGTTTCTGATGCCAATTACCTGCACGATTTCAGCAATGACATCTATACCGCGGCGACGAGATCGCTATCGTCCAATGCTTATGTTCTGGGCTCGGGCAACTGGTGGAGCGCTTCGCTGGGCGTGGACAGCTACCAGAACGCCGATCCGTTCCTGAGCGATCGCAGCCTGCAATACAAGCGCTGGCCGCGCGCCACGCTCAACCTCGATGTGCCGCTGGCATCGTGGCTGGAGTTCGGCATGGACAACGAGGCGGTGAGCTTCCGCAAGAACGGTTTCGTCGAAGGCGAGCGAGTTGATCTCTACCCGTATCTTGCCAGCGATTTCCAGGGCGCGGCGTGGTTCGTGCGGCCGAAGCTGGCGTATCGCTACACCGGCTATCAGCTGGACACCAACTACTCGCGCTATGGCTACAGCGGGTTGCTGCGAGGGAATCAGCGCTCGCCTTTCGAACAGCGCAGCCCCAGTCGCTCGCTTCCGATCGCAAGTATCGATGCCGGCCTGATCTTCGATCGCGACGCCACGCTGTTCGGCTCCAGCTACACCCAGACGCTGGAGCCCCGCCTGTATTACCTGTATGTGCCGTATCGGGACCAGGCGAACCTGCCGATCTTCGACACGCGCCTGCTGAGCTTCGATTACTGGCAGCTGTTCTCGCCCAACCAGTTCTCCGGCGCCGATCGGCAGATGAACGCGAACAACCTCACCGGCGCGCTTACCTCCCGCCTGCTGGACGAAAACGGCGTGGAACGCTTCTCCGCCAGTCTCGGACAGATCCGCTACTTCAATCCGCAGCGGGTGCAGTTGCCAGGCCGCCCGACCACCGACTGGACCGGCTCGGACTACGTGGCACAGGTGGCGGTGCAGCTGAACGACCAGTGGCGGGCGAATTCGTCCTACCAGTGGAACCCCAACACGCGGCTGACCGACCTGGGGGCGCTGGCGCTGCAGCGTCGGATCAAGGGCGACGGCATCCTCAACTTCTCCTACCGCTTTCGTCGCACCCCCGGCACCAACAATCCGCTGCTGGAACAATACGACGCCTCCACGGTCTACCCCGTGTCCGAGCGCTGGCGCCTGCTGGCGCGCTGGACCTACTCGGTCAAGGACCGGCGCACGGTGGAGGCATTGGCCGGGCTGCAATACGAGAGCTGCTGCGTGATCGTCAGCCTGGTTGGACGGCACTACGTCGACGAATACAACGTCGTCGCCACCCGCCCGGAAAGCAACAACGCGGTGATGTTCGAACTGCAGTTCAAGGGCCTTGGCGCGTTCAATGGCCAAGCCGAGGACTTTTTGCGCCGTGGTATTCTTGGCTATCAATAATCTCTCCATCGTCCGATGGCGATCGAAGGCACCGTACTGATGAAGCAACCTCTCGCGCTGTTCCTGTTCGCGATCGCCGCCGCGGCCGTGACGCCCGCCCACGCACAGCTGCTGCCGCAGGCGTCGCAGGAGGCGCCCGCCGGGACGCAGCCGCTCGACCGGATCGTGGCGGTGGTCGACGATGGCGTGATCCTGCAGAGCGAGCTGGATGATGCCGTGCGTGCCATCCAGCAGCAGTACGCCAGCAGTCCGGGCCAGTTGCCGCCGATCAACGTGCTGCGGCGGCAGGTGCTGGACCGGCTGATCCTGATGCGGCTGCAGGTGAACAAGGCCGATGAGCAGGGCATCCGCGTCTCCGACGCCGACATCAACCAGGCGGTGGCCGGCGTGGCGCAGCAGAACAAGCTGACGCCCGAGCAGCTGCGCGCTGCGGTGGAACAGAGCGGCGCCAGCTTCGCCAGCTTCCGCCAGCAGCTTGCCGAACAGATCACGGCACAGCGGCTGCATGAAAGCGTTGTGCGCGATACGGTGCAGATCACCGACAGCGAGATCAGCAACCTGCTCAGCAGCCCGGGCTACAAGGCGGGCGAAGTGCATCTGGCGCATATCCAGATCAGCATTCCCGCCGGCGGTACCGCGGCCGATATCGAAGCTGCACAGAACAAGGCGGCCGAGGCGATCAAGGCGATCCAGGGCGGGATGGATTTCAAGGCCGCGGCGATCCGCTACTCCGACGCCCAGGACGCACTGGACGGCGGCGACCTGGGCTGGCGCCGGATGGACGAGATCCCGCCCGCATTCACCGACACGATCGCCGCGATGAAACCGGGCGACGTCACGCCGGCTCTACGCGGCCCGACCGGCTTCAACATCCTGAAGCTGGAAGGCCAGCGCCAGCCCGAGCGGCAGATGGTCACCGAGTACCACGCCCGGCAGATCCTGATTTCGCCCAGCGAGCTCGTCACCGAGCAGCAGGCGCAACAGAAGGCGCAGGAACTGTACGACCGCATCGTCAACAAGCATGAGGACTTCGCGAAGCTGGCGAAGGAGAACTCCAAGGACGACACCACTGCCAACGCCGGTGGCGACATGGGCTGGTTTGCGCAGGACGCCTGGGGCAGCACCGTCGCCCAGCAACTGGCGGCGCTCAAGCCGGACCAGGTGTCGAAGCCATTCCAGAGCCAGGCCGGTTGGCACATCATGCAGCTGCTCGGAACGCGCCAGGCCGATCGGACCGACGAGATTGCGCGAAACCAGGCGCGCCAGGCGATCGGCAACCGCAAGGCCGAGCAGGCTTACGACGACTTCCTGCGTCAGCTCAAGGCGAGCGCCTACATCAAGGTGTTGGTGCCGGAGCTGCGTGATCCCGGCCAGTCCGACGACACGACCTCCTGAGCGATGTCCCAGGAGCGCCCACGGCCTCGCCTCGCGCTGACCGCCGGCGAGCCGGCCGGCGTGGGGCCCGAGCTGCTCGCACGCCTCGCATGCATACCGTTCGATGCCGAGTTGGTGGCGATCACCGATCGCGCGCTGCTCGAACGGGCTGCGGCTCGCTGCGGACTGGATCTGCAACTGATCGACGAGGACGCCGCGGCACCGCCGCGCGCCAGCGCCGTGCAGCTTCGCGTGCGCCACGTGCCATTGGCGGTGGACGAGCGGCCGGGGCATCCTGACCCGCGCAACGCGCAGCATGTCCTGACCACGCTGGCCCTGGCAGCCGACGGGTGCCTGGACGGCCGTTACGACGCGGTGGTCACGGCGCCGCTGCAGAAGTCGACCATCAACGACGCGGGTATCGCCTTCAGCGGGCACACCGAGTTCTTCGCCGATCGCGCTGGCGCGGACGTGGTGATGATGCTGGCCAGTCCGGAACTACGCGTGGCGCTGGCCACCACCCACTTGCCGCTGGCTGCCGTTCCCGCGGCGATCACGGCGCCGCGACTGACACGCGTGCTCCGCCTCGTGCACGCCGAGCTGCGCGGCAAGTTCGGTATCGACGCGCCGCGCATAGCCGTGCTGGGACTGAATCCCCATGCCGGCGAAGGGGGTCATCTCGGTCGCGAGGAGATCGAGACGATCGTGCCGGTGATGCAGTTGCTGCGGGCCGAGGGCATGGATCTGCTCGGCCCGTTGCCGGCCGACACGGCGTTCGTGCCTGCCATGCGAGGACATTACGATGCGGTGCTGGCCATGTATCACGACCAGGGCCTGCCGGTGCTGAAGGCGGAGGCATTCGACCGTACCGTGAACCTGACCCTGGGTTTGCCGTTCATTCGCACCTCGGTGGACCACGGCACGGCGCTCGACCTGGCGGGGACCGGACGCGCCGATCCCTCCAGCCTGATGGCGGCCGCCCGGATGGCACTGGAGCTGGTGCAGCGGGCGCGCGATCTGGCCTGAGGCGCACTGTTCGCGATACCTGCACACATTCACACTCGAGCTCCTCATGAACGCCCGTCCCAAGAAAAGCTTTGGCCAGCACTTCCTGCACGAGAAGCGCTATATCGAGCGCATCGTGAGCGCCGTCGCCCCGCGGGACGGCGACACGGTGGTGGAGATCGGCCCCGGAGAAGGCGCGCTCACCCTTCCTCTGCTGGCTGCAGCACGCCAACTTACTGCAATCGAGCTGGACACCGACCTTATTCCCGCCCTCGCGGTTCGCGCCGCTGCCGTAGGCAAGCTGGAGATAATCCAGGCCGACGTGCTCAAGGTCGACTTCCGGACCCTCGCCAAGCGACTGGGTGCTGCGCAGCTGCGTGTTGCAGGGAATCTGCCGTACTACATTTCAAGCCCGATCCTGTTTCACTGCGTCGAGCACGCTGACGCGATCCAGGACATGCACTTCATGCTGCAAAAAGAAGTGGTGGAACGGATGGCCGCCGCGCCGGGCAGCAAGGTGTACGGACGGCTGTCGGTGATGCTGCAGCTGGCATGCCGGGTGACACCGCTGTTCGACGTGCCGCCGGAGGCTTTCCGGCCGCCGCCCAAGGTCGATTCGTCCGTGGTTCGACTGGTGCCACTGCCTCCGGCAGAACGCCATGATGCGGACCCCGAGCGGCTCTACAACATCGTGAAGGCAGCCTTCGCGCAGCGCCGCAAGACCTTGTCCAACGGACTCAAGCAGCAGATGAGCGCCGATGCGATCCGGCAGGCGGGCGTCGATCCCGGAGCGCGGGCCGAAACGCTGTCGCCGCAGGAATTCGTCAGTCTGGCAAAGGTCGCCGTCGCGCATGCGGAGCAAAGCTGAAGCGGAGCGATCGCGGCCCGACCCGATGGCATCGGCAAGGCCGTACAATCGCGGCATGAATGCGAAATCCCCCTACACGATCGATGTACGGGTCCAGACCCGCTTTGTCCCCGACCAGTCCAAGCCCGACGACAACCGTTTCGTCTTCGCCTATACCGTCACGCTGCGCAACGAGGGCCAGCTGCCGGCGCGCCTGATCACCCGTCACTGGGTCATCACCGACGCCAATGGGAAGGTCGACGAGGTGCGCGGCGACGGCGTGGTGGGCGAGCAACCGTGGATCCGGCCGGGCGACGACTACGAATACACCTCCGGCGCGGTGCTTGAGACCGCCGTGGGCACGATGGCCGGCAGCTACCAGATGCTGGCCGATGACGGCACCGAGTTCGACGCCCCCATCGCGGTGTTCACCCTGTCGATTCCGCGCACGCTGCACTGATGGCCACCTACGCAATCGGCGACGTGCAGGGCTGCTATCCGGAACTGCAACGCCTGCTGGAGAAGCTGCGTTTCGATCCGGCGCACGATCGTCTTTGGTTCTGCGGTGACCTGGTCAACCGGGGCGGCCAGTCGCTGGAGACGCTGCGGCTGATCCACGACCTGCGCGAGTCATGCGTGGTCACCCTGGGCAACCATGATCTCAGCCTGCTGGCCATCGCGCTGCGCAAGCCTGATGCACAGGCACGGGTGAACCCCGAGTTGCGCTCGGTGCTGTTCGCCGATGACGCACCGGTCCTGTTCGAGTGGCTGCGCTCGCAACGCCTGCTGCATCACGACGAGGCGCTGGGCTGGACGATGGTTCATGCCGGCCTGGCACCCATGTGGACCCTGCGCCAGGCGCAACGTTCGGCCCAGGAGGTGGAGCGGGAGCTTTCCAGCCCGCGCTACCCACGCCTGCTGAAGAACCTGTTCGGCAATCGCCCGGCGGCCTGGTCGAGCCGGCTCCAGGGCGTCGAACGTCTGCGTGCTTCGATCAACACGCTCACCCGCATGCGCTACTGCGACGTACAGGGCCGCATCGACTTCGAAGGCAAGGGCGTGCCCGGTACGCAGAAACCGGGCATGTATCCGTGGTTCGAGGTACCGGGCATGCGACGGCGCGAGACCCGCGTGGTGTGCGGCCACTGGTCCGCCCTGGGGCGATTCGCCGGTCTTGGCGTCTATGCCATCGACACCGGCTGCGTGTGGGGAGGACAGCTCACCGCGCTGCGGCTGGACGGAGACGAGCCGAGCTATGTCACCGTCAATGCCGAGCCGCACCGCAAGCGCCCGCCGGGCGGCGAGGACTAGTCACGCCGTCCCGGCAAACAAAAAAGCGGGGCCCGGGCCTCCCGCTTTCTTGTTTGCCATGTTACCGATGGATCAACTCAGCTGACCATGGCAGTGCTTGTACTTCTTGCCTGAGCCGCACGGACACGGATCGTTGCGGCCGACCTTCGGGCCATCCGCGGGCGCAATCGAGGCCGGCGCGTCGCTGGCGGCCTGAGAGGGCGGCGCACCGCCTCCGGTGGCCAGCATCTGACGCTGCAGCCGCTCAGCCATCCGCTGCTGCTCGGCCTCCATCTCGGCCACTTCCGCTTCGCTGCGGATGCGCACACGCGCCAGCATCTGCACGATCTCGCCCTTGATGCGATCGAGCATGTCCGAAAACAGCTGGAACGACTCGCGCTTGAATGCCTGTTTCGGGTCCTGCTGGGCATAGCCGCGCAGGTAGATGCCCTGGCGCATGTAATCCATGCTCGCCAGGTGCTCTTTCCACGCGTTGTCCACCACGCTGAGCATGATGTGCTTTTCCAGCTGGCGCATCGTTTCTGCGCCGATCTGCGCTTCCTTTTCGCGGAACAGTGCGTCGATCAGCTCACGCACGTGTTGCATGATCGCCTCCGCGTCGATCTCGTGCTGCTGCTCGACCCAGGCCTTGAGCCCCGCGTGCAGGCCGAACTCGGTTTCCAGCTCGCGGTCCAGGCCGGCGAGGTCCCACTGCTCGTCGATGCTGTCGGCAGGCACGTGGCGGCGGGTGATCTGCTCGGCGACGTCCTCACGGATGTCCGCGATGGTGGCCGACACGTCCTCGCCCTCGAGCAGCTCGTCGCGCTGCTTGTAGATGACCTTGCGCTGGTCATTGGCCACATCGTCGAATTCGAGCAGGTGCTTGCGGATGTCGAAGTTGTGTTGCTCGACCTTGCGCTGCGCCTTCTCGATCTGCCGGCTGACCATGCGGTCTTCCAGCGCGTCGTCTTCTTTCATGCCGAACATGCGCATCCAGCGGCCGACCCAGTCGCCAGCGAAGATGCGCAGCAGGTTGTCCTCCAGCGACAGGTAGAACCGGGACGAGCCGGGATCGCCCTGGCGGCCGGAGCGGCCACGCAGCTGGTTGTCGATGCGGCGGGACTCGTGACGCTCGGTACCGATGATGTGCAGGCCGCCGGCTGCAAGCACCTGGTCGTGGCGCTTCTGCCATTCGCTCTTGACGCGCTGGCGATCCATCTCGCTGGCGTCGGCCGGTAATTCCGCCAATGCCGCCTCGAGGCTGCCGCCCAGCACGATGTCGGTGCCGCGGCCGGCCATGTTGGTGGCGATGGTGACCGACCCGGGGGCACCGGCCTGGGCCACGATGTGGGCCTCGCGCTCGTGCTGCTTGGCGTTGAGCACCTCGTGCCTGATCTTTGCTTTGGTCAGCAGGCCGGACAGCAGCTCGGAAACCTCGATGGAGGTCGTGCCCACCAATACCGGTTGCCCACGCTTGTGGCAATCGGTGATGTCCTCGATCACGGCGTTGTACTTGGCCTTCTGGGCCAGGAACACCATGTCCGGGTTGTCCTTGCGGATCATCGGCTTGTGGGTGGGAATCACCACCACCTCGAGCCCGTAGATGTGCTGGAACTCGTACGCCTCGGTGTCCGCCGTGCCGGTCATGCCGGCCAGCTTGGTGTACATGCGGAACAGGTTCTGGAAGGTCACAGTGGCGAGCGTCTGGTTCTCGCGCTGGATCGGCACGCCCTCCTTCGCCTCGACCGCCTGGTGCAGGCCATCTGACCAACGGCGCCCGGCCAGAGTACGGCCGGTGAACTCGTCGACGATGATGACTTCGCCGTCGCGGACGATGTAGTCCACGTCGCGCTGGTAGATCGCATTGGCGCGCAGGGCTGCGTTGAGGTGGTGGACCACCGCCAGGTTCTTCGAGTCGTACAGGCCGCTTTCGGCATCGATGACGCCGGCCTGCCGCAGCAGTTCGTCGGCGTGCGCCATGCCCTCTTCGGACAGGTGCACCTGCTTCTGCTTCTCGTCGACCCAATAGTCGCCGGCGCCGTCTTCCTTCTCCTGACGGATCAGGCGGGGCACGATCTTGTTCACCGCGATGTACAGATCCGGCGAGTCTTCGGCGGGGCCGGAAATGATCAACGGGGTGCGGGCCTCGTCGATGAGGATCGAGTCGACCTCGTCGATGATCGCGTAATTGAGGGCACGCTGGTAACGCTGCTCTTTCGACAGCGCCATGTTGTCGCGCAAGTAGTCGAAGCCGAATTCATTGTTGGTGCCGTAGGTGATGTCGGCGGCATAGGCGGCGCTTTTGTCCGCATGATCCATGCCCGGGTAGACCACCCCGACCGTGAGCCCCAGGAAGTTGTAGAGCTTGCCCATCTGCGCCGAGTCGCGGCGAGCGAGGTAGTCGTTCACCGTCACCACGTGAACGCCCTTGCCTTCCAGCGCATTCAGGTAGACCGGCAGCGTGCCCACGAGCGTCTTGCCCTCGCCGGTGCGCATCTCGGCGATCTTGCCCATGTGCAGCACCATGCCGCCGATCAGCTGGACGTCGTACGGCCGCATGCCGAGCACGCGCTTGGCCGCCTCGCGAACCGTCGCGAAGGCCTCGGGCAACAGCGCGTCGAGTGTTTCGCCTTCGGCAACCCGCCGCTTGAAGTCGTCGGTCTTGGCGCGCAGGGCGTCATCGGCCAGGGCGGCATACTCGGCCTCGAGGGCGTTGATGCGGGCGACGGACTTGGAGAGCTGCCGCAAAACGCGTTCGTTACGGCTGCCAAAGAGGCTCGTCAGGGCACGATTGAACATCGATCATCCGGATACTGGAGACGTGAAAGCCCACCAGCGTCGTGCCGGCCGAGCCAAACTCGCGATGATACTAGGGTCACGCAGCTATCCCAAACGCATGACACCGCGCACGGGACAGCCATCACGCCCGGTCCGTCGCACCGCTCATCCGGTGTGGCGTCGGGCGCATCGCGTTTCAAGAGGCGGTGGCGCGGGCCCGCCGCCTGCTTGCCGGGCAGTGGCTTATCGGTGGTTGCGCACGTAGGCCAGCGGGTTGACCACGCGACCCTTGTACCAGACCTCGAAATGCACGTGGGAGCCGGTGGAGCGACCGGTGGAGCCGGCGTCAGCGATCACGTCGCCCACCCGCACCCGCTGTCCGGGGTGTGCCAGCAACTTGCTGTTGTGTGCGTAACGGGTCATGTAGCCGTTGCCGTGGTCAATCTCGATGACATCGCCGTAGCCGCTGCGGATGCCGGCGAAGGTCACCATGCCCTCGGCCACCGCATGTACCGGGGTACCCAGCGGCGTGGCGATGTCGATGCCTGTATGGCGGGCGCTGTGCCCGCTGAAAGGATCCGGTCGACCGCCGAAATACGACGAGATGTAGCCCTGCACCGGCATACCGGTAGGCTTGAGGTTCGACTCGATTCGCGCGTCCATCAACAGGCTCTGCAGCGCGGTGAGCTGGGCCTGCTGCCCGTCGAACTGGCTTGCCAGCTGCGAAATGCTGCTGTCGAGCGTCTGCGGCAAGGCATACCCGGAGCCGCTGATCTCCTCCACGCCGCCCACCGGCGGAGCCTGGTCGAAGTTGAACTCGCCGTCGTCGAGCTTGCCCATCTGGGCGAGCCGCTCCCCCAGCGCATTGAGTCGCGTCGACTGCGCCTGCAACTGCCCCAGCTTCACTGCCAGTGCGTCCAGATCACGTTGGGCATCGCGCTGCACGTCGGCTAGCTGCCGGGTCTGCTGGCTGACCGTGGCCCTGAGGGCCGTGATCTCCGACAGCGCGCGATCGCGCGGGCTGGCCACCATCAGGGCCGCTGCGGCGCCGGCTGCCATGCAGGCGCCAACCGCTACCGCCGCCACGGCGCCGATCCGCCAGCGCATGCGGCGACTGGCCAGATCAAGAGTCCTGGGCACCTTCTTGGTGCGCGACACGAGTATGATTTGCATGCTTTTCCACGTTGAAGTGCCGGCCATGCAGCGCGCCGATCCACCCATCCCCCGCCGCAGTGGCACAGGACCGAAATCCCTTGCCGAGTGCGGCGCGTTTGCCCGTCTGGCCACCAAGGCCGGCGAGCTGGATGCGCTGGATCGCGCCCTGCGCCAGACGCTGCCGACATCGCTGCGCGAACACGTGCGATTTGCACACGCGCGCTACGACCGCCTCGTCTTTCTGGCGTCCTCCCCGGCTTGGGCCTCCCGCTTGCGCCTGATGCAGACGCAGCTTCTTGCCACCGCCCGTGCCCTGGGCACGTGCGCCAGTTCAGTCACCGTGAAAGTGGCCCCCCAACCGCCGGTCGCAACGGAACCGGATCGGTCAAAACCGCTTTCGCCTGCTGCAGCCGTGCATCTCAAAGCGGCCGCAGTGTCAGTCACAGACCCCGAATTGCGGGCCCTGTTCCTGGAGCTGGCGTCCCTCGCCGAAACTGCTGATTGAGCCCCCTGCGGGTCGCCGGCGGTGAGGCCACGGCAACCTCTCATCTTGCGCGTGCGCGCCCATCACTCCCCGGACCGTTCCGTGGGAGGGAGGTTTATAACATGGGCTCATGAGTGCCTGGCAACCCCGACGTGTTCACACCGTGAAGCAATCGTGACGTCGGTTGTGAAGCGGGGCTCAAAAGAAAACGGCCATGCGAAACGCATGGCCGTGAGCGGCGAAGCGGCAGAAATCCGCTCCAGAGATCAGATTGCTTGGGCCGGATGCGCGTAGGAGATCGGCGCGGTGGCCGGGTCATCCTCGTAACTTACTTCTTCCCACGCGGTGGCGTCCGCCATCAGGGTACGCAGCAGCTTGTTGTTCAACTCATGGCCGGACTTGTGGGCGTGATATGCGCCGACGAGGCTGTGGCCGAGCAGGTACAGGTCGCCGATCGCATCGAGGATCTTGTGCTTTACGAACTCGTCCTCGTAGCGCAGACCGTCCTCGTTGAGCACACGGTAATCGTCCAGCACCACGGCGTTGTCCATCGACCCGCCGAGGGCCAGGTTGTGCTCGCGCAGCATTTCGATATCGCGCATGAAGCCGAAGGTACGGGCCCGGCTCACTTCCTTGACGAAGGAAGTGGTCGAAAAGTCGATTTCGGCGCGCGAGGTACGCTTGGAAATGATCGGGTGGTTGAACTCGATCGAGAAGCCCACCTTGAAGCCCTCGAAGGGCTCGAAGCTGGCCCACTTGTCGCCTTCCTGCACCTTGACCGGCTTCTTGATACGGATGAAGCGCTTGGCCGCGGCCTGCTCCTCGATACCGGCCGACTGCAGCAGGAACACGAACGGTCCTGCACTGCCGTCCATGATCGGCACCTCAGGCGCAGACAGGTCGACGTAGGCGTTGTCGATGCCCAGGCCGGCCATGGCAGAGAGCAGATGCTCGACGGTGGAGACGCGGACGTCGCCATTCACCAGCGTCGTGGAGAGCCGCGTGTCGCCGACGCAGTCCGGACGCGCATGGATGTCCACCGGCGGGTTGAGATCGGTGCGACGGAACACGATGCCCGTGTTGGGCGCTGCCGGGCGCAGGGTCATGTAGACCTTGTCGCCGGTGTGTAAGCCCACGCCGGTCGCGCGGATGATGTTCTTGAGCGTACGCTGCTTGATCATTTTTATGGGTTCTCGTGGAGGCAGCAGCCAGAATTGGACGGAGATGCTAACACAGTCTTAACCTAAGACAATAGCAAACCGAACCGTACAGTCTTTAACCGGCCTTCATGCTGCGGCGATCCCGACGCTTTCCCGAGTATCCGGGAATGTCCTTGCAGATCAAACAGATTGAGCAAAAACAGAACCTCATGGCCGGGGACGGGAGTCCGGCCATGAGGTTTGCCGCAAGTCATCCCGACTCGCAGCATTGATTACCCCTTCACATTTTCGCCGGTCCTACGGGACGTTCGCCGCCTGCCAGACGCGCGCAGCCCACGAACAAGTGTGTCGTCCCGAACGACCTGTGACCCAACAACGAAGGGATGGTTCCAACATCGACGGTCACGTCGTCAGTCAGCCTGGCGACGCAGGAACGCCGGAATGTCGAGGTAATCGAAGCTCGTATCCGTGCCCTTCGCAGGCGTCGCATCGTGGCGCGTGGTGGTGACCACCTCGGGCTGGGCGTAATCCACCACCTCGTTGCCGGTACCGGTACGCAGCACGACGGGGCGCGGCCGCTGGCGCATCTCCACCTGCTGGGTCTGGACCGGCCGCACCGGCTGGCGCACGTTCGCACGGTTGAGGCCGGTAGCCACCACCGTGACGCGCACGTCGTCCTGCATCTCCGGATCAAGCGAGGTGCCGATCACCACGGTCGCGTCCTCGGACGCGAAATCGTGGATCACCCGGCCGATCTCGTCGAACTCGCGCATGGTGAGGTTCGGGCCGGCCGTGACGTTGACCAGGATGCCGCAGGCGCCGTTGAGGTTCACGTCCTCCAGCAGCGGGTTGTTGATCGCCGCCTCGGCGGCGGCCTGGGCGCGATCGTCGCCGCGGGCGGTGCCCGAGCCCATCATCGCCATGCCCATTTCGGACATCACGGTGCGCACGTCGGCGAAATCGACGTTGATCAGGCCCGGGGCCGTGATCAGGTCGGCGATGCCCTGCACGGCGCCCTGCAGCACGTCGTTGGCGGCCTTGAACGCATTCAGCAGGGTCACCTCGCGACCGAGCACCGACAGCAGCTTCTCATTCGGCACGGTGATCAGCGAGTCCACGTGCTGGGACAGGTCCTCGATGCCCTTCAGCGCCACCTGCATGCGGCGACGGCCCTCGAACGGGAACGGCTTGGTCACCACCGCCACGGTCAGGATGCCCTTCTCCTTGGCCAGCTGCGCCACCACCGGCGCGGCGCCCGTACCGGTGCCACCGCCCATGCCGGCAGTGATGAACACCATGTCCGCGCCCTCGAGCATCTCCTCGATGCGCTCGCGGTCTTCCAGCGCGGCCTGGCGGCCGACCTCGGGGTTGGCGCCTGCACCCAGCCCCTTGGTGACGTTGGCACCGAGCTGCAGGTGGGTGCGCGAGCCACAGCTCTTCATCGCCTGCGCGTCGGTGTTGGCGACGACGAACTCGACGCCTTCGATGTTGGCATTGAGCATGTGTGCCACGGCGTTGCCGCCGCCACCGCCCACGCCGATGACCTTGATGACTGCATTGGGGGTCAATTTATCGATCAGTTCAAACATTTCCCGTCCTCCATAGAGCTTTAGTTGTCGTTGTAACCGCGGCGGATGACTCCTGTCGGGCCGTGGTGGTGGGCGTTTCCCTTCGCCCGTGGCGATGCGTCCGGCATCGCCAAATGCATTCAGAAGTTCTTCTTGAACCAGCCGCGCAGCTTGTCCAGCGAGCCGCCCACGCTGCCGCCCGCCGGCCCGCCGTGGCGCGCTCCGCCGTTGCGCGCGCCGTGCAGAAGCAGGCCCACGCCGGTGGAGTGCAACGGGTTGGACATCACTTCGCCGAGGCCGCTGACGTGCTGCGGCACGCCCACGCGCACCATCTTGTGGAACAGCTCCTCGGCCAGCTCCAGCGCACCCTCCATGCGGGCGGCGCCGCCGGTGAGCACGATGCCCGCAGCGATCAGGCTGTCGTAGCCGGAACGGCGCAGCTCGTCCTGCACCATCTCGAAGATCTCCTCGTAGCGCGCCTGCACGCTCTGCGCGAGCGACTGGCGGGCCAGCCGTCGCGGCGGACGATCGCCCACGCTGGGCACCTGGATGGTTTCGTCGGCATGCGCCAGCTGGGCCAGCGCGCAGGCGTACTTGATCTTGATCTCCTCGGCGTGCGCGGTCGGCGTGTGCACGCCGTAGGCGATGTCGTTGGTGACCTGGTCGCCGCCAACCGGCAGCGAGCGGGTGTAGCGGATGGCGCCCTGGGTGTAGATCGCGATGTCGGTGGTACCGGCGCCGATGTCGACCAGACACACGCCCAGCTCGCGCTCGTCGTCGGTCAGCACCGACTTGCTGCTGGCCACCGCCGAGGGCACCAGCTCGTCCACCGACAGCCCGCAGCGCTGGATGCACTTGGTGATGTTCTGCACCGCCGCAGCGGCACCCGTGACCAGATGCACCGACGCTTCCAGCCGCACGCCACTCATGCCGACTGGCGAACGGATGCCGTCCTGGCCATCGATGCGATATTCCTGCGACTCCTTGTAGAGCACCTTGCGATCGGCCGGGATCGCTACCGCGCTCGCCGCCTCCAGCACCTGGTCGAGGTCGCCGGGCGTGACCTCACGGTCACGGATTGCCGCCGTGCCGTGCGAGTTGCGTGTCTCCAGATGGCTGCCGGAGATCGACGCGAACACCGAGCGGATGTCGCAGCCGGCCATCAGCTCGGCCTCTTCGACCGCACGCTGGATCGAGTGCACCGTGGACTCGATGTCCACCACCGAACCGCGCTTGAGCCCGCGCGAGACGTGCGTGCCGATGCCGATCACCTCGATCGGTTCACCCGGCTCGTACTCGCCAACGATCGCCACCACCTTCGAGGTGCCGATATCGAGGCCAACCACCAGCTGTTTGTCGCTGCGCGTCTTCATAGGAACGTCTTCATGTGCGGGGCGCGCCCGTATCGGAGGGAGTCGCGGCAGCCGGCGGCAGCCAGCGCACGGCAAACCCGTTGGTGTAGCGGAGGTCGGCGTAGGCGAAGCCGTTGTCGTGGCCGGCCAGCAGCTGCGGATACACGTCGAGGAAACGGCGCAGGCGCCGGTTGGCCTGCTGGCGGTCCCCGAGCACGATCTGGGCACCGCTGGCCGAGGTCAGGCTCCAGCTGCCGCGCTCGGTCAGCGCCACGCCGGTGATGTCCAGGTGCGTGCCGGCGAAAGCCCTGCGCGTGTCGGCGTAGAAACTCACCACTTCGGCGAGCCGTGCGTCGGGGCCGCGCAGATCCGGCAGAGCCACGGCGACCTCGTTGTCTGGTACGTCGAACAGCTGACCCTGGCGGCTGATCAGCTGCCTGCCGTTCCAGCGCGCGAACGGCTGGCGTTCGTAGATCCGCAGCAGCAGGGTGTCCGGCCAGCGCTTGCTTGCCTCGACCGATTCGACCCAGGGCAGTGCCGATACCGCCTGCCGCACGTCGTCCAGATCGAGCGCAAAGAAGCCGTGGCCGAGACGCGGGCGCACCACATCGCGGATCTGCTCGGCCTTGAGGTGGTGGAACTCCGCCTGCACCGTGAGTTGGGTCACTGGCCACCGGTCGGCGGCAAACCACCCGCGCAGCACGCCCACCACCGGCATCACCACGAGGGCGATGGCCAGGCACCAGGCAATCAGGCGGATGGCTCCCCTCACGCGCGCAGCCCTCCGGCGTCGATGCCGCGGTCCTTCTCGAAGCTGGTCTCGAGCACACGCCAGCAGAGCTCCTCGTATCCGATGCCCGCGGCCGCGGCCGCCTTGGGCACCAGCGAGTGCGAGGTCATGCCCGGGGCCGTGTTCACCTCCAGCAGCCAGTTGCCACCGGCGCGATCGCGCATCACGTCGACGCGGCCCCAGCCGCTGCAGCCGAGCGCATCGAATGCGCGCAGCGACAGCGCACGCAGCTGTGCCTCGGCCTCGCCCTGCAGGCCCGGGCACACATAGCGGGTGTCCTCGGCGATGTACTTGGCGTTGTAGTCGTAGAACGCACCCTGGGGAACGATGTGGATCGACGGCAGCACGTCGCGCCCGAGGATCGCCACGGTCAGCTCGTCGCCCTCGATCAGGGTTTCCATCAAGAGGTCGCCCGGGTAGCGGGCAGCCAGCGCCACCGCCGCATCCAGGTCCCGTTCCTCGAAGACGCGGGTCACGCCCACGCTGGAGCCTTCGCACGCCGGCTTGACGATCAGCGGGAAGCCGACCTCGCGCGCAGCCGCATGTACGTCGCCACCCCGTGGCAACGCCACGAAACGCGGCGTGGGCAGGCCCAGCGACTGCCACACGCGCTTGGAGCGGGTCTTGTCCATCGACAGTGCCGAGCCGAGCACGCCCGACCCGGTGTAGGGCACGTTGAGCGACTCGAGTGCGCCCTGCAGCACGCCGTCTTCGCCGCCGCCGTGCTGGCCGTGCAGGATGTTGAACACGCGCGCGAAGTGGCCCGCGCGCAGCGCGTCCAGCAGCGCCGGGATACCGTCGATGGCGTGGGCGTCGACCCCGCGCGCCTGCAATGCGGCGAGCACGTTGCGGCCGGAGTCGAGCGACACCTCGCGCTCGGCGGAGCTGCCACCCATCACCACGGCGACGCGCCCGAACTGGGCCGGATCGGTGATCTTGTTCGTCACTTCGGGCTCCTCAGGTGGGGCTGCTGCGACAACTCGAGCGCCGCAGCGCCGATATCGCCTGCGCCAAGCAGCATCAGCAGGTCGCCGTCACGCAGCAGCGCCGGCAGGGCGTCCCGGAAATCACGCGGATGCTCGACCAGCACCGGATCGACCTTGCCCCGCGCGCGCACCGCGCGCGCCAGCGCACGCCCGTCGGCGCCCGCGATCGGCGCCTCGCCGGCCGGATACACCTCGGTCAGCACCAGCACGTCCGCTTCGGCCAGCACATTGGCGAAGTCGTCCAGCAGATCCCGCGTTCGGCTGTAGCGATGCGGCTGGAAGCCCACCACCAGGCGGCGGTCCGGCCAGCCGCCGCGGGCAGCGGCGAACACCGCCGCCAGTTCGCGCGGATGGTGTCCGTAGTCGTCGATCAGCAAGGCACTGCCGTGCTCCAGGGTCAGCTCGCCGCGGGCGTGGAAGCGCCGGCCGACGCCCTGGAACTGCGCCAGCGCCCGTGCAATCGCCTCGCCCTCGACGCCCAGTTGCCAGCCGATCGCCGCAGCCGCCAACGCGTTAAGCACGTTGTGCCGTCCGGGCAGGTTCAGCTGCACCGGCAGCGCGCCTTCGTGGCCGGGCAGCACCAGGTCGAAATGCATGGTGAAGCCGCGCTGGACCACCTGCGTCGCGCGGACGTCGGCATCCACCGAGTCGATCCCGTAGCTGAGTACGCGGCGCGGAATGTCGCGCGCCAGCGCGGCTACTTCCTCGTCATCGATGCACAAAACCGCCAGGCCATAGAACGGCAGCCGGTGCAGGAAATCGGAAAACGCCTTCTTCACCTCGGCGAAGTCGCCGTGGTAGTTCTCCAGGTGATCGGCGTCGATGTTGGTGATCGCCGCGATCACCGGGGACAGCAACAGGAACGAGCCATCGGACTCGTCCGCCTCGGCGACTAGATACTGGCCGGTACCCAGCCGGGCGTTGGCGCCGGCCGCGTTGAGCTGGCCTCCGATCACGAAGGTCGGGTCGTAGTTGGCCTCGGCCAGCACGCTGGCGACCAGGCTGGTGGTGGTGGTCTTGCCGTGGGTCCCGGCGATCGCGATGCCGCGCCGGAAACGCATCAGCTCACCGAGCATCTCGGCGCGCGGAATGACCGGGATGCGCGCCTCGCGCGCCGCCATCAGTTCGGGGTTGTCGGCACGGATTGCACTGGAGGTGACCACCACGTCAGCGTCCCGCACGTGCCCCGCCTCGTGGCCGATGCGCACGTCGATGCCCAGGCCGGCCAGGCGCTGCGCGGTGGCTGAATTGGCCTTGTCCGAGCCGGACACGGCGTAGCCGAGGTTGTTCAGGACCTCGGCGATGCCGCTCATCCCCACGCCACCGATGCCGATGAAGTGCACGCGGCGGAAGGTGGTCATCAGGTCATCATGGGCCTGCATGCGGCGCGCGGTCATGCGGCTACCTCCAGGCAGGCACGGGCGATGGCGGTCGCCGCGTCGGGCTTGGCCAGCGCGCGCGCCGCGGCGGCCATCGCCAGCCGGCGGGGCGGATCCTGCAGCAACGCGTCGAGGCGGTGCGCCAATGTCTGTATGTCCAGATCGGTTTCCTTGGTCAGTTCGGCGGCGCCGGCGGCGACCAGCGCCTCGGCGTTGCGGGTCTGGTGGTCGTCCACCGCATGCGGAAACGGCACCAGCAGGGCGCCCAGTCCGGCAGCGGTAAGCTCCGCCAGGGTCAGCGCGCCGGCACGGCAGACGGCCAGGTCGGCCTGGCCATAGGCGCTGGCCATGTCCTCGATGAAGGGAACCACTTCGGCGTCCACGCCGGCAGCGGCGTAGGCGGCGCGCGCCTCCTCGAGGCCGCGCCTGCCGCACTGGTGCAGCACCTGCGGCCGGGCCGCGGGGGGCAGCAGCGCGAGTGCCTTGGGCACGGCGACATTCAACGCGCGAGCGCCAAGGCTGCCACCCAGCACCAGCAGGCGCGGCGGCCCGAGGCGGTTGCGCATGCGCTCGGCGGGCGGCGGCAACGCGGCGATGGTCGAGCGCACCGGATTGCCCACCCATTCGCCACGCGGCAGCGCGTCGGCAAAGCCCGTCATGACGCGACGGGCGAAGCTGGCGAGGCGGCGGTTGGTGTATCCGGCCACCGAGTTCTGCTCGTGCACCAGCAGTGGCACCCCCAACAGCCGTGCCGCAATGCCACCGGGCCCAGCCACGTAGCCGCCCATCGACAGCACGCTGCGCGGGCGCAGCCGACGCAGCGCAGCCAGCGACGCGACCAGCGCGCTGGCCAGCATCAGCGGCGCGCGCAGCCGCGTCGCCCAGCCCTTGCCCCGCAGCCCACCCACCGGCACCGTGTGCAGCGCAATATCGTGAGCCGGAACCACCTGGGTCTCCATGCCGCCGCGCGCGCCGAGCCAGGCCACCGGCACGTCCTGCGCACGCAGCACATCGGCCACGGCCAGGCCCGGGAAGATGTGGCCACCGGTGCCGCCGGCCATGATCAGCACCGGGCGACGATCATTGAACGGCCGTGCGCTCATGCCGCCACCGCCTGTCGCTCGGGCGTCGCGGTCGAGGCATTGGCGTCCGCCACGGCCAGCGCCGGCATGCGGGTGGCCATGTGACGGGCATCCAGCGCGCGATTGATTTCGAAGGTGGCACGCAGCAGCACGCCGGCCATGGCACAAGTCAGCAGTACCGACGAGCCACCGGAGCTGATCAGTGGCAACGTCAGGCCCTTGGTGGGCAGCGCACCGAGGTTCACGCCGATCGACACCATCGCCTGCAGCCCGATCATCAGCGAGATACCGAACGCGACGTAGCCGGCAAACCGCTGACCCACCTCGACACCGCGCAGGCCCAGCGTCAACCCGCGCGTCACCAGCAGCGTGAACAGTCCGACGACGGCGATCACGCCGGCCAGCCCGAGTTCCTCGCCGATGACCGCGAGAATGAAGTCGGTATGCGCCTCCGGCAGGTAGGACAGCTTGAGCACACTCGAGCCGAGGCCGACGCCGGTCCACTCGCCGCGCCCGATCGCCATCAGCGACTGGGTCAGCTGGAAGCCGTCGTTGAAGGGATCCTTCCACGGGTCCATGAACGAGGTGAGCCGCTTCATGCGGTAGCTTTCGCTGGTCGCCGCGATCGCCAGCAGCGGCATCAGCGGCAGGCCCATGCCGAACAGGAACACCGGCCGTGCGCCACCGAGCCAGACCATCGCGATGGTCACCGCGATCACCAGCGTGGCGGAGCCGAAATCGGGCTGGGCCAGCAGCAGCAACACGATCACGCCCGCCACCATCAGCGGCTTGAACAAGCCGAGGAAACGGGTTTCCACGCTCTCGCGGTGGCGCACCAGGTAGCTGGCCACATACACCACCAGGATCAGTTTCACCGCTTCCACCGGCTGGAAGCTGGTCACCACCAGGTTCACCCAGCGCCGCGCGCCGTTGATGCGCATGCCGAAGTGAGGCACGAACACCGCCAGCAGCATCAGCAGCGCTGCCAGCAGCAGCAGGTGCGCGTGCTTCTCCAGCAGCTTCAGCTCGGTGCGCATCGCCGCCCCGGCGAGC
The DNA here is from genome assembly GCF_035685805.1 of Dyella sp. Taxonomy (GTDB): domain Bacteria; phylum Pseudomonadota; class Gammaproteobacteria; order Xanthomonadales; family Rhodanobacteraceae; genus Dyella_A. Next base: position 202,119 of record NZ_DASSAB010000045.1, read on the forward strand.
ATCAGGCCAAGCGCGAGATAGAACAGGTGCTTCTTGAGGTAGTAGAACGCGCCGATGTGCTGGCTGTCCGCCACCGCGATCGAGCTGGAGGCGACCATCACCACGCCCAGGCTGGCCAGCGCCACCAGCGCCAGCAACAACAGCTGGTCGAACCGACCACGGGGGCCGTGGCGCTTCACTGCCTGGGTGGTGCCGAAGCCGAACATCAGCGCACCTTCAACGTGGCAAGACCGATCAGCACCAGCACCACGCTGATGATCCAGAAGCGCACGATCACGCGCGGCTCGGGCCAGCCCTTGAGCTCGAAGTGGTGGTGGATCGGCGCCATCCGGAAGATGCGCTTGCCGGTGAGCTTGAAGCTCGCCACCTGCATCATCACCGAGGCGGTTTCCATCACGAATACGCCGCCCATCACCAGCAGCACGATCTCCTGGCGCACGATCACTGCGATCGCGGCCAGCGCCGCGCCGATCGCCAGCGCGCCCACGTCGCCCATGAAGACCTGGGCCGGATAGGTGTTGAACCAGAGGAAGCCGAGCCCGGCGCCGGAGAGCGCGCCGCAGAAGATCGCCAGCTCGCCGGCCCCGGGAATCGACGGGATGCCCAGGTACTCGGAGAACACCCGGTTGCCGGCCAGGTAGGCGAACACGCCCAGCGCACCGGAGACCAGCACCGTGGGCATGATCGCCAGCCCGTCGAGTCCGTCGGTGAGGTTCACCGCGTTGGAAAAGCCCACGATCATGAAGTAGGCCAGCACCACGAACAGCGCGCCCAGCGGGATCGCCACCTGCTTGAACAGCGGCACGTACAGTGCGGTCTCGGCCGGCAGCTGCGCCGTGTGGAACAGGAACCACGCTGCGATCAGGCCCAGCACCGACTGCCAGAAGTATTTCCAGCGCGAGGCCAGCCCGCGGCTGTCGCGCAACACGATCTTACGGTAATCGTCGTAGAAGCCGATTGCGCCGAAGCCCAGCGTGACGCTGAGCACCAGCCACACGTAGCGGTTGTGCAGGTCGGTCCAGAGCAGCGTGGCGATCGCCACCGCCAGCAGGATCATCACGCCACCCATGGTTGGCGTGCCGGCCTTGGTCAGGTGCGTCTGCGGACCGTCGCTGCGCACCACCTGGCCCGCCTTGAGCAGGGCCAGCCGGCGGATCACCGCCGGACCGAACAGCAGCGACATGGCCAGCGCAGTGAGCGCGGCCATGATGGTGCGGAAGGTGATGTACTGGAACAGGTGCACGGCGGTGAAATGCCGTGCCATCCAGTCGGCCAGTTCAAGCAGCATCGGTGGCACCTCCACGTGCGCGTGCAAGGCGCAGCGACGCCACGACCTGGTCCATCCCGGCCGAGCGCGACCCCTTCACCAGGCAGGTGACGCCCGCGCGCAGCCGCGCCTCGATCGCGCCGAGCAGCGCGGCCTTGTTGTCGAAGTGGGCCGCGCCGGCACCGAACGACTCCACCGCAGCGGCGCTGAGTGGCCCGACCGCCAGCAGGTGCTCGATGCCCCGCGCCTTCGCGTGTGCACCGACCCGGGCATGCATGGCGCGTGCATCGACGCCCAGCTCGGCCATATCGCCGAGCACCAGCATGCGCTCGCCCGACGCCAGCGCCAGCGTGTCGATGGCGGCCGTGACGGAGCCGGGGTTGGCGTTGTAGCTGTCGTCGATCAGGGTCCAGTGGCCCGGCATCGGCTCCACCTTCAATCGTCCCGCCACGCCATCGGCACCGGCCAGGCCTGCCACGATGGTGGCCAGCGGCACCTCCAGCGCGGTCGCCACGGCGGCGGCGGCCAGCGCGTTGGCGACGTTGTGCGATCCGGCCAGCGGCAGCATCACCTCGGCCTCGCCCTGCGGCGTATGGAGCACGAAACGCGAGCCGTCGAAGCGCTGCTCGATTACTGTGGCAGTGACATCGGCAGGCCGACCCAGCCCGTAGCGCAGCACGCGCCGCGAGCCCGCGAGGCCCGCGAAGAACGGCGCGAACGCGTCATCGGCGTTGATGATCGCCACGCCGTCGACCGGCAGCGCCTGGTAGATCGCGCCCTTGGTTTCGGCCACGCCCTCGATGCTGCCCATGCGCTCCAGGTGCGCCGGCGCGATGCAGGTGATCAGGCCCACGTCGGGGCGGGCGATGGCGGCCAGGTAGGCAATGTCACCGGGCTTGCCGGCACCCATTTCCAGCACCGCATACTGCGCATCCTCCGGCATCGCCAGCAGGGTGAGCGGCAGGCCGAGCTCGTTGTTGTAGTTGCCGGCGTTGACGTGCGTGCGGCCGTGCCGCCCCAGGATCGCGGCCACCAGAGTCTTTACCGTGGTCTTGCCGTTGGAACCGGTGATGCCGACCACCCGCACCTGCCGCTGTGCGCGAACGGCGCTGGCCAGGTCGCCCAGCGCCGCGGCGGCATCGTTGACCAGCACCTGCGGCAGCGCGATGTCCAGTTTGCGCGTGACCATGGTCGCGGCGGCGCCGCGGGCGATCGCATCGGCCACGAAGTCATGCCCGTCCACGTGCTCGCCGCGCAGCGCCACGAACAGGTCGCCCGGCTGCAGCTTGCGGGTATCGATGGCGAACCCGGTCACCGGCACATCGGCGCCGATGCGCTGGCCGCGCGTCCACAGAGCCACGGTGTCCAGACGCATCATGCTTCGGCCTCCAGCGCCCGACGCGCCACGTCCATATCGTCGAATGGGCGCCGGCCGCCGGCGCCTTCCTGATAGTTCTCGTGGCCCTTGCCGGCGATCAGCACCACGTCGCCGGCATCCGCCAGCGTCAGCGCCTGCCGGATCGCCCGCTCGCGATCGCGCTCGACCACCGCCCTCGACGGGTCGGCGAAGCCCGACGCGATCTGCGCCACGATCGCGTCGCCGCTTTCGCCACGGGGATTGTCATCGGTGACGATGGCCAGATCGGCCAGCCGCTCGGCCAGTGCCCCCATCAGCGGGCGCTTGCCGGCATCACGCTCGCCACCGCAGCCGAACACGCAGATCAGGCGGCCGGCGCAGTGCGCGCGCAGCGCGGTCAGCGCCTGTTCGAGCGCATCCGGCGTGTGGGCGTAATCGACCACCACCAACGGCTGGCGCAGACCGTCGCCGAGACGATTCATGCGGCCGTTGACGGGCGCAAGCGCCGCGAGCGTCTCCACCACTTGCTCGAACGGTTCGCCCAGCGCGCCCAGGCACGCGGCCACGGTGAGCAGATTGGCCACGTTGAACCGGCCCAGCAGCGGGCTGCGGATGGCACGCGACCCCCACGGCGTGTGCAGCTGGAACGCCAGCCCCTCGCCGGAAGTGACGATCTCGGTCGCGCGGACCTCCGCATCGGCATCGCCTGCGGCACTAGTGCGCAGGCGCTGTACCGGGCCAGGCAGGCGTTGCACCAGCGTCGCACCGAAGGCGTCGTCGACATTGACCACAGCCGAGCGCAGTTCAGGCCAGGCGAACAGCTGCGCCTTGGCCTCGCCGTAGGCCTCCATGGTGCCGTGGTAGTCCAGGTGGTCGCGGGTGAGGTTGGTGAAAGCGGCCACCTCGAAACGCACCGCGTTGACGCGGCCCTGGGCCAGCGCATGCGACGACACTTCCATCGCCACGTGACTGGCGCCGGCGGCGCGAAACCGGGCCAGCTGCGCCTGCACGCGGATGGCATCGGGAGTCGTGCGCTCGCCGGCGTCGAGCTGCCCGACCAGCCCGGCGCCGAGCGTGCCGATGCTCGCGGCACGGTGGCCGAGCCGCTGCAATGCCTGGGCCACCAGCTGCACGGTGGAGGTCTTGCCGTTGGTGCCGGTGACGCCGACGATCCGCAGCGCCTGCGACGGATGATCGAAGAAGCGCGCCGCCAGTTCGCCCACCTGCGCCGACAACCGGTCAATCCACACCACCGGCACGCCTGGCGCGGCGACGTCGGCCGGAGCCGGCATCTCGGCGAGCACCACGCAGGCGCCACGCGCCACGGCGTCTGCAGCGAACGCGAGGCCGTGGTGGTTGAGCCCGCGCAGTGCGACGAACGCAAAGCCCGGCTGCGCCGCGCGCGAGTCGAGGGTGAGGCCGTCAACGACAAGGCCGGCCGGAACGGCGGCGCCGGTCAGCCCCGGCAGCAGTTGGTCCAGGGGCATGCTCATGGCGTCACCCGGTCCACCGGCGCTTCTTCGATGTTCGGCGCATCCGGCGGCTTGTTGCCGATCAGGCCGTTGACGCCCTGCAGCGGACCGCCGACGTACCAGCGCCCGATGTTGTCCGGGGGGATGTCCAGCAGGCGCAGCGCGCCATCCATCACCTTGGCGAAGACCGGACCCGAGACCAGGCCGCCGTAATAGCTGCCGCGCTGCGGGTTGTCGATCACCACCGCGGCGGCCAGGCGCGGGTTGCTCGCCGGCACCATGCCCGCGAAGGCCGCGCCGTAGGCGTCCTTGGCGTAGCCACCGGCAGTGGCCTTGTGCGCGGTGCCGGTCTTGGCGGCCACCGTGTAATTGGCAATCCAAGCGTACGGTGCGGCGGTGCCGCCAGGCTGGGTGGTGGTCTCCATCATCCGCAGCAGCTGATGGGCGATCCGTGGCTCGATGATCGCCTTGGCGTCGACCTCACCGCCCTTGATGAAGGTGGGCGAATGCATGACACCGCCATCGCCGATGGTCGCGTAGGCGTTTGCCAGCTGCAGCACCGTGGCATTGAGGCCGTACCCGTAGCCGAGAATCGCCTTCTCCAGCGGTCGCCAGTCACGCCCGATCCGCAGCTTGCCGGACACCTCGCCGGGAAAGCCGCTATTGGTGCTGTTGCCGAAGCCAAAGGCGCGGTAGGTGTCGTACATCAGCGCGGTATCGAGCGTCATCGCCACGTGCGCCGCGCCGACGTTGCTGGACTTGGTGATGATGCCAGTGGGCGTGAGCACCCCCCAGTCATGGGTGTCGTGGATGTCGTGACCCTGGAAAAACCAGTGACCGCCGGTGGTGTCCACCTTGGGCGTGGTGGGCGTGTACTGCCCGCTCGACAGCGCCGCCGCCATCAGGATCGGCTTGATCGTGGAGCCGGGCTCGAACACGTCGGTGACGGCACGATTGCGCCGCGCGGAGGGGCTGCTCCCGCCCACGGCATTGGGGTTGTAGGTGGGAATGCTGACCATCGCCAGCACCTCGCCCGTCTTCACGTCGAGGATCACCATGGTGCCGGAGTCGGCCTGCGACTTCTCCACCGCCGCCTTAAGTTCGCTGTAGGCGAGAAACTGGATCCGTCGATCGATGCTCAGCGTCAGGTTGCGGCCGGGCTTGGGCTCGCGCACCTGCTCGACGTCCTCGACGATGTGGCCCTTGTTGTCGCGAATCACCCGCTTCTTGCCCGGCTGGCCGGACAGCCAGTCGTCGAAGGCGAGCTCGAGGCCTTCCTGGCCGTGATCGTCGATGTTGGTGAAGCCGAGCACGTGTGCGGTTACCTCGCCGGAGGGGTAATAGCGGCGAAACTCGCGCTGCCCGTTGATGCCCGGTATGCCGAGCTCGAGCACGGCCTGCGCCGCCTCGGGGCTCATCTGCCGCTTGAGATAGGCGAACTCCCGGCTGGCCCGCTGCTGCAGGTATTCGCGCAACTCGTCCGGCTGCGTACCCAGCGCAGCCGCCAGGGCAGGCAGCTGATCGTCGTTTTCGAGCACCTTCGAAGGCACCGCGGTGATCGAGACCATCGGCGTGGACACCGCCAGCGGCTCGCCATTGCGGTCCAGGATCGCGCCACGCGACACCGCGATCGGCACCTCGCGCAGGAACCGGGCATCACCCTGCTCCTGATAGAACTGCTTGCGCACGACCTGCACATCGAACGCGCGGGCCACCAGCCCGAGCGACACCAGGCTCAGCAGGGCCACCACCAGCATCAGGCGCCGACGCGCGCTGGGCCCGGCGCTGCGGCGACGGCCGGTGGACGCAGGCACGACCTTGCGCGGGCGGGTCATCGGCGCACCAGCTGGATGTTCTGCGGCGCGGGCGTGACCATGCCGAGCTTGCTGCGCGCCTCTTCGTCGATGCGTCGCGGCTCGGCCCAGGTGGCCTGCTCCAGCTCCAGACGGCCGTACTCGACGTTGAGATCGTCGCGCTGGTTCTGCAGGCTGGTGAGCTGCACGAACAGCACGCGGCTCTCGTGCCGCGTCCACACCACGCCCAGCGCAGTGATCAGCACCAGGCAGAGCAGGCCGACCAGAGCGATGACGCCGAAGGCCTTCATGCCAGTTTCTCCGCCACGCGCAACACGGCCGAGCGCGCGCGCGGATTGACCGCCAGCTCCTCCGCCGACGGAAAACGTGCCTTGCCCACCGGCGTCAGGCGCGCGGGTGTCGCCGCCACCGGCGGGCCACGCCGACTGCCCTGGACGCGCCCGGACTGGTCGCGGATGAACAACTTGACCGCCCGGTCCTCCAGCGAATGAAAGCTGATGATCGAGAGCCGACCGCCAGCGTCGAGCCGCTCCAGCGCCGCGTCGAGGCCACGCTGGAGCGCATCCAGCTCACCGTTGACCTGGATCCGCAGCGCCTGAAAGCTGCGCGTGGCCGGGTGCTTGCCCGGCTCGCGCCGGCCGATCACGCGTTCTATCAGTGCCGCGAGCTGGCCGGTGCGGGTGAATGGCGTGACCTGTCGATCGGCCATGATGGCCCGCGCGATCCGGCGCCCGTGGCGCTCCTCGCCGAAGTGCCACAGCACCTCGGTGATCTCGCGCTCGTCGGCGCGCGCCAGGAACTGCGCCGCGCTTTCGCCCTGGGTGGTGTCCATGCGCATGTCCAGCGGCGCATCGGCCATGAAGCTGAAGCCGCGGGCGGCCTCATCCAGCTGCGGCGAGGACACGCCCAGGTCGAGCAACACGCCATCGAGCCCGGCCGCGGTCTCGTCCCACTCGGCCAGCTCGGAAAAATTGCCGTGGCGGATCGCCACGCGAGGGTCGTCGGCGAACTGCGCTTGGGCGGCGGTGATCGCCTGGGGGTCACGGTCCATCAGCAGCAGGCGGCCATGCGGCCCCAGACGCGACAGCACGGCACGGGCGTGACCGCCGCGTCCGAAGGTGCCATCCAGGTAGCGCCCGCCCGGCTTCACGGCGAGACCCTCCACAGCTTCTCCCAGCATCACCGGAATGTGCTGCAGCGGCGCCGAGCCTGAATTTGTATTCCGGCTCTGGGCCATACCGCACTTCCGCTCCCGTCCCGCACTTTGTCGCTGCGACCACTGAACAATCAGAGGCGCAGATCTGCCATTTCCTGGGTGATGTCGTCTTCGCCGATGGTCTGGCGGATCTTGGCCAGATGGGCCTGCTCGCTCCACAGCTCGAACTTGCTGCCCATGCCCAGCAGCACCGCCTTTTTCTCGATGCCCGTAGTGCCGCGCTGGCTGGCCGGCAGCAGGATGCGCGCCGCGCCGTCGGGCTCCACGACCGCGGCCGCACCGACCAGCTTCATCTGCAGATTGCGGTGCGCGGCCTTCACACTGGGCAGCGCATTGACCTGATCGCGCACCTGCTCCCACTCCGCGTACGGAAACAGCCAGAGGCAGCCGTGCTCGAACGGGTTGTAGGTGATCACCAGACGATTGGCGCACGCGCCCGACACCTGCTCCCGATACATGGTCGGAATGGCCAGGCGGCCTTTGTCGTCGACGGTGATGGCGGTTTCGCCCTGGAACACGCTCGTATGACTCCACTAAATCCCACGTTTTCACACCGAAACCCACGATAGTCTCGCCCCCTGAGACTGTCAAGGGAATTTCTTTTGTGAATCAAGGAGTAAAGGCAAAGAGGTGACGGCAATTCACCCCTTACATGAGGAAACGCAGCAAGGCGTTTGAATGACAGGCTTTTTTGGTTTCCGACGTGTCGGCAAACCGACCTGTTCGAGCCTCGGGCGCATGAACCGGCCGTTCAGCCGCGCGCGACCACAAAAAACCCCGGGCGATCGCTCGCCCGGGGGTGGAAAGGTGGAGTCGGCCTGTAAGCCGGGTTCTGTACGCCTTGCGGCGCGACAGTCATTCCTCTCGGCCAGGCGTCACCGCCTGGCTCCAGCAACCTACCCGGGAACAACGCGGGCCGCGTTATCGTCCCCCTATTTGGTCTTGCTCCGAGTGGGGTTTACCGTGCCGCACGGCGTTGGCCCCGTACGCGGTGCGCTCTTACCGCACCCTTTCACCCTTACCACGCGCATCCGAAGATGCCGTTCGGCGGTCTGCTCTCTGTTGCACTGGCCGTCGGCTCACGCCGCCCAGGAGTTACCTGGCACTCTGCCCTGTGGAGCCCGGACTTTCCTCGATGCACTTGCGTGCGACGCGACTGTCCGGCCGACTCCACCGCCGATTGTACGTGATCGGGAACCGGGAAGAGCGCAAGGCCCGGGATGTCTGATGCAATGTGCGACGCGGAACCTCTCCAGCCGCGAGCGGCAAGGACAAGTCGCCGCGAAAACTAGCCGCTCCCCGCTTCGTACAGTGCCTTGCGCGGTGCGCCGGTGATCGCCGCGGCCAACTTGGCCGCCCTGGCCGGCGGCAGTTCCTCGCGCAACAGGGCAAATACCCGCTGCCCCTCGGCCAGCCGCGCATCGACTTCTTCTCCACGCCCCGCCACCAGCAGCACGCACTCGCCACGCTGCTGGTCGGGATCGGCCGCAACGCGCGCCGCCAGCTCATCGAGGGGTTCGCCGATGACCGTCTCGAACAGCTTGGTCAGCTCGCGCGCCAGCACCGCTTCGCGGTCGCCGCCGAACACGTCGCGCATGTCCGCCAGGCTCTCGGCCACGCGATGGGACGACTCGTAGAAAATCAGGGTGCGCGGGTCGCCGGCCAGCTCCTGGAGGCGCGTACGCCGCGCCGCCGCCTTGGGCGGAAGGAACCCTTCGAACACGAACCGGTCGCTCGGCAGTCCGGCCACCGACAGCGCGGCGATCGCGGCGCAGGCGCCCGGCACCGGCACGCATCGCACGCCAGCCGCACGCGCAGCCCGTACCAGCCGGAACCCCGGATCGCTGATCAGCGGCGTGCCCGCATCCGAGATCAGCGCCACCGACTCGCCATCGAGCAATCGCCTCACCAGCGCATCCACGGCATCGCGCTCGTTGTGCTCGTGCAACGCGATCAACGGCGTGTCGACGCCGTAGTGCTGCAGCAACGGCCGGCTGTGACGCGTGTCCTCCGCCGCGATCAAGGCCACCGCGCGCAGCGTCTGCACCGCCCGTGCGGAGAAATCATCACGGTGCCCAATGGGCGTGGCCACCACCCATAGCGAGCCGGCTCGGACTGAAGACATCGAAGGAATCCTTTCACCGCGGAGCGGCGGAATGATCGACTATCATCGCGCAGTCCGACCTTTCCGATCACGATCCAAGGGACCTTCCATGCGCATGTACCGCGCCGCCGGCCTGGCCGTGCTGATCAGCCTCGCCCTGGCCGCCTGCGTTCCCCAGGCCGCGCAACGTTCGCCCGCGGAAGTGGCAGCCATGCGCAGCGCCGATGCACTGCGCCAACAGGGCCAGTTCGAGCAGGCCGCACAGGCCTATCTCGCGCTCGCCGCCAACAGCCCGGGCCATGCCGACAGTTATCGCCTCAACGCCGCCGAGGCGTACCGCCAGGAAGGCGCGTTGACGCGCGCGGCCGAGGTGCTGACACCGGTGCGCCGGGAGCGCCTGAGCGGCGATGAGCCGGTGCGGCTGGACTTGCTGCGGGCCGAGATCGCGCTGGACCAGCACGACCCGCGCAGCGCACTGGCCCTCACCACCCAACCCAACCTTCACGTTCCGCCCGCACTGCAACTGCGCGTGCTGGAACTGCGCGCGCGGGCCATGGACGCCAGCGGCGACCACTGGGGCAGCGCCCGCACGCGGGTGCAGATGGATGATGCACTGAGCGGACTGGATCGCTCGCAGAACCAGCGCCAGATTCTCGACCTGCTGGGGCGCCTCAGTGTCGCCGAGCTGCAGCAGCGCGCTGCAGCCATGACGTCCGCTGACCGCATGCTGCCGTGGATCAACGAGGCCCTCTCGCAGCAGGGCATCACCGTGGCCAACCCGCAGCCGGAGCTGAAGCAGCCCGTGGGCACGATGCTCCCCGGGGCGCACGCCAACGTGCGCGAGGGCTATCGCATGCCCAGCCAGATCGCGCTGCTGCTGCCGGCCAATCGCGAGCTGGCCAGCGTGGCCACCTCGATCCGCGAAGGCTTTTTCGCCGCCTATGCCGACGCCAGCCGCACCCATGCGCCGCGCGCGGCGCTGCGCGTCTACGACAGTACCGGCACCGCCGCGGGCGCGGTCAAGGCCTACCAGCAGGCGGTGCGTGATGGCGCCCAGCTGGTGGTCGGCCCGCTCACGCGTGCCGAGGTCGCCGCGGTGATCGCACAGGACAACCTGCCGGCACCGGTGCTGGCACTGAATCATCCCGACGGCAGGAGCGCACCGTCCGCCGCGGTGATGGAGTTCGGCCTGCTGCCGGAGACCGAGGGAGCGCAGGTCGCCGATCACCTGGTCGAACGCGGCCTGCATACTGCCTACGTGGTGACCTCCAGCGACGACTTCGCGCAGCGCGCGGCCGACGCCTTCCGCGCCGAGCTGATCGCCCGCGGTGGCCAGGTGGCCGGGCGCGCCAGCATCGCCTCGGGCAGCATCAACTACGCCGCGACGATCAGCACACTGAACGCCCGCGCCGACGACCCCGATGCCGCCATCTTCATCAGCATGCGGCCGGAACAGGCGCGCCTGCTCGTGCCGCAGCTGCGGATCGCAGGCCTGACGCTGCCGATACTGGCCACCTCGCATGTCTATGGCGGCATCGACGACGCCGGTGCCGACCGCGATCTGGATGGCGTGGAATTCTGCGACGCGCCCTGGCTGTTCGACGCGCAGCCCGGGCTGCCGTCGCACGCCGGCATCGCCACCGCATTGCCCGAAGCCAGCGGCAGTGCCGGGCGCCTGTTTGCTTTCGGCATGGACGCGTGGAACCTCGCGCCCTACCTGGACTGGCTGCGCGATCATCCCGGCAGCTACCTGCCGGGCGCCACCGGGCAGCTCGCCGCCGACCAGTTCGGCCGCGTGCGCCGCGTGCTCGTCTGGGCGCGCTTCACCGACGGCCTCGCGCGTCCGCTGAGCGGTAGCCTGCAGTTCGACGACACGCCGTCCAGCGCCCCACCGCAGAGCGTGCCGGACGACAGCGTGCCGGCGCCGGCCAGTTCCGTCGCCGGTGACGACGGCCGCTGATGCGGGCACAAGGGGCGCAGTTCGAGCAACGAGCGCGCCGCGATCTCGAGCAGGCCGGGCTGCGCCTGCTGACGCAGAACTTCACCACCCGGCACGGCGAGCTTGATCTGGTCATGCGCGACGGCGAGATGATCGTCTTCGTGGAGGTACGTCAGCGTGGCGGTCGCGGCCAGGGCGGCGCCGCCGCGTCGATCACCCGCAGCAAGCGCGAGCGCCTGTTGCGCACCGCGTCGCTATGGCTCGCCGCGCACCCGCAGCACGGCCAGCGCGCCTGCCGCTTCGACGTGGTCAGCTTCGACGGCGTCGGCGATCAGGCGCAGATGCACTGGCTGCGCAGCGCCTTCGAGGCCGAATGATAGGCAACCGCTGGCGGCGTTCTTGCCGCGAAAAGGGCGTCGCTCCTTAAGCTTCGCGATGCGCCAGCGGGTGGTCGGACGCAGCTCCTGCCGGGCAGGAGCTGCGCGCCTACCCAAGCATCAGCTGCAGGCCGAACAACACGAACACCGCACCGGCCAGTGCGTCGATGACGCGGGCCTTGCGCAGGTATGCGCGGCGCATCGGCGGCAGGGCGAACAGCGTAGCCACCAGGACGAACCACGCCAGCGATTCCACGCTCACCAGCAGCCACAGCTGCCAGCGCGTCGCAGCGGTGACCGCCGGCCCCACCAGTGCGGAAAACACGCTGGCGAAATACACCACGGCCTTGGGATTGCCCAGGTTGGTGAGCAGTCCGTCGCGCAGGCTGCGCCAGCCGCTCGAGGGGGTCGGCGCCGCACCGCCGGCGACCACCGCCTGCTGACGCCATGCCGCGCGCAACAGTTGCCAGCCCATCCACAGCAGATACGCGCCCCCGGCGATGGCGACCGTCCGCTGCAGCCAGGCCAGGCGTTGCAGCAGCACGTGCAGCCCGAGCAGCGCCAGCGCTGCCCACACCGCAATACCCAGCACGATGCCCAGCACGCCGGCCAGCGCCTGTGTGCGCGAACGGCTGGCCGCGGTCTGCGAGACGAACAGGAAATCCGGGCCGGGGCTGGCCAGCGCCAGCAGGTGGACCAGCGCGATGGTGAGGAACAGGCCCATGAAGTGCATCGTCTGCGGTGGCGGTCGCGCAGTGTAGAGGCTGGCGGACCGGCCGGCGCGCCGTTGGCGCGGCGACCCGCGCCGCAGCTTGCCCGGCGCCAGCGTGCTCGTCTACGCTGCCTCGGGTCTGTGGAACCGCCGCGTGCGGATCTGCCTCCGGGGGACACTCCTGACGCTGTCGCTGTACGCACGGGTCCTCGCGACGGTGCGGAACCGGCCGCGCCGCGGAGCCCCACACACTCCGCGCACGAAGAAGTCCATGAGTATCAAGTTCCGCCTGGTGGTGATGAATTTCCTGCAGTTCTTCGTCTGGGGATCGTGGCTGATCACCATCGGCGCGTACTGGTTCCAGAACCGGCACTGGGGCGGCGCCCAGTTCGGGGCGATCTTCTCCACCATGGGCATCGCCTCGCTGTTCATGCCCTCGCTGATGGGCGTGGTGGCGGACAAGTGGATCAACGCCGAGAAGCTCTACGGCATGCTGCATATCGCCGGCGCCATCGTGCTGTGCATCGTGCCGGCGATCGACCGGCCTGCAGTGCTGTTCTGGGTGATGCTGGTCAACATGTGCTGCTACATGCCGACGATCTCGTTGTCGATCGCGGTGGCCTACAACGCGCTGAAGAAAGACGGTGCCGACGTGGTGACCACCTACCCGCCGATCCGCGTGTGGGGCACGGTGGGTTTCATCGCTGCGCTGTGGACGGTAAGCCTGCTGAAGCTGGAGACCACCTCGGGCCAGTTCTACGTGGCCGCCGCGGCGGCGCTGGTGCTGGGGCTGTATGCGTTCACGCTGCCGCCGTGCCCGCCCAAGCTGGACCGCATCGCCTCGAGCCGCTCGATGCTCGATACGCTCGGCCTGACTTCGTTCAAGCTCTTCCGCAACGCCAAGATGGCGGTGTTCTTCATCTTCGCCATGCTGCTCGGCGCGGCGCTGCAGCTGACCAATGCCTACGGCGACACCTTCCTGCACGACTTCGCCACGGTGCCGGCCTACGCCGGACTGATTGCCGTGAAGTATCCGGCGATCATCATGTCGATCTCGCAGGTATCCGAAACGCTGTTCATCCTCGCCATCCCGTTCTTCCTCAAGCGCTTCGGCATCAAGACGGTGATGTTCATCTCGATGGCGGCGTGGGCGCTGCGTTTCGGCCTGTTCGCCTACGGCAACCCGGGCCCCGGGCTTTGGATGATCGTGCTGTCGTGCATCGTCTACGGCATGGCATTCGACTTCTTCAACATCTCCGGCTCGCTGTTCGTCGAGTCGCAGAGCGACCCGGCGATCCGCGCCAGCGCCCAGGGGCTGTTCATGATGATGACGAACGGCGTGGGTGCCGTGCTCGGCAGCGCGATCAGCGGCCTGGTGATCGAGGCGTTCTTCACCGCGCCGGACGGAGCCAAGGACTGGCATGGCATCTGGATCAGCTTTGCGCTGTACGCCGCGGTCGTGGCGGTGCTGTTCCTGCTGCTGTTCCGTCACCGGCACGTGCGTGGCGAAGGGCTCGGCAGCGGCGCCAGCCTGGCGCACTAGATCGCTGCACCAGCGATCGCGCTGGCGACGCGGCGCGGAAACGCGTTCGCGCGCCAGCGGGTTCGGCGGCGCTTGCAGGCGCCGCCATGACGCGCGTTGACCCGTACGTGCCTTGCCCGTTTGCCACACCCGTGGATCCGGCAGCCGCACGGCGAACAGGCAATCGCGCCCGACTCCCGAGACTTCGGCCACTGCGCGATCGCCCGCAGTGCAGACAATGTCACGCCCAACGCTCACCGGTGCTGCACAAGCGCCGGTCGTGCCGGACAACAAGCCCGGGCTGCGCGGGCCTCCCATGTCCAGATTCATTGTTATTGCGAATCGTTCCCATTAAGATTTCGCGAAATGATCTGGAGCTTTCGCATGACCGCTGTTCGCCCGCTCGCCCTTGCCCTGCTATCTGTCCTGGCCGCACCAGCCCGGGCTGCCGAAGCACCGCAGACGGTTCAACTGCAACGGGTGGAGGTTTCCGAGAGCACCGTGCGCATGCCGCGCAGCCAGGGGGCGCTGCCGATGACGATCACCGTGATCGACCAGGAAGACCTGCGCCAGCAGCTGGCCATAACGCCTGATCTGTCCCAGGCGATCGGCGCGCTGCTGCCGTCGTTCTCGCCGGCCACGCAGAAGCTCAGCAGCCGCGGCGAGACGTTGCGCGGGCGCAACCCGCTGTACATGATCGACGGCGTGCCGCAATCCAGCCCGCTGCGCAACGGCTCGCGCGACGCCTACACCATCGACCCGGCGATGATCGAGCGGATCGAGATCGTCGAAGGCGCCAACGCGCTGCAGGGGCTGGGTGCGTCGGGCGGCATCATCAACATCATCACGCGCCGTCCGCCCACGACCGACGGCGTGGAGCAGCGGGTGACGCTGGAAGCGAGCGCTCCCACCCGCGGCAGCGACGGGCTGGGCTACGCCGGCGCATACCTTCTGGGCGTGCGTCAGGGCGCCTTCGATGCCGTCGTGGGCGTGTCGCAACGCGAGCGCGGCATGTACTCCGACGCGAAGGGCCGGCTGATCGGCGTGGACGGAACGCAGGGCGACCTGATGGATTCCACCAGCAAGGACGCCTTCGCCAAGCTCGGCTACGACTTCGCCGGCGAGCAGCACCTGCAACTGACGATCAATCACTTCCAGCTGCAGGGCCACGGCGACTATCTGGCCGTGCCCGGCGACATGGATGCCGGCGTGCCGACCACCTCCGTGCGCGGCAGCCAGCCGGGCGAAGCCCCGCGCAACCGCGTGCTGACCAGCAGCGTGGATTACCGCGACCCGCACCTGGCCGGCGGCGAGCTGCGTGCCCAGCTCTACTACCAGAGCAACCGCGAACTGTTCGGCGGCGGCACCTTTGGCACCTTCCAGGATCCCGCCTACGGCGCCACCGTGTTCGACCAGTCGCAGAACGTGTCGCTCAAGCGCGGCGCGCGGCTGTCCTGGGCGCGCGGTGGGCTGCTGGACGAGCGCCTGAACGTGCTGGCCGGCGTCGATGGCTACCGCGATACCACCCATCAGGAACTGATCCAGACCGGCCGCAACTGGGTGCCGGACAGCACGTACACCGGCTGGGCACCCTTTCTCCAGGCCGAATACTGGGTGCTGCCGTCGCTGTCGGTGAATGGCGGCCTGCGCCAGGAGCACGGCCGCCTGAACGTGCCCACCTTCCGCACGCTGGCGTTCTACAACGGCGTGACCGTGCAGGGCGGTTCGACCCGCTTCACCAAGACCCTGCCGAACCTGGGAGCGGTCTGGTACCTGGGCGATCACCTGAACCTGTTTGCCAGCTACGCCGAGGGCTACACGCTGCCGGACGTGGGCCGCGTGCTGCGGGCGATCAACCGCCCGGGTCAAAGCGTGGCGGAGTTTCTCGACCTCAAGCCGGTGGTGTCGGACAACCGCGAGGTCGGAGCGGACTTCGACAACGGGCCGTTCTCGGCGCGGGTGAGCCACTACAGCTCCACCTCGCGCCTGGGCTCGGTGCTGGTGTTCGATGCCGCAAACCAGGTCTACAACGTGGCGCGCCAGCGCATCGAGATCAGCGGCTGGGAAGCACGTGCGGGCTGGAAGCCGCTGGACGGCACCCGGCTGGCGATGAGCTACGCGATCAACCACGGCCGTTCCGACCGCAATGGCGACGGGCGGGTCGACTCCGACCTCGATGGCGCCAACATCGCGCCGAACCGCCTCAACCTGAGCTGGACCCAGCGCTGGGACGACGCCTGGTCGAGCATGCTGCAGGTGTCGCGACTGGCCAGCCGCGACTTCGCCACGCTCGGCGTGGCGAGCGGCCACTTCGACGGCTATGTCACCGCTGATGCGTTCGTGCGCTGGCACAGCCGCGATGTCGGCGAGTGGACGCTGGGCGTGCAGAACCTGGCCAATCGCCAGTACATCAATTACGTCTCCCAGACCGTGGGCGACGACGCGAGCTACTTCGCCGGGCGCGGCCGCACGGTGTCGCTGAGCTGGCAGCAGACGTTCTGATGGTGGCGCCGGCTCCACCCCGCCGCGCCGGCGCCAAGGCGTGGCTGAAGCGTCTGCACCTGTGGCTCGGGCTCAGCGTCGGCGTGGTCTTTGCGCTGATCGCACTCAGCGGGAGCGTGCTGGCGCTGCAGCAGCCGCTGCTGCGGATCAGCCAACCCCAGCTCGCGCTGCACCCCTTGCCCACGGCGGCCCAGCGCGCGCAGGTGATGGCGCGGGTCAGCCGGGAGTGGGCTCCGCAGGGACTGCGCGGCGCGGACCTGCCCGATGCCGCGCTGCCGGTGTGGCAGCTGTATTTCGCCGACGGCAGCCGTCGCTATCTCCACCCGGCCAGCGGCGAGCTGCTGCTCACCCGCCACGCCGGGGCAGACCCGCTGCTGATCCTGCGCAACTGGCACACCCATTTGCTGGCGGGGCGCACCGGCGAGAACGTGCTCGGCGTGATCGGCTGGGTGTGCCTGTTCCTGCTGGGCTCCGGCCTGGTGCTCTGGTGGCCGGCGCGCGGACGCCTGCGCGCGCATTTGCGGCCCTATGCTCAGCCGCCGATACGCCGCTGGCTGACCTGGCACCGCTCGCTGGGCGCGATCACGCTGCCGTTGCTTCTGCTGCTCACCCTCACCGGCACACTGATGGCCTACCACGGCGCGACCCGGCGGGTGCTGGAAGCAACGCTGGGCAAGGATCCAAGCGCCGCGCCGCCGCCGACGCTGGCAAGCCGGGACCAGCCGGTCGACTGGGCGACGCTGCTGCACAACGCGCAGGCGGCGATGCCACACGCGACGCTGTCGCGCATCAGCCTGGGCCGGCGCGGGGATGCCACGGTGGTGGTGCGCGCGCGAGCGCCGGGCGAGTGGAACGAGACCGGGCGCAGCATGATCTGGCTCGATCCGTACACGGCTCGGGTGCTGGCCGTGCGCGACGCCGGCGCAGGCGACACCGCCGCCCGCGTCGACGGCATGATCTACCCGCTGCATGCCGGCACGGTCGGCGGCACCGGGTACCGCGCCGCCGTGGTGGCGGGTGGCCTGCTGCCAGCCTTCTTCGCGATCACCGGGTTTCTGTTCTGGCGCGCGCGCACGCGCCGGCGGCACTGAACGAGCCGCCGCCGGGTAAACTGGGCGGATGCAGATCGGCCCCTACCGCATCGACCCGCCCGTGGTGCTCGCGCCCATGGCGGGCGTCACCGACAAGCCGTTCCGGCTGCTGTGCAAGCGGCTGGGCGCGGGGCTGGCCGTGTCGGAAATGACCACCGCCGATCCCACGCTGTGGCACACGCGCAAGTCGCTGCGGCGGATGGATCACGCCGGCGAGCCCGAGCCGGTGAGCGTGCAGATCGCCGGCTACGACCCGGCGATGCTGGCCGAGGCGGCGCGCTTCAATGTCGCCAGTGGTGCACAGATCATCGACATCAACATGGGCTGCCCGGCCAAGAAGGTGTGCAACGTGTGGTCCGGCTCGGCCCTGCTGCAGGACGAACCGCTGGTCGCGCGCATCTGCCGGGCGGTGGTCGAGGCGGTCGAGGTGCCGGTGACGCTGAAGATCCGCACCGGCTGGGATCGCGACCACAAGAACGCGCTGTCCATCGCGCGCATCGCCGAGGACAGCGGCATCACCGCGCTGTCGGTGCACGGGCGCACCCGCGCCGACAAGTACGAGGGCGAAGCCGAATACGAGACCATCGCCGCGGTCAAGGCCGCCGTGCGCATCCCGGTACTTGCCAACGGTGACATCACCACGCCCGAACGGGCCCGGCACGTGCTGGCGGTAACCGGTGCCGATGCGGTGATGATCGGCCGCGGCGCGCAGGGGCGGCCGTGGATCTTCCGCGAGATCGCCCATTACCTGGCGACCGGCGAGACGCTGCCGGAGCCGACCCCGGATGAAGTGGCCGCCATCCTGCTCGGTCACCTGGAACACCTGCATGCGTTCTATGGCGAGCCCGCCGGCGTGCGCATCGCCCGCAAGCACCTTGGCTGGTATGCCAAGGACCGGCCGGAGAACGCGGCCTTCCGGCAGGTGGTCAACCGGGCCGAGACAGCGCACGAGCAGCTGGCGCTCACGCGGGATTACTTTGCCGCGCTGGCTGCCGGCACGCTCGAGCTCGCTGCCTGAGCGCCGGCTGATTGCGGCCTGCGCTGGGTGCGGCCGCGGCTGCAGAGCCGAGCCGTTATGCTGGGCCACTCTTGCCGCAAAGACAGGAGTGCCCACGCATGGTCCGCACGCTGCAATGGATCGTCCTGATCGCCTCGCTGATGCTGACATGCGCGGCCGGTGCCGCCGACACCGCACCGGCGCCGGCAGCGGACGCACCGCCACGTACGCTGGTGGTGGGGGTCAAGCCCGCGCCGCCGTTCGTCATCGCCGACGGAGACCACTACCACGGCCTGGCGATCGACCTGTGGGAGGAAGCGGCCGCCGACCACGGCTGGACGTTCCGCTATCAGCCGTACGACCTGGCCGGCCTGCTCGACGCGGTCGGCGAGGGCAAGGTCGACGTCGGGCTCGGTGCGATCACCGCCACGGCGGCACGCGAGCAGCACATGGATTTCTCGCACATCCTGACCAGCTCGGGCCTCGGCATTGCCGTGCGCAATGAACAGGCGGCAGGTTGGCTGGCGGTGGCTCAGGCGCTGGTGTCCGCGGCGTTCCTGAAGGTGATCGGCACGCTCAGCCTGCTGCTGCTGGCGATCGGCTTCGGCATGTGGCTGCTGGAGCGGCACAAGAACCCGGAGCAGTTCGGCGATGGCCGGGCGCGCGGCATTTTCTCCGGCTTCTGGTGGGCGATGGTGACGATGACCACGGTCGGCTACGGCGACATTGCCCCGCGCACCGTACCGGGACGGCTGCTCGGCATGGTGTGGATGCTGACCGCGCTGATCGTGGTGTCGTTCTTCACCGCCTCGATCACCTCCGCGCTCACCGTCGGCCAGCTCAGCCAGCGCGTGCGCAGTGCGGACGACCTGGCCAGCATGCGCGTGGCGAGCGTGCCCGGCAGCACCAGCGCCGCATGGATGCAGACCCACCAGTTGCAGGCAGTGGACAGCGACACGCTCGACCAGGCCCTGGCCGCGCTCGACGCGGGGACTGTCGATGCGGTGGTCTACGACGCGCCGCTGATGCGCTACACCATCAGCCAGCGCTATGCGCGACGCCTGCAGGTGCTGCCGCTGGTGCTCGCCCGGCAGGACTACGCCTTCGCCCTGCCCCGCAACAGCACCCTGCGACGCGACATCAACAGCTCGCTGCTCAAGCGGATCAACCGCGGCGACTGGCACGAGCGGCTCAAGCAGTACTTCGGCGGCGACCTCGCACGCTGAGCCGCGCCCGGTCCCGGAGAAAAAGCCGGTTCCGAGGAACTTGTGCAGACCTCGGGCCGGCCGCGTAGGATAGCCCGACCCCTGCCGCTGCAATCACTTCATGGATGCTCGTCACCCCCTCTCACAGCAGGACGCTATCGAGCTTCTGGCCCAGAGCGAAGCACGCTGGTCGCGCCTCGACGTACTGCTTCGGCGACTGGTCACCCGGCTGACCTACGCCGCCGACGGCCGCGTGCCGCGGCTGGACAGCGCCCTGGCCAGCATCCGTCGACAGGTGCGCGATCCGCTCGACGAAGCCGGCCTGGAGCCGCTGCTGTCGGAGCTGAGCGAGGCGATCAAGACGCTCGACGAGGTCCCGACACCGGCGCCGCCGAAGGGCCCAGTCACACCGGCCACATTCACCGAGTCGCTCTCCACCGGGCAGATCCTGCTGGCCCTGCTGGACCGTCTGCGCTTGGACGACGCCGCGATCGAGCGGCTGGACGCGCTGCGCGACACCATCTGCTCGACCTCCGATGCCGGCGTCCTGGCGGTACAGGCCGAGGCACTGGCCAGCCTGGTCAACCGGCACTGCCTGCGCCTGGGCGAGGCGCGGCTGGCTGCCGAGCGGCTGCTCAAGCACGTGACCGAGCAGCTCGAGGAGCTGGCCGTTTATCTGGCGCGCGAGGACATGTCCCACCGCGACGGCGAGAGCGCGCGCGAGCAGCTCGACCGCGAAGTGGTCGGCGAGATCAGCGCGCTCGGCGAGCAGGTGATGCAGGCGCGTGAACTGGGCGAACTGCAGAGCCAGGTACAGCAGCGGCTGGGGGCAATCTCCGGCCACTTGCGGACATTCCGCCAGCGCGAGGAAGCGCGCGAGCGCGAGTGGCAGGCGCGCACCGAAGAGATGAGCCAACGCATCCGGGATCTGGAGCGCGCCGCGCGCACGATGGAGAACTCGCTGCGGCACGAGCAGGCGCTGGCCTCCACCGACCCGCTCACCGGCGTGGCCAACCGCCTGGCCTTCGAACAGCACATGGCGCAGGCCTGCCTGCATGCGGCCAGCACCGGCACCCAGACCAGCCTGCTGGTGCTGGACATCGATCGCTTCAAGCAGATCAACGACAACTTCGGCCACGCCGCCGGCGATCGTGCGCTGCGCATCGTGGCCGAGCAGCTGCGCGCCGGTATCCGTTCCGACGACATGCTCGCCCGCTACGGCGGCGAAGAGTTCGTGGTGATCCTGGCCAACGCGGGGCCGGAGCCGGCCATGCGGGTGGCCGAGTCGCTGCGCAAGCGGATCGAGAACCTCGGCTTCCACGGCCAGAAGCGCCCGGTGCGCATCACCCTGTCGTGCGGCGTGACCGTACTGCGCCCCGAGGACACGCCCGACACCGCCTTCGAGCGTGCCGATGGCGCCCTGTACCGGGCCAAGCGCGGCGGCCGCAACCGCTGCGAGCTGGACTGAGCGACGCCCGCCGGGCGGCCGTCCAGACGGCTGAACGGCAGGCACCCGCCACCGCTTCGCGCACTGCAAACCCCGGGCAGGCGTTGTATGATGCGCAGCCCTGATTTATCTCTTTATCCGAAAGGAAGGATATAACCCGCGATGAGCAGCCATCTCTTCACCTCCGAGTCGGTCTCCGAAGGCCACCCGGACAAGGTCGCCGACCAGATTTCCGATGCCGTCCTCGACGCGATCCTCGCGCAGGATCCGCGCGCGCGCGTCGCCTGCGAGACCCTGGTGAAGACCGGCGTGGCGATCGTGGCCGGCGAGGTCACCACCAGCGCGTGGATCGACCTCGAAGCGCTGACCCGAAAGGTCATCGTCGACATCGGCTACAACTCCTCCGAGGTCGGTTTCGACGGCGAGACCTGCGGCGTGCTCAACCTGATCGGCAAGCAGTCGCCGGACATCAACCAGGGCGTGGATCGCAAGAAGCCCGAGGAACAGGGCGCCGGCGACCAGGGCCTGATGTTCGGCTACGCCACCAACGAGACCAGGGACTTCATGCCCGCGGCGATCTACTACTCGCACCGCCTGGTCGAGCAGCAGGCGAAGATCCGCAAGAAGAAGAACTCGCCGCTGCCGTGGCTGCGCCCGGACGCCAAGAGCCAGGTCACGCTGCGCTACGAGGACGGCGTGGCCACCGCGATCGACGCGGTCGTGCTGTCGACCCAGCACGATCCGGGCGTCAAGCAGAAGGACCTGATCGAGGCCGTGCGCGAGCACATCTTGAAGCCCGTGCTGCCGGCGAAGTGGCTGCACAAGGGCACCAAGTTCCACATCAACCCGACCGGCAAGTTCGTCATCGGCGGGCCCGTGGGCGACTGCGGCCTGACCGGCCGCAAGATCATCGTCGACACCTACGGCGGCTGGGCCCGCCACGGTGGCGGCGCGTTCTCGGGCAAGGATCCGTCCAAGGTCGACCGATCGGCTGCCTATGCCGCGCGCTACGTGGCCAAGAACGTCGTGGCCGCCGGCATTGCGGACCGCTGCGAGGTGCAGGTGAGCTACGCCATCGGCGTGGCCGAGCCGACCTCGATCTCGGTCACCACCTTCGGCACCGGCAAGATCAGCGACGACAAGATCGAGAAGCTGATCCGCAAGCACTTCGACCTGCGTCCGTACGGCATCATCAAGATGCTCGACCTGATCCACCCGATGTACCAGCAGACCGCCAGCTACGGCCACTTCGGCCGCACGCCGTACGAGGTGAAGGCCGCCGACGGCAGCACCTACACCGCGTTCTCGTGGGAAAAGACGGACAAGGCCGAGGCCCTGCGCGCCGACGCCAAGCTGAAGTAAGAGCGGCCTCAGCGCCGAAACCCAAGGCCCCGCGGTCCGCCGCGGGGCTTTTTCTTTGGCAGCGAGCGGCCAGCGCTGGCCTATCGGGAGATGACGAGCGCAGCCGCCGTGCAGCGGCGTTTGCCGATTGCGCCCCGCGCCCGTCCGCCGAATCAACGGGCCGGTTACGGCCCCTGCGGCACCACACGCTGCGCCACGGCATCCAGCGCGGACTGCCGCACATCCTTCAGGCTGGCGTTGAGGGTGGACGGGTCCTTCGCCACGATCGGGTCCAGATAGCGTTGACGCAGCGCCAGCGCGGCGGGGGCGTCGCGCACGTGATCAAGCACTTCGTAGAGGCGTGAGGCGGTTTCCACCGTATGCGCATCGTCGTCACCAAGCAGCCTGGCGCGACCCGCCAGCGCGTGTTCGTAGGGCTCGCGGGCGGCGGCCCAGTGGCCAGCGTCCACCTCGATGTCGCCGAGCAGGTTGTAGGTGGAATACACGATGGGATGGTCCGGCCCCAGCACGCGCTGCTGCCCGGCCAGGGTCAGCCGTGCCTCGCGCACGGAGTCCGCGTACTGGCCATCGTAACTGAGCAGGTTGGCCAGACTGCCGTGCGCCATCAGCGTGTCCGGGTGATCCTCGCCGAGCTGCTGCTGGTGCGAGGCGAGGATCTGCCGCTCCAGCGCGATCGCCAGCACCATGTAGCGGTGAGAGACCTGCGGGTCGTCGCTGGCCTTGCCGCGCTTGGCCAGCAGCCGCACCTGCAGCGTCATGGCGGCGATGGTGTCGGGATGATCCGGCCCCAGCACCCGGCGACGCGCGTCGATCACCCGCTGCAGGTCGGCCCCGGCTCGCTCGAACGCCGCCTCGTCCTGCGCCAGATATACCTCGTCCATGGCCACCATGTACTGGGCGCGCAGCGTGTCGGGGTGGTCGCCACCCAGCTGCTTCAGCCGGGTCGCGGCGACCTCCCGGGCCAGCGTCAGCGACTGCTCGTAGTTGTGCCGGTAGTGCTGCAGCTGGGCCAGCGTCACCATCGCGTCGAGCGTCTCCCGCGCCTCGGCGCCGAAGGTGGTGCGATCGAGTGCCACCAGCGGCTCGGCCTGCGCCAGGGCTTCGTCGCGCAGCCCCATGCCGATCAGCGTGGAGACCAGGTCGCGCCGCAGCCGCAGCAACTGGGGGTTGGCTTCCGGCAGGTGCTGGCGCAGGTTGTCGTAAAGGCGCTCCTGCAACGCCTGCGCCGCCGGCAGGTGCCCCTGCTCGAAGAGCACGCGCGCGTGGCCGGCTTCGGCCTGGATCCGCAGTGGATCCGTCTGCGGCCGTGACGCGGCGACGGCCAATGCACTCTTGTAGAGCCCGGCTGCCGCCGGCGTGTCGCCCAGGCGCAGGCGTGCGTCGGCCAGGTCGATGCGCGCTCCCAGCAGGGCCGGCACGTCACCGGGCGCCAGCTGCTGGCGGGCGGTCAGCACCTTGCCCAGTTCCGTGGCCGCGTGCGCGTAGCTGCCGATGCCCACCAGCACCCGCGCCAGTGACTGTCGCAGATCGGCGGCGAGCAGCGGTGCGTCGGCGAAGTCATGATCCAGGCGATCGAGCGCATGGGTCACCACGAAGGTGTCCAGCGCGTGCCGGGCTACATCGGTGAAGCCCGCCTCGGACAGGTCCGATGCGCTGCCTTTGGCCTGGGCGATGGCATGGCCCATCGCATCGACATTGACGCTGTCCAGCGTGGCCTGCTGGAACTGGACGATCCGCTCGAGCTGGTGCTGGCGCTGTTCGGCCAGGCGCTGCGCCAGTCGCGTCTCGCGCAGCGTCAGTGCGGTGCTCAACAGGCCCGCCAGCAGCGCTCCCAGCACCGCCGCCGCCGCAGCCAGTGGCCAGCGATTGCGTCGCAGGTAGCGATGCATGCGGTACCAGGTGCGGCCGCGCCGTGCCTGCACCGGACGGCATTCGAGGAAGCGTTGCAGGTCCGCCGCCAGCGCCGCGACGGCCGGGTAACGGTCTTCCGCCCTGCGCCGCAGGGCCTTCAGCACGATCGCATCGAGATCGCGTGGCACGGCCCGCCGCGGGCCCCGCACGTCCTTTTCCTGCGCCTGGCGCCGCCGCGCGGCCCGGCTCGGCGGCAACACGTCCCCGGTAATGATCGCGTTGGAGAGCAGGTGCGGCGTCACCAGGTGCTGGTACGGCCGCTGCCCGGCCACCAGCTGGTACAGCACCACGCCGAGCGAATAGACGTCCGCTGCGGTCGTCAGCGGCAGCCGCTCGATCTGCTCCGGGCTGGCGTAGGCCAGGGTCATGGCGTGGGCCGCCGTGGCCGTCGCCGCCACGTCCACCGCCTGCTCGTCGAGGATGCGCGCGATGCCGAAATCCAGCAGCTTGGGCGTGCCGTCCTCCGTCACCAGGATGTTCGCCGGCTTGATGTCGCGATGGATGATCAGGTTGCGATGGGCGAAGTCCACCGCCGCGCAGACCTTGAGGAACAAGCCGATGCGCGCCGGCAGGTCCAACCCGTGGCGATCGCACCACAGATCGATTCGCTCGCCCTGCACGTACTCCATCGCCAGAAACGGCTTGCCGTCGGCGAGCACGCCGCCGTCGAGCAGGCGGGCGATGCCGGGATGCTCGAGCCGGGCCAGCAGCTTGCGCTCCTGGCAGAACCGCTCGGTCAGGATCGGCGAGCCCTCGGCCGCCGCGGTGAGCAGCTTCAGCGCCACCTGCTGGGTGAAGTCGCCGTCGCAGCGCTCGGCCAGGTACACCGTGCCCATGCCGCCTTCACCAAGGTGGCTGAGCAGCCGGTAGTGGCGCGGCGTGGTGGCCTGCGCGTCGTGGCCACTGAGGTCCGGCGAGAATGCCGCCAGCACGGGCAGCGTGGCGGTATGCGTGGCATCAATCGCCTGCAGCATCCAGCGCAGTTCACGCTCCAGCGAATCATCGTCGACGCACGCACGGGCGATGAACGCATCGCGCTCGGCCGCCGGAAGCTCGGCCGCTTCCAGCGCAAGGCGCTTGGCCTCGACGTAACGATCGGTCAGTGCCCCCTGCATTGCCCCTTCCCCTGAAAGGTCTCTTCCCTTGCACTCGCGTTCGTTCCCGCCCGTCTCCCGGACCGCAGCACGGCGGCCGAGCGGCGCCGCGAACGCCGCGTGAGTCTAGACCAGCCGGCCGGCCGCCGCATGTCCCGTCGCCATCGGCAGGCAGCGTGCCACCCCGGCCACGTACAATGGCGGGATGTCTCTTATCCAACTGCAAAACGTCGACTTCAGTATCGGCGGCCCCCTCCTGCTCAACCACGTCGATCTGTCGGTCGAACGCAACGAGCGCGTGTGCATCGTCGGTCGCAACGGCGAAGGCAAATCCACCCTGATGAAGCTGATCGCCGGCGAGCTGCAGGCCGACGACGGCGAGATCCGCGTGCAGAACGGCGTGGTGATCGCCCGGATGGCACAGGAGGTGCCGCAGGGCACCGAAGGCACTGTGTTCGACGTGGTCTCCGAAGGCCTGGGCGACCTCGGCCGGCTGCTGGCGCGCTACCACCACCTGCTGCACGAGGGCGACTTCGACGCACTCGGTGACGTGCAGCACGAAATCGAAGCGCAGCACGGCTGGGACCTGGATCGCCGCGTCACCGAGGTGATCACCAAGCTCGAACTGCCCGCCGAGACCGACTTCAACGCGCTCTCCGGCGGCATGAAGCGCCGCGTGCTGCTGGCCCAGGCGCTGGTGCGCAAGCCCGACGTGCTGCTGCTGGACGAGCCCACCAACCACCTCGACATCGAGGCGATCGGCTGGCTGGAGAACTTCCTCAAGCAGTTCGAGGGCAGCATCCTGTTCGTCACCCATGACCGCAGCTTCCTGCGCGCGCTGGCCACCCGCATCGTGGAGATCGACCGCGGCGCGCTTACCGACTGGCCGGGCGATTACGACAACTACCTGCGCCGCCGCGAGGAGCGCCTGCACGCCGAGTCGCAGGCCAATGCGCTGTTCGACAAGAAACTGGCGCAGGAAGAGGTGTGGATCCGCCAGGGCATCAAGGCACGGCGCACCCGCAACGAAGGCCGCGTGCGCGCGCTGAAGGCGCTGCGCAACGAGCGCGCCGAGCGGCGCAATCTCAGCGGCAATGTGAAGATGACCGCGGCCAACGCGCAGGCCTCGGGCAAGAAGGTGATCGACCTGGAGCACATCCACCAGGCCTACGACGGCCGCGTGCTGATCGACGACCTCTCCACCACCATCATGCGCGGCGACCGCATCGGCATCATCGGCCCCAACGGCGCCGGCAAGAGCACCCTGCTGAAGATCATGCTGGGTGAGCTCACCCCCCAGCGCGGCACGGCGGAACTGGGCACCGGCATCCAGATCGCCTACTTCGACCAGCACCGCCTGCAGCTCAACGACAAGCTCAACGCGCTGGACAACGTGGCCGAGGGGCGCGAGTTCATCGAGCTCAACGGCGCGCGCAAGCACATCATCGGCTACCTGCAGGATTTCCTGTTCTCACCCGAACGCGCCCGCGCGCCGATCACGCGGCTATCCGGCGGCGAGCGCAACCGCCTGCTGCTGGCCAAGCTGTTCGCGCAGCCGTCCAACCTGCTGGTGATGGACGAGCCGACCAACGACCTCGACGTCGAGACGCTGGAGCTGCTGGAAGAACTGCTCACCGACTACCAGGGCACCCTGCTGCTGGTCTCGCACGATCGCGCGTTCCTCGACAACGTGGTCTCCAGCACGCTGGTGCTCGAGGGCAACGGGCAGATCGGCGAATACGTGGGCGGCTACAGCGACTGGCTGCGCCAGCGCCCGACCGCAGCGGCTGCCGTCGCAGCCGCTGCCGCAAAGCCCGGCCTCACCCGCACCGATCCGCCTGCGGCGCCAGCTCCCGCAGCGGCGCCCAAGCGCAAGCTCAGCTTCAAGGACCAGCGCGAGCTCGAGCTGCTGCCCAAGCGCATCGAGGAGCTGGAAACGGAGATCGCCAGGCGCGGCGAGGCAATGACCGACCCGGCCTTCTTCAAGCAGGACAGCGCCGCGATCACCGCGGCCAACGAGGCCGTCGCGAAGCTGCAGGCCGAGCTGGAAGCGGCCTACGCGCGCTGGAGCGAGCTGGACAGCTGAGTCCGGTACCAAAGCGGCCCGCTTTTCGCGTGCCATCGCGCGAGCGGCGAGCGGCGAGCGGCGAGCGGCGGGCAGCGGGCAGCGGGCAGCGGGCAGCGGGGGCGAGGCTCAGGGCGGCCGGACCGCCGATGACTTGGACGTGGGCCGGCCCACCGGCTCGACATCGGGCCGTTGTCCGGAGTCGGCGCTCGCCGATCTGGGCGAGCGCCCTGCCGTGGCGAACTCGCCTAACCGGCGGCCTGGGCTGGTTCAGTGCCCTTCGCGCATCCGGGTCACGCCCGCTTGCATGATGCGGTCGGTCCAGGCGATGCCGATCGCCGAGGCGATGAAGACCACGTGGATGATGGTCTGCCACATCACGCCCATGGTGGTGAGCGTGGTGCACTTGAGGGTCGCCGCCGTATTGATGGTGGTGTCCACGCCCGCCAGCAGTTCCGGCGAGCAGAACGGCAGGCCCTGCAGGGTGCCTGCGGCAATGAAGGTCTTGAGCAGGTGGATGGAGGAGATGCCGATGATCGCCATCGCCAGCTTCACCTTCAGCACCGAGGCGTTGACGTGGCTGAGCCACTCCGGCTGGTCGGGATGGTCCTCCAGACCCAGCCGCGAGACGAAGGTCTCGTAGCCGCCCACGATCACCATGATCAGCAGGTTGGAGATCATCACCACGTCGATCAGGCCGAGCACGATCAGCATGATCTCCTGCTCGCCCAGGTGCGACGCCTCGTGGATCAGGTGCCACAGCTCCTTGCCGAACAGGAACACGTAGACGCACTGCGCCACGATCAGCCCCAGGTACAGCGGCAGCTGCAGCCAGCGCGAGCTGAAGATGAAATAGGCGAGCGGATTAAGGCGTGACGGCGTCGACATGGGCGTGGGAGCACGACAGGGGAGGAACGCGGAGCCTAACGGCGCCATCATCCGCGTGCCACCGCCCCGGCCGGAAGCAGGCACGCCGGCCGGCACAGTGCGGGGCAAACGCCCATCAGCCGGTGTTCTGCAGCCCCTGCGATACGCCATTGACGCAGGCGACCAGGGCGCGCAGCAGGGCGTCGTCTTCGCCGCCGGAGGCGCGCCAGCGCCGGAGCAAGTCCACCTGCAGCAGGCTCATCGGGTCGACATAGGGGTTGCGCAGGCGGATCGACTGCGACAGGCGCGGGGACTGTTCGAGCAGGGTCGCACTGCCTTTGAGGCGCAGCACCCAGTGGCAGGTACGGGCGAATTCGTCGCGGATCAGTGCGAAGAACGGTTCGTGCAGCTCGCCGGCCAGCTGCGAGAACGCCTCGGCGATGGCCAGGTCGCACTTGGCCAGTACCATCTCCACGTCGTCGAGCATGTTGCTGAAGAACGGCCAGTCGCGCGCCATCTCGGCCAGCGCCTGTTCGCCGAACTCGGCCGCGCCCTGCTCCAGCGCGCTACCCAGGCCGTACCAGCCGGTGAGGATCGAGCGGCACTGGGTCCAGGAAAACACCCACGGGATCGCGCGCAGATCCTGCACGCCGCGCATGCTGCGCCGGCGCGAGGGCCGCGAGCCGAGCGTCATGCGTTCGATCACGTCGATCGGCGTGGCGGTACGGAAGTACTGCACGAAGCCCTCGCGATCGACGAAGGCCCGGTAGTGCGTGCGGCTGGCGGCGGAAAGGCGGTGCATGCGCTCACGCCATTCGGCCTCGCGCGGCTCGTCCTCACGCGGACGCAGGCTGGCGCGAAGCACGGCGCCCACGGTCTGTTCGAGGTGGCGCAGCGCCAGCGCGCGGATGCCGTACTTGCGGTGGATCACCTCGCCCTGCTCGGTGACGCGCAGCACGCCGGCTACCGACCCGCGCGGCGAGGACATCAGCGCCGGGGTGATGCGGGCGCCGCCGCGGCTGGCCGAGCCGCCGCGACCGTGGAAGAACGCCAGTTGGATGTCGGCCTGCTGCGCGATCTCCAGCAGCTCCACCTGGGCCCGCTGCAGGCCCCAGCGCGAGGCCAGGGTGCCGCCGTCCTTGCCGCTGTCGGAGTAGCCGAGCATCACCCACTGGCGATCGCCGCGGCTTTTCAGGTGCGTGCGATAGACCGGGTCGGCGAGCAGCGCACGCAGCGTCGCGGGCGCGTTCTTGAGATCGTCCACGGTCTCGAACAGCGGCGCCACGTCCAGCGGAACCGGCTCGCCGGCCGCCGCCAGCTCGCCGTGGCGGGCCAGCGCCAGCACGGCGAGCACGTCGGCGGCGGTGCGCGCCATGGAGATGATGTACAGGCCGACCGCTTCGGTGCCGTAGCGGCGACGGGCATCGCGCATCGCCTGGAACACCGCACGCATGCGCTGGGCGTCCTCCTCGTCCACCGGTGCCAGCGACTGCTCGCCGCTGGCGTAGGGATGCAGCCTCTCCACGCGCTGCTCCGGCGTGCGCTCGGCCCACTGCCCGTCGCCGAGCAGCGCGGCGAGCGCGTCGTCGTGCACCTGCGAATCCTGGCGTACGTCCAGCCGGGCCAGGTGCAGACCGAACGTGCGCACGCGTCGCAGCACCCGTTGCACGGCATAGGCACCGGCATGCGCACCATGGTGCGCGGCGAGGCTGTGGGCGATCAGCTCCAGATCGCCGGCCAGCTCGTCGACGCTGGTGTAGCCCTCGGCGTGATCGTCCTCGAGGCTGGCCTCCAGCCGCGCGCCAATCAGGGTGAGCAGGGTGCGATAGGGCATGTCGGCATGGCGCGGGCGGATCTTTTTCGCCGCGGCGGGAAAGCGCGCGCGATAGTCCTCCAGCCGGGCCGCCAGCTGCGGATCGACCTCCACCCGCCCCTGCGTCTGGCTGAGCAGGCGGGCCAGCCCGGCGACGTCTTCCATGTAGTGCTCGATCACGTGCGCGCGCTGGCTGGCCAGGCTGGCCGCGATGGTGTCGGCCCCCACGTTGGGGTTGCCGTCCATGTCGCCGCCGACCCAGGTGGCGAAACTGAGCAGCCGCGGCAGTGGCGCATCCACGTCGTAGACCTGCTGCAGCGCCTCGGCCAGCGACTCGTACAGCGCCGGCACGATGCGGTAGATCGGGTTGGCCAGGTAGAAGCCCACGTGGTGGTGCTCGTCCTGCACGGTGGGCTGCACCGGCGAAGCCTCGGCGGTCTGCCAGCCCGACGACAGCGCCATGAAGATGCGATCGTCGTCTTCCTTGCGCTCCTGCGGCGTGCGGGTGGGATCGAAGTTGTCCACCAGCGCGCGCACGATCGCCTGCTCTTTTTCCAGCAGCGAGCGGCGCACCGCCTCGGTGGGATGGGCGGTGAACACCGGCTCCACGTGCAGGCGGCCGAGCCAGCCGAGCAGCTCGTCGGCGGTGACGCCCTGTGCCTTGAGTCGGGCCAGCACGTCGAGCAGCGATTCGGGCTGCGGCTGGCGCTCGCTGCGCTGATAGTCGCGACGGCGGCGGATGCGGTGCACCCGCTCGGCAATGTTCACGGCCTGGAAGTAGGTGGCGAAGGCACGCGCCAGCGCTTCGGCCTCCTCCGCCTGCATGCCGCCCAGGGCGCTGCCCAGCAGATCCACCGGCTCGCCCTCGCGGCGACGCCGGATCGCGGTGGTGCGCACCGACTCCACCCGCTCGAAGAACGCTTCACCGCGCTGCTCGGCCAGCATCTGGCCGACCATCGCGCCGATCCGGCTGACGTCCTCGCGCAGCGGGCCGTCGTGCGGCAGGTCGGGGGTTTCGGGCTGGAAAGACATGGCTATCTCCGCAAGGCAACAGCTCCAGCCTAACGAAAAATGCTGCTGATGCAGCAAAATCGGGTTTGGCCGGGCCTGCGACCGCGTGTGCCCGAGGCAGCCAAAGCAGGTTCCGGTTAGAATGCCCCGTTGCCCGCCGAGGGGCGCTGCGACCGTATGCGACGGCGGCCTTGTCCGCCCTGCCCGCCCAAAGGCGCGGCACGCCATGCGGCCAGGCTCGGCGCGGCACGTTCCACAACGGCGCCCGGTTGCTTTTACGCGAAGTCTTTTCGCACCGAACCGGAGAACTGCATGAACGCTGTCACCCGCGATATCCCCAAGCACGACTACAAGATTGCCGATATCGGCCTGGCCGACTTCGGCCGCAAGGAGCTCGACATCGCCGAGCCCGAAATGCCGGGCCTGATGTCGATCCGCAAAAAGTACGCCCCGAGCGCGCCGCTGAAGGGCGTGCGCGTGACCGGCTCGCTGCACATGACGATCCAGACCGCGGTGCTGATCGAGACGCTGAAGGACATCGGCGCCGACGTGCGCTGGGCCTCGTGCAACATCTTCTCGACGCAGGATCATGCCGCCGCGGCGATCGCCGCCACCGGCACCCCGGTGTTCGCCTGGAAGGGCGAGACGCTGGAGGAGTACTGGGACTGCACGCTGCAGGCGCTGACCTTCCCGGGCCAGGGCGAAGACAAGTTCCTCGGCCCGCAGCTGGTGGTGGACGACGGCGGCGACGTGACGCTGCTGATCCACAAGGGCTATGAGCTGGAGAACGGCTCGGACTGGGTCAACACCGCCTCGGAGAGCCACGAGGAGCAGGTGATCAAGAACCTGCTCAAGCGCGTGGCCAGTGAGCGCCCGGGCTTCTGGCACACCGTCGTGCGCGACTGGAAGGGCGTCTCGGAAGAGACCACCACCGGCGTGCATCGCCTGTACCAGATGCTGGAGGCAGGCAAGCTGTTGGTGCCGGCGATCAACGTCAACGACTCGGTGACCAAGTCGAAGTTCGACAACCTCTACGGCTGCCGCGAGTCGCTGGCCGATGGCCTGAAGCGCGCGATGGACGTGATGCTGGCCGGCAAGGTGGCCGTGGTCTGCGGCTACGGCGACGTCGGCAAGGGTTCGGCCCATTCGCTGCGCGGCTTCGGCGCGCGCGTGATCGTCACCGAGATCGATCCGATCAACGCGCTGCAGGCGGCGATGGAGGGCTTCGAGGTCAACACGGTCGAGTCCACTCTGGGCCGCGCCGACATCTACGTGACGACGACCGGCAACAAGGACGTCATCACGATCGAGCACATGAAGAAGATGAAGGACCAGGCGATCGTCTGCAACATCGGCCACTTCGACAACGAGATTCAGGTCGACCGGCTGAACAAGTCCGACGCGAAGCGGCTGAACATCAAACCGCAGTACGACATGTACACGTTCCCGAAGGGGAATAGCATCTACATGCTCG
>NZ_DASSAB010000046.1:0-14182 GCF_035685805.1 Dyella sp.
CGCCGCCGCTTAACTCAAGCGTTAGACCGCACGGAGCGATCAAGGATGTCCAAGAGCACACCTCTGCCCGGGTACAAGACAACCAAACCGGCCATCCCCGCCATCAAGTCCATGTTTCGGGAGCTCGGTGCACAAGACGCGTGCATTCAACTGCAAGAGCTGTGTGCCGTTTACATGCAGAATTCCGCAGCGGCCACTAATGCCCCGCTCGACGCATTTCTCCACCTGCTGTACCAAGGCAATGGCATTCCACACGGCACCTTATCCTTCAGTGAGCTCCGACAGCTCAGTGCAAAGAGCTATATTGTTCTCACGTACGCATTGTTCGAGAAAATGCTTCTTGAGGTCATTGATTACGTTAAATCATCTATCCCGGGGTCAGCCGCAGCATGGGTCACTAAGTCAGCCACTGGCGGGCGGCTTCCTCCGCTGCTCGAGCTCGCCGCCAATCTTCCGGCCGCAGAGCGCCAGAGCTTAGAAGGCGTGCCAGAATTCCGGTTATTCGAGCACTACCGCGCCGTTCGCGTGGCCAATTCGCATGTCGTGGGTAACACAGCCAACAAGGCGCAGGTGGCCTTCGGCCTACTCAGCAACAACGACCTGTCGCACTTCACCCATTGCTATGAGTTGCAGGCGCCAAATCCTGCCAGTGATATCACGTTTCAAGATTTCCGGCTATTCACCCGGGCAATTAAGTACTACAGCAGGCTTGTAAACGAGGCTGCGCGTAGTGCGGCCTAACAGTTCGTCAAAACGGACTGGCGGAAAAGCGCCGCCAGCAGCTTAAATCCAGCGTTAGCGACAGGGAAAGAAGGATGCACACTCGAACAATAGCGTTTGTAGCTTGCGCTGCGTTGCCTCTTTCAGCGCACGCGGTGGACACGCAGAGCACCGCAATGAGTGCTCAGTGCCAGGCAATGATCAAGCATCACTGGAATACCATGCATGTCGTCATAGGCAGTGGCACGCTCCAAACGAAAGCCGACGAGAGGCCAGATACTATGCAGGTCATGTTAGTCAATGACTTGACCAAGGATCAAAGCGAAATTTCTGACGATGGCCAGACCATCTATGCATCCTCAGATACCATTTCCAACAAAGCAGAACTCCAACATCTGATTTTTACGGCCTTGGAGCGGCGGATTGCCAAGGGTTCCGGCGTCTCGTGCCCCGGCATCCAGGCGTTCCTCGACAGCCGCTAACCAATCGTCCAAGCGGACGGCGTACCGCCGCCGCTTAACTCAAGCGTTGGGCCCCGGAAAAGACCGCAATGCTCGCCGTAACAGCACTCGACGAACTGCTGCAGGCCGTACCTGACAAGACAACGGCTCAATCCGTTGTGGTCGGGATCGACGGCTTCGACGGAACCGGGAAGACAACGCTTGCATATGCACTTGCGGAACGGCTTGGCGGCATACGAGTCGGACTGGACAGCTACGTCGAAAAGGACAGAGAAGCGGAGCGCTACGTTGGTCTGCTGCGTCTCGATGCTCTACAGCGGGATTTGAACGGCCTTTCTCGCTGCTTCTCACACATCATCGTGGATGGAGTCTGTCTACTCGAAGCCTTCGAGAGACTTGGCTGCACGCCCGACTACCTCGTTTACGTTAAGAAGATTTCCCCGCAGGGCCTGTGGCACGACGGATTTCACTTGGAAGCTTACGAAGCTAGTGAAGCGGGTAGCTGGCTGGCCAGCTCCGTGTACAGCTACCATCGGGTTTACGAACCGCAGCTCAAGGCAGCGGCCTGCTACAGCTGGGCCAGGGCCTAACAATTCGTCCAAGCCAACGCCCTTCACGGCGCGGCTTAACGCAGGTGTTAGGTGTCATGCTGTTACTTCGCGCAAGCCTAGAAGCCTCGGAGGCAAATCCCCGCTGCGCCGCTGGTGCAAAGATTGCCGCTCTGCTGTTCGTAGCGGCATCCGATATGGAGGCAGCTGAAGAGCGAGCTTCTGCTGAGCTGGGCGGCAAGGGCTGGAGTCGCATGGAGACTGAGCGCACCAAAGAGGTGACCATCCATGGTCAATACGAAAAGCCGGGAAGACGCTGTGGGCGAGGCTCCCAGAGATGCGCAAGCGTCGGGCCTTGGGTTCGTGCCTTATCCGATACTTGGCACATAACATCTCGCCCGGGGCGGACGGCTACACCGCCGCCCAAGTCAAGCATCAGGCACGAAGCATGATCAGTCGCGATTCGAACCCTTTAGGCTGGTCCTTCCTGCTAGACGAATTAGCAGACGCGCACGAGCACCTGGGCAACCTTCTCGGACAGATCCAAACCGACCGTGGGTACTCAGAAACAGAGTTCCGCACCGACCTCGGCCACGTCTATGCTCACCTGAACCGTGCATGGCGCCGGCGGGACGTTCCGGAGGACTTCACCAGCCAAGAGTGGCAACAGGCTGGAGCTTTCCCGGACGACATCGAGCCTGTCGCCTAACCATTCATTCAACCGGACGCGCGTGCCGTGCGCTGCTCAAATGCTAGCTTTAGCCGCCATGAGACTGAGTTCGCTAGCCAAACTTCTCTCCAGTGCAATGCCTGTCGGCGACTTCTCTGCAGAGATTTCCCGGGAGCTCGCTGAGCACACCCGCGGCCTTGCCGCGTTGGGTTGCTCTGCCCACGTTACGCTTATAGAGGACGCCGATCTCATTCTCGATCGCGCTGGGCTCGGCGTCCTCTGCCGACTTTTCGCATCTGGTCAGCTGACCGCGGCTGAGCTCGCCTACACTGCTGACGCCCTGCAAATGGCCGAGCGCGTTGTGCTCTCTGGCCCTGACATCGCCAATGACCTCGCAGAGTGCACAGACCCGGAAATAAACGGGCCGCTTACCGTTGCGAGGGCGCTAGAGATCGCAGGTGATGGCGCTGCGGCCTAACAACTCCGAAACCGCGTCAGAGTGCAGTTTCTTTGAAGCCAAGCCCATGAGTGCACGTCGTTTGGCGGCATAACTCCAAACCAACGACGCGCTGCTGAAGCAGCGCCTTCGTTGTTTCAGCCCGCCACATCCACCACCACTTTGCCTGCAGCTTTCCCGCTCTCGATCAGCTGATACGCCTGCTCTGCCTCCGCCAGGGTGAAGCGCTGCGGGTCGAGGTGGGTGCGCAGCTGGCCTTGCTCTACGAGCCGGGTCGCCTCGCGCAGGATCTCGCCGTGGTGGGCACGGCCCTGGCCGGTGAGCAGCGGGCGCAGGGTGAACACGCCGGAATAGGTGCCGGCGCGGAACGACAGCGGCGCCAGCGCGTGCGTGCCCCAGCCGAGCGCGCTGACAACGTGACCGTGATACGTGCGCACCGCTTCGAACGAGGCGTCCAGCGTGGCGCCGCCCACGGTGTCGTAGATGACGTCGAAGCCCTCACCGTCGGTGTGCTGCTGCACGTACTCGGCGACCGGCGTGGTGGCGTAATCGATCGCGGTGGCGCCGTAGCCTTCGATCATCGGCTTCTGCGCGGCGGTGCCGGTGGCGAACACCTCGGCGCCGTGGGCGCGGGCGAGCTGCACGGCCAGATGGCCCACGCCGCCGGCGCCGCCGTGTACCAGCACGCGCTGGCCGTCACGCACGCGAGCACGATCCACCAGCCCCTCGTACGCGGTGATGAAGCCCAGCGGCAGCGCCGCCGCCTCGCGCATCGAGAGATTGGTCGGCTTGGGCCCCAGCAGCGCGGCATCCACCGCGGCGTATTCGGCCAGCGAGCCCTGCACACCGGCGACGCCGCCGGTCATGCCGTAGACGGTGTCGCCGATGCGCCAGCTGTCCACATCCGGGCCCAGCGCCACGACCGTGCCTGCGAGGTCGATGCCGAGCACTGCCGGCAGCGGATGTTTCGCGTGGGCGGCCTTGCCGGCGCGGATCTTGGTATCCAGCGGGTTGAGGCCGGCGGCGGCCACGCGCACCAGCACCTGGCCCGGGCCGGGAACCGGCACCGCGAGGTTCACGAGGCGCAGCGGGGTGTCTATCTGCTCGGCAACGGCGGCTTGCATGGTGGCGGGAATCAGGTTCATGGCGAGGTCTCCATCAGGAAGGTGGGTTCATGGTGAACCCGCATGCGATGCATGGAAATCGACGTTTTCGTTTTGTTTCCATGCAAAATTGCATGGAACATGACTGTTCGGAGTCGGTGATGGATTGGAGCGACGTGCGCATCTTTCTCGCCATTGCGCGCGAGGGCTCGCTGGGCGCCGCGGCGCGTGCGGTCGGACAGACCCAGCCGACCATGGGACGGCGCCTGCGCGCGCTGGAGGCGGCGGTGGGACAGACGCTGTTCCAGCGCACCGCCGACGGCTTCGTGCTGACCGACGAGGGCATGGCGGTGATGGCCAGCGCCGAACGCATGGAGGAAGAAGCGCTCGCCTTCGAGCGCGCGCTGGCCTGCCGCGAAAGCACGCTGAGCGGCACCCTGCGGCTGGCGGCCTCGGACTGGTTCGGCAGCTACGTGCTCACGCCGGTGCTGGCCGAGTTCGCCAGGCGACACCCGGCGGTGACGGTGGAGCTGCTCACGGATACGCGCCTTTACAGCCTGGCGCGGCGCGAGGCGGACCTGGCGTTCCGCATCACGGCGTTCGACGAGCCGGACGTGATCTCGCGGCGCCTCTTGCGCATGCCCTACGCGCTATATGCCGCCGAAGGCACGCCGCGCCCGCGCAAGGGTGGCCGCGGCGCCCGCCTGGTCACCATGAACGCTGCCTTCGGTGGCATGCCCGACGTGGGCTGGCTGAAAAAACACCTGCCGCAGGCGACCGTGGCTTTCACCAGCAACAACCGCGAAGCGCAGGCGCGCATGTGCGCCGAAGGGATCGGCCTGGCGGTGCTGCCGGTGGCGCTGGGCGACGCATTTCCCGCCTTGCGCCGCGTGGCGCTGGCAGAGCCGCCCCCGTCGCGCGATACGTGGCTGGGGTACCACAAGGATCTCAAGCGGCTCCATCGCCTGCGCAGCCTGCTGGAGCTGCTCAACGGGCATTTTGCCGACGCGACAAGTTGACGATCCGCAGCGAGCGCAGGCGTCGGCACCCGTCAACACGGCGGTGCCGCGCCGTGTAGTGCCGCACGGGTTTCGCATCGCGGACACCTTCGTCTCGCGCCGGAGCCGAAACTTTGCCGCTGCTTTCATACCGTGCCGCGTAACGTGTGGACGGTGCAACGGCAAGCGCTCAGGCGCAGCCACCGCCTACTCCACACCCACTCGTGAGACGAGGCGTTACACCCGGCGTGCCCGGGTTTTCGCTGTCTCCACGCCACGGAGGAAACACCCCATGAAAACACTTATTTCCAGCACGGTTCTGGCATCGGCTCTTGGCTTGGCGCTCTGCGGAAGCCCGTCCACCGCACAAGCCGATGACCTGTCCAACGCGCAGATGAACTGCACCATGGACTTCACCCTGTCAGGCTGGTCCGCCGTCTACAAGACTGCCAACGGCAAGGGCGAACTCACCTGCGGCGGCAAGACGGTTCCGGTGACACTGAGCGCCGAGGGCGGCGGTTTGACCGTGGGCAAGTACAAGATCACCGATGGCCAGGCCACCTTCTCCAACGTCAACACGATGCAGGAAGTGTTCGGTGACTATGCGATGGCCTCGGCCCACGCCGGCGTAGTGAAGAGCGCCCGCACGGCCGTGATGTCCAAGGGCAGCGTCACCATGGCGTTGACCGGCACCGGCAACGGCTGGGACATCGGTGTCGGCTTCGGCCAGTTCACCATCAAGCCTGCCGTGGCTGCCGGCATGGATACTGTCGCGCAGTAACCCGGCCGAGCCGGCGAAGGTTAGATACACCTGACCTACAGAGCCCCGTCATGCCGGCGTGTGCCGGCATGACGGGGCAGGAACAAAAAAGGGCCGCCATAGCGGCCCTTTTTTTGCGTCTAGGAATGGGCGGCATCCTCCATCGTGTCCATCACGGGCGAGGCGAGCCGCTGGATGTCCGTGCAGAGGCCGGGCGCAGGACGATGGCAGCCGGTGGCGGCCGGCGCCGTCATTTCAATTGCAGCGGCAGGCGACCAGCCGCATGCGCTACCCACGGCAGCACATGCACAATGCGTGCGATCAGGCCAGGGCGCCGGCGACAGGAGACGGGCATGCACCGCTTGTGGACGATCATCGGCGTCGCCGACGTGGCGCGCAGCGTCGCGTGGTACCAGGCGCTGCTCGGGTTGCCCGGGGTTGCACCGGCGCATGACTACTTCGGCCAAGTTGTCGCATCCGACGGCACGGTGCTGCTGTGCCTGCACCGCTGGGGCGACCACGACCATCCGCCGCTCGCCGACGCCACCGCGGCTATGCCCGGGCACGGGCTGCTGCTGTTCTTCCGGCTGGATGATTTCGACCGCGCCCTGGCACGCGCTCGCGCCGTCGCCACGCTGGAAGAGGAGCCGCACGTGAACCCGGGCACCGGCACGCGCGAGTGTGCTCTGCGCGATCCCGACGGCTACTACGTGATGCTGAGCGAGCTGTCGGCGTAGATCATGCCAGCGCCACGCGATTGCGCCCCGCGTGCTTGGCGGCGTAAAGCGCGTGGTCGGCGCGCCCGACCAATTCCTCGAAGCGGGCACCGTCGTTCCAGGGGCCCACGGCGACCCCGACGCTGGTCGTGACGATGACCGCGCCGGCCGGGGTCGCCACCGGGCTGTCGCTTACCAGCGCGCGCAGGCGCTCGCCGACGGCCGCCGCCGCTCCCCGCGGCACTGGCCACACCAGCATGAATTCCTCGCCTCCGGTGCGCGCCAGCAGCTCGTCTGCCGAAGCGCCCGCACGCAGGCGCCGGGCCACCTCGGCCAGCACTTCGTCGCCCACCTGGTGTCCGTGGCGGTCGTTGATCAGCTTGAACTCGTCCAGATCCAGCAGCGCCACGGCCACGTCCACCTCGTCGCGATCGCCGGACGCCGGGCGGCGCAGACGGTCCAGCCGTGAGCGCAGGCCGCGTCGGTTCAGCAGGCCGGTAAGCGGATCGAAGTCCGCCAGCACGGCCAGCTCGTCGCGCAGCGAGCTGTTCACCAGCACCAGCATGGCGAAACCCTCGGCCACCACCAGCAGCAGCGTCACCATCAGCCAGCGTTCGTTGGCGGCGTTGAGTTGCTCGACCGACAGGCCGATC
This sequence comes from Dyella sp., assembly GCF_035685805.1. GTDB lineage: Bacteria > Pseudomonadota > Gammaproteobacteria > Xanthomonadales > Rhodanobacteraceae > Dyella_A. The sequence continues at coordinate 7,087 of NZ_DASSAB010000046.1, forward strand.
GGCATCACGGATGCAGCACGGGCCAGCGCCACCGCGGCCGCCACGCCCAGCACCGCTGCCATCAGGGTCAGCGCGCCGCTGCCACCTGCATCGCGGGCCCGCCAGGCAAGCCATGCGGCCCGGGCCAGCGCCAGCCCCATCACTGCCTGCGTCGCGCAAAGCGACCACCACAGCGACTGGCCGGTCTGCAGCAGCGTCAGCGAAAGTGCGGTCATCACGCCGAACACCGACGCCAGCCCCAGCCACGGCACGCGCCGGCCGATGAAGGCATACATGCCTGCCAGCATCAGCAGCCCCTGCAATACCCCGCCCAGGTGGCCCGGCGGCTTGGACGCCGGCACGCTCCACACTGCCGCCACGGCCAGCCGCGTAGCCTGCCCGAGCAAGGAGGCCATGAACGCACTGGACCACAGCCACAGCCCCGGCTTGCGCGTGGTCCAGCCGCCCGCCAGCGTGAACAGCGCAGTCAATCCGGACAGCGCCAGGTAGACGCTGAGCAGCGTGTCGGTATCGAGCGGTGCCACGCTGCCTCCCCCGGGCTGGTGTGGCGGCATCATGCCCACAGTCAGGCCGCAAAAGAAACGGGCGGGCAACCGCCGCAACCTTGCACACCATGACCTTTCCCGGCTGGAGGCGACGATGGATTCTTTCACTGGCGGGTGCCTGTGCGGCGACGTCCGCGTCGTCGCCGAGGGCCGGCCCTACCGGGTCGGCCTGTGCCACTGCATGGACTGCCGCAAGCACCACGGCGCGCTGTTCTTCGCCGCCGCGATGTTTCCGCAGGGGGCAGTAAGCATCACTGGCGAGACCGGCGCCTACCGGGGACGCCACTTCTGCCCGCGCTGCGGCTCCTCGGTGTTCGCCCACTACGGCGACGAGATCGAACTGCACCTGGGCGCGCTGGATGCGCCCGATCAACTGGTGCCCACCTATGAGAACTGGACTGTGCGCCGCGAGCACTGGCTGCCGCCGTTTACGCTGGCGCACCACTACCCGCGCGACCGCCAGGGCAGCGGTCGGCGCGAGGACTGAAGCGTGCCCGGCCGTACCTGGCGACAGCTCGCTCAGCCCGCGTCGAGCGCCCTGGCGACGCGCTGCAGATCGCCCACCAGCTCGGCGTAGCGGGCGTCGCGCTCTTGCGCGTAGCGTAGCCGCAGCAGCGCCGACGGATGCCACGTGGCGAGCCCGCGCGTGTCGGGCGCCAGCTCGCGCCACTCACCGCGCTCGTGGCTGATGCGGAAGGCGTTGCCGAACATCGTCTGCGCCGCCATCGCGCCCAGCCCCACCAGCAGGCGCGGCTTCACGCGCAGCAGCTCGGCCGCCAGCCAGCGCCGGCATGCCGCCTGCTCCCCCGCGTTGGCGCGCTGGTGCAGGCGCGTCTTGCCGCGCGACGCGAACTTGAAGTGCTTGACGGCGTTGGTGATGTACAGCGCGCTGCGGTCCAGCCCCGCATCGTGCAGCGCCTGGTCCAGCAGGTGACCGGACGGGCCGACGAACGGGCGACCCTCGAGATCCTCGCGCGAGCCGGGCTGCTCGCCGATCAGCATGACCGCCGCAGACGCCGGGCCCTCGCCGAACACGGTCTGGGTGGCATGCTCCCACAGCGGGCAGGCACGGCAGTCGGCCGCCTTGCGGCGCAGAGACCCCAGCGCGCCCGCGGGGATCTCCGCCGCCCGTTTGGCCAGCGGAATCCGCGGCCCGGATCCCGCCTGTTTGCGCGACAGCTTGCTCACGGCCGCAACGTGGCATCGGTGGCGTGGATACCGGGTCAAGCCGCCGACAACGGCGGCGAGCTGCAGCCACCGCGTGGCCCAAGACGGAGGCCGAAACACCCGCAGCCCGGATGCCACGGCGGGCCACACGCCCCGACCCTTTGCGCGTTCACGAGGCCGTGCGACCCAATTGCTTAGTGATGGCCTGACGGGCGCACCGCGTTGCCGCTAGCCACGGGCGGCGGCGCGGTGTGCCCGACCCACGCCCGAAGCGGAGACCGCCCATGCACGCCTCAACCAAAGATCGCGCCGACCTGTACCGGATGGTCATGGACAAGCACATCTGCCCGTTCGGCCTGAAGTCGCTGCACCTGCTCAAGTCCAAGGGCTATGACGTGCACGACCACTGGTTGACCACGCGCGCCGAAACCGAGGCGTTCAAGCGCGAGCACGACGTAGACACCACGCCGCAGACGTTCATCAACGGCCGGCGCATCGGCGGCCACGATGCGCTGCGCAAGCACCTGGGCAAGCCGGTGAAGGATCCCGATGCGGTCACCTATACCCCGGTGCTGGCGGTATTCATCACGGCGGCGCTGATGGCGATGGCCGCCAGCTGGGCAACCCAGGGTTCGCCGCTCAGCGTGCGTGCGGTGGAGTGGTTCATCGCGTTCTCCATGTGCATCCTGGCCATCCAGAAGCTGCGCGACCTGGAGAGCTTCGCGACCATGTTCCTGGGCTATGACCTCGCGGCCCGCCGGTGGGTGCCTTACGCCTACATGTACCCGTTCGGCGAGGCGCTCGCCGGCATCCTGATGATCGGCCACCTGGCGCCGTGGCTGTCGATACCGGTGGCGCTGCTGATCGGCAGCATCGGCGCGGTGTCGGTGTTCTACGCGGTCTATGTGCAGAAACGCGAACTGAAGTGCGCCTGCGTCGGCGGCAACTCCAACGTGCCGCTGGGCTTCGTGTCGCTTACGGAAAACCTGCTGATGGTGGCGATGGCCGTCTGGATGGCCATCGCCTGACGACATGGACGCCAGCTCGCTGCCCTGCTGCCTTGGGCGCAACAAGCACTGCCAGTTGCGCCGCGGCAGGCAGCGGCGCGCTCCGCTCTAGAACCCCAGCTCGCTCAGCCCCGGGTGATCGTCCGGGCGCCGGCCCAGTGGCCAGTGGTACTTGCGGTCGGCCGCGGCAATCGGCGCGTCGTTGATGCTGGCGATGCGCAGGCGCATCAGGCCGTTCTCGTCGAACTCCCAGTTCTCGTTGCCGTAGCTGCGGTACCATTGGCCGCTGTCGTCGTGCCACTCGTACGCGAAACGCACGGCGATGCGGTTGTCGTGGAACGCCCACAGCTCCTTGATCAGCCGGTACTCCAGCTCGCGCTGCCACTTGCGGGTGAGGAACGCCTCGATCGCCTCGCGGCCCTGCAGGAACTCGGCGCGGTTGCGCCAGCGGCTGTCCGGCGAATAGGCCTGCGCCACCCTCGCGGGATCGCGGCTGTTCCAGCCGTCTTCGGCCAGGCGGGCTTTCAGGCGGGCGCTTTCTTCATCAAACGGCGGGAGCGGGGGGCGTTGCATGGGGCTCTCCTTCGGCGGCAAAGATGCTGGACGAAGTCTGCGCGCCTGGCACGCTCCCCGCCAAGGCGACCTTGGTCCGGTCCTGCGGCGGCGGGCGCATGCGGCGCTGCGTTTTCCAGCGGCCGGGAGGTGCCCTGCGCCAACCGCTCAGCCGGCCGCCGCGGTGGCTGTCTTGCGCCACGCGGCGGGGGTGGCCCCGTGCACCCGCTTGAACGCCTGCCCGAAGGCGGCGCGCGAGGTGTACCCGCTGGCCTCCGCCACGAGCTCGATCGGACGCGGCGTCTCGCGCAGCAGTCGCGCCGCCAGATCCATGCGCACGGCGGTGACCACGTCCATCGGCGTCATCGGCGCCAGCTCGGCAAAGTGCCGGGCAAAGCTGGCCCGCGACATGCGGCTGGCCGCCGCCATGCGCTCGAGCGTCCACGGCTCGGCCGGTGCGGCGATCACCGCCGCCAGTGCGGGCGCCACGCGCGCGTCGGCCAGCAGCGCCAGCAACCCGTGCTGCAGCGCGCCTTCGGCCATCAGCGTGCGCACCACCAGGGTGAACAGCGAGGCGGACAGCTGCGCAATCACCGCATCGCCGCCGGGCGCGGACTGCACGCTCTCGTGGCGCATCATCTGCATCAGCGCGTGCAGCCCGGCGTAGTCGTCGCGGCCGCGGGTGGACAGAAACACCACCTCCGGCAGTGCCTGCAGCAGCAGCGCGTGGTGCTGGCCCATCTCGAATGTGCCGCAAAGCACGTCGAAATCGCTATGTGGCGCGGCGCTGGTGATCTCGATGACCCGCCCCAGCGCCCGGCGCTGCTCGGGATATGTGGCGCTGGCGCCATCGGCGTGGCGCATGGTGTGCGCCGAGCCGCGCGGGAGCAGCACCAGGTCACCGGCCACGAACGTGCGCCGCTCGTGCCCTACCTCCAGCACGCCCTCGCCCGCCAGCACCACGTGGTACGGCACCTGCCCGGGTGCGGTGGCGCGTTGCGGCACCGACCACTGCCCGGCGAAGCGGCACAGCAGGTCCACCCGCCCGCGCAGGCCCATCGATGCCACCAGCGCACTCAGACTGTCCATCGACCACCTCAAGACGAACGCAACCAGGATCGAGACGCGCGAGACACGACGGCGCGAGCGTCATCCCTAGCATTTTCTCCACCGGCAGACGCCCACGGCAAATGCCATCGCTAGCCAAGGAGAAGTTCCATGACCCGTCTCAACACCCCCGCGATCGACCAGGCCACCGGCACCACCGCCGAGCTGTTCGCCACCGTCAAGCGCAACATCGGCAAGGTGCCGAACCTGTACGCCACCATCGGCGGCAACGCGCCGGACGTGCTGGCCCACGTGCTGTCCACCGGTGCCACGCTCGGCCGCAGCACCCTTTCACGACGCGAGCAGGAGGCCATCAACCTCGCCGTGAGCGAGGCCACCGGCTGTGAGTACTGTGTGGCCGCCCACACCCTGACCGGCACCCTGGCCGGCTACACCACCCAGCAGACGCGCGCCCTGCGCGGCGGCAGCTACCCCGACGATGCGCGGATCGACGCGCTGGTGACATTCGCGCTGCACCTGGTGCGCGAGCGCGGCACGCTGGACGCCGACGCCGTCGATGCGCTCAAGGCCGCCGGCTTCACCGATCGCCAGCTGGTGGAGATCCCGCTGGTGGTCAGCGCGATCCTGTTCACCAACATGGTCAACCGCATCAACGACACCACCCTGGACTTCCCCAAGGTGGCGTGAGCGGGCTGACACCGTGTCCACGCAACCGGGCGCCGCGAGGCGCCCGGTTGATCATTTCAGAGCTGGCTCATGCCGCCGTCGATGACGATCTCGCTGCCGACGATGAACGCGGACTCCGGCGAGGCCAGGTGCAGCACGGTGGCGGCAATCTCCTCCGGCGTACCGAAGCGGCCCAGCGGCACCTGCGCCTGGATCTGCGCTGCGGTCGCTTCCAGCGTGGCCTGATCCATGCCGAGCTTGCCGTACAGCGGCGTGGCTACCGGGCCCGGGCTCACCACGTTGACGCGCACGCCGCGCGGCAGCAGTTCGGACGACAGCGTCTTGGCCAGCGAAATCAGCGCAGCCTTGCTCGCCGCATACACCGACGAGTTCGGCATGCCGATGTGCGCGTTGATCGATCCGTTGATGACGATCGACGCGCCGCTGGCGAGCAGCGGCAACAGCGCCTGCAGTTGGAAGTAGGCGCCCTTCACGTTGGTGTCGAAGCTCTGGTCCCACAGCGACTCGTCCACCGCCTCGAACGGGGCGAACTTCGCGCTGCCGGCGTTGATGAACACGCCGTCGAGCTGGATCGACTGCGCGGCGAGATCCTTGGCCAGTTGCCGGGCCTCGGCGACCGAGCCGGCGTGATTGCGCAGCGCGATGGCCGTGCTGCCAAGCTGCGACAGCGCTTGCGACAGTGCGGTGGCATCGCGGCCGGTGATCACTACGCGGGCGCCTTCGGCGGCGAAAGCCTTGGCCGCGGCCAGGCCGATGCCGCTGCTGCCGCCGGTGACGAGGATGGATTTGTTGGCGAAGCGGTTCATGACGGACTCCTTGGATGGATGGACGTTCGAGAGGGGGTTTGAACGTGAGTCCATACTGCGCCGTGCCCTGCGGCGTGCCGTACCATCGTGTCGACGAATACGTTCGAATAGGTTGCACATGTTGACCGACGACGAACTGGCCCTGCTCGAGGCGATCCGCGAAACCGGCAGCCTCTCGCGCGCGGCGGCGCGACTGGGTCGCGCGCCCTCCACCGTGTCGCACGCTGCACGGCAACTGGAGGCGCGCTTCGACGCGTTGCTGTTCGACCGTCGTCGATACCGCCTGCAGCTCACCCCGGCCGGTCACCTGCTTGCACAAGAAGCGGCGCGGCTGATGCACGACGTGGCCCGTCTCACCCGTCGGGTGAAGCAGGTGGCCGGCGGCTGGGAGGACCGCTTGCACATCGTCACCGACGAGCTGCTCGAGTTCGACACGCTGCTGCCGGTGATCCGCGCATTCGACGCGCTGGATTCGGGTGTAAGTCTGCGCGTCACCCACGAAGTGCTCGGCGGCACGTGGGAAGCGCTGCGCGAAGGCCGCGCGGACCTGGTGATCGGTGCCACCAATCAGCCCCCGGCGATGCCGCAGCTGCGCTGGTTCGAATTGGGCCGCATGGAGTGGGTCTATGCGGTTTCGCCACGGCATCCGCTGGCGACGGCGAGCGAGCCGATGACACAGGAGCGGGTCAGCGCGCATCGCTCGGTGGTGGTGGCCGACTCCTCGCGCAGCGCGGGCCGCGGCTACGGCGTGATCGGAGGGCAGGCCACGCTGGCGGTGCCGACCATGCATGCCAAGATCCTCGCCCAGCGCGACGGGCTGGGCGTCGGCTGGCTACCGCGCCATCGGGTCTCGGCCCTGCTCGAGAGCGGCGCACTGGTGGAGAAAGCCATGGCCGACCCGCGCGAACCCAACGTGCTCTATGCCGCCTGGCGCGGCGACCACGATGGCCGGGCGCTGGCGTGGTGGTTGGAGCAGATCCGTCAGCCGCGGCTGGCTGGGCGGTTGATCGATGGGGTGCCGGTGGTGGGTTGAGGGTGTCAGCCACTCCCCGCCGCGGTGGCCGACGTACCGGTCCAATCTCTTTTGCAATGCTCGCCCAGAAAAGCAAAAGGCGCGCTCGTCCGCCTTCGGCGACCGAGTCACTTTCTCTTGGGTCGCCAAGAGAAAGTAACCAAAGAGAAGGCGACCCTCCTCGGCGCTTGCCGGGCTGCGCCCGGCAAGTCCGTGAGCCGCGGCCGGGCTTTTCGACAGTGCATCCATGCA
>NZ_DASSAB010000047.1:0-15028 GCF_035685805.1 Dyella sp.
GGTGAGGTGCCAGGCCGCGTCGAGCTGCTGCATTTTCGCAAGCGGCGGCGTATCCGGCAGCCGATCAAGGAAATACATCCACTCCTGCGTGTTCCAATCCGTGGCGTCCAGCTTGCCGGCCGCGAGTTTGCCCGCGAGGAATTGCGCGCGCTCCCGGTCTATGGCATCGAAGCGCGGCGAATCGGGAATGGGCGCATCCTTGGGGATGCCGATACCGTAGACCCATTCGTTCACTTCGTCCCAGCTCATCTTGCCCGGGTATTTGTCGATCAGATTCGGCTTGAGATACGCCAACATCTGCTCGGTGGTGATGCTGTGCCACGCGAAGTGGTTGAAATAGCCCTTGAGGTAAGCGTCGAAGCGCTCGCGCCCGAAGCGCTGCTCCAATGCGCGCAGGAACCAGGAGCCCTTGTCGTAGGCGACGTCGGAGAGTTCGTCGTCGGCATCAATCTTGCGCGGCTGCGGCGCCAGCCGCTGCGCATTGGCCGGCATGGTACCGAGGGTCTTCTGCAGGTTGCGCTCGGCCAGCAGGATTTCCTCATCCGCGAGACGCTTCCCGTACAGCGCCTCGGTAATGCGGCCCTGCACGTAGGTGGTGATGCCCTCGTTCAGCCAGATGTCGCGCCAGCTCGCCGCGGTCACGAGGTTGCCCGACCACGAATGCGCCAGCTCATGCGAGACCACGCTGACCAGGCTCTTGTCGCCGACGATGATCGTCGGCGTGGCGAAGGTCATGTTCGGGTTTTCCATGCCGCCGAACGGGAACGACGGCGGCAGCACCAGCAGGTCGTAGCGGCCCCAGCGGTACGGACCGTACAGCGACTCCGCGGCGGCAATCATCTTCTCGGTGTCCTCGAACTCGTGCGCCGCCTTGTCCACGACCGAGGGCTCGGCGTACACCGCGCTGCGCGGCCCGGTTTCGCGCGCGTCCAGATCGCCGACCGCGATCGCGAGCAGGTAGGACGGCACCGGATGCGCCTGATCGAATTCGAAGTCGCCGTCCAGTGGATGCTTCGCATCGTTCGGCGCGCTCATCACCACCCGCAGGTTCTTCGGCGCGGTGACGTGCGCGTGCCAGGTGAAGCGGATCGCCGGTGAGTCCTGCAGCGGCACCCACGAGCGCGCGTGGATGGATTCGGACTGCGAGAACATGAAGGGCAGTTGCTTGTCGGCGGTCTGCGCCTTGCTCAGCCACTGCAGGCCGCTGGCCTCGGGCGAGGTGTCGTAGACGATGCGCACGGTGGCCGGATGCGTCGGCGCGGCGATGGTGAGCTTGCTGCCGAGCTGCTCGTCGCGCGGCGCCAGCGCATACGTGAGCGCGCTGGCGTGGCCCTCGGCGTCGATGGCCTCGACGCTGGCGATCTTGAGGTCGCGCGTGTCCAGCACCAGCGAGCTCGCCCTTGGATTCACCCAGTCCAGCGCCAGCACCGCCTTGCCGTGCAGCTCCTTGTGCGGGAAATCCACTTTCAGGTCGAGGTCGAGATGGGTGACCTTCACCTGGTCGGGCTGCGCGTACGAATACGGGTCGGTAGCGTGGGCGGCCAGCGGCAGCAGCAGGGCGCTCGCGGCGAGCGTGGGCAACAGGCGCATCGGGCAACTCCGGAAAGCGGGAACGGCAGAGTATGCCATCGGCCCGCGCGGGCCGACCCGTGCGCAAAGGCCTGTGCGAGCGGCTGCAAAAGGGGTGTGCCTGCTCAGGGCAGATCGCCGCCCGAATGCGGGTCGACGTGGTAATCGAAGTGCTCGGCGAGGTGGTCCGGCTGCCCCTGCACGCGCTCCACCCACGCGCGCAGCTGGGGGTGGTCGTGCAGTGGAAAGCCCGCCTCCGCGGCGCGGCTGGCGTAGGCGAACACGCTGATGTCGGCGATCGTGTAGCGCGCGCCGGCGAGAAACGGCCGCTGTGCCAGCTCCCGCTCGAGCACCGCCAGCGTGCGCCGCGCCGCGGCCTGCTTGAGCGCGACCAGCGCCGGCGGACGGCGCGTCAGCTTGCCGGTCAGCGTCCAGTGCCGCAGCGCGCCGATCACCGACTCCACCCGCTCCTGCTCGAAGCTCAGCCACTGCCACACCCGGGCACGGCCGAACGCATCATCGGGCAGATAGGGCGTGCCGTCGGCCAGATACATCAGGATCGCGTTCGACTCGGCCAGGGTGCGGCCATCGTCCAGCGCGATCGCCGGCACCGTGCCGCCAGGGCTGATGCGGAGGAACGCATCGCGCTGGCCCTCGCCTTCGAAGATGCTGACCAAGACGGTGCGATAGGGCCGGTGCAGATGCGCCAGCAACTGGCGGACTTTCCAGGCGTTCTGCGACGGCAGGTAATCGAACAGGGTCAGCACGGTGGTCGGCTCCGCAGCGGAAAGAAGCCCGCAGTGTGCGAAGGGTGCGCACTGCCGGCCATCCGGCGATTGCGATCCGGCCGGCCCGACGCCCGGGCAGCGCGAACTCAGGCCATCGGTGCGCGGAACCAGCGGTCGGCCAGTGCGTCGGTGGCGGTCACCAGCGCATCGACGATCGCCGGGTCGGCGGCGCTGTGGCCGGCGAGCACCACCCGCAGGTTCGCCTCGGGCCAGGCTTGGCTGAGGTCCCAGGCGCTCTTCATCGGGCAGATGATGTCGTAGCGGCCGTGCACGATGGTGGCGGGGATGGTGCGGATGCGGTCGATGTCACGCAGCAGCTGGCCCGGTTCGAGGAACACCTTGTGGCGGAAGTAGTGCGCTTCCATCAGCGCCAGGCTCACCGCCTTGTGCGGGTCGTCGAAATCGCCGCCGGCGTCCGGATCGTGCACCAGCGTGGTGCTGCCGCCTTCCCATGCGCTCCACGCATGCGCCGCCGCCAGCCGGGTCGCCTCGTCGCTGCTGGTGAGGCGCTGCCAGTAGGCTTCCAGCAGGTCGCCCCGCTCGGCCTCGGGGATCGGGGCAATGAACCGCGCCCAGCGCTCGGGGAAGATCAGCCGCGCGCCGCCGTCGAACTCGTTGAACCAGCGCAACTCCTCCTCGCCGCCGAGAAAGATGCCGCGCAACACCAGCCCCAGCACCCGCTCGGCATGCGCCTGCGCGTAGGCCAGCGCCAGGGTGGAACCCCACGAGCCGCCGAACACCACCCATCGCTCGATGCCCAGATGTTCGCGAATTGCCTCGATGTCGGCGACCAGGTGCGCCGTGGTGTTGTCGGTGAGCTCGGCGAACGGCGTGGACTGGCCGGCGCCGCGCTGGTCGAACAGCACGATGCGGTAGCGCGCCGGGTCGAAGAAACGCCGGTGATAAGTCGACAGCCCCGCGCCCGGGCCGCCGTGCAGGAAGATCACCGGCAGGCCCTCGGGATTGCCGCACTCTTCGAGGTAGAGCGTGTGCAGTGCATCCACCGGCAGTCGTTCGGTGCGATGTGGCTCGATGGCGGGATACAGCTCGCGCATGCTGGTGGTCCTTTGATTGGTGCCCCGACCGAGCTTAGCCTGCCGACAGCGCGGCCGCCGCGTTCCACATCGCCCGGCTGATCGGGCGATTGGCGTGCGGCGTCTGCAGCACCACCAGCGTGGTGGTGCTGATGCTGGGGTGGATCTTCAGCACGCGGTCGAGCACCGTCTCGAGGTGGTTGATCGACATCGCCACGATGCGCAGCAGCGCCGAATCCTCGCCGGCCAGGCGCCGGCAGTCCAGCACCTCGGGAATGTCCTCCACGATCGCGCCGATGCGCCGGCATACGCCGCCGTCGCAGCGCAGCCGCACCATCGCATCGATGCTGTAGCCGAGCCGCTTCGGCTCGACTACCGCGCGGTAGCCGGTGATCACGCCCGCCTCTTCGAGTCGTTTCACCCGCTCGGCCACGGCCGGGGCGGACAGCCGCACCAGCCGTCCCAGTTCGGCGTAGCCCAGCCGGGCATCGTGCTGCAGGGCCTCGAGCAGCTGCCAGTCCTTGCTGTCCAGATCGGTCTTTGATTCCATGGTCAATCGTGCTCACTCATTTGGATTCATCGGAAAGATCGTCGGCTCACCTGCCGATCAGTCATTCAAGCAGCATACGCCGCGCACTAGCATGCGCACTCCTCCTCCCCTGGAATGATGGTCATGCACAGTTCGGATCGACTCGATGCGCGGGCGCTGACCTGCATCGGCGTGGCGCTGGCGACCTGGTCGTCGGCGTACGCCGCGATCGCCTACGCGCTGGCCTCGTTCACGCCCGGCGAGGTGGCGTTGGCACGGCTGGCCGTGGCGTCGCTGTGCTTTGCGGTGCTGCTGGCAGTCAGGCGCGTGCCCCTGCCGGCGCGGCGCGACTGGCCGCAGCTGGCGCTGCTGGGCGTGATCGGGCTGACCGTCTATCACCTGTGCCTGAACTACGCCGAGACCCGCATCGCCAGCGGCACGGCGTCGATCCTGATTTCGTTGGTGCCCGCGGCCACCGCCGCGGTCTCGGCCATCTGGATGCACGAGCGTCTCTCGCCGCGCACCCTGATCGGGCTCGGCGTGGCGCTGCTGGGCGTGGTGCTGGTGGTGCTAGCCAGCGGCAAGCAGGTGCGGTTCGAGCCGATGGCGGCGCTGGTGCTGGCGAGCGTGCTGGCCTCGGCAATCTACTTCGTGGGGCTGAAGCCACTGTTCGCCCGCAACAGCATGCTCGGGGTCACCGCGTTCGGGTTTTTCGCCGGCACGCTCGGCGCACTCCCGTTCGGCTGGCAGCTGCCCCAGGCGCTGGCCGCCGCGCCGTGGCCGCACGTGGCTGCGCTGGCGTACCTGGGCATCGCGCCGACCTTCGTCGGCTACATCGCGTGGAACGTCGCGATCCATCGCAGCTCGGCCTCGAAAGTCTCCAGCTTCATCTACTTCTCGCCGCCGATCGCGGTGCTGATCGGCTGGCTCTGGCTGGGCGAGCGGCCCGGCGTGCTCACCCTGGTCGGCGGCATGGTGACGGTGGTGGGCGTGATCCTCGCCAACACGCGGCGCCGCGCGCTGCCGGCGGCGGCGGCCACGATGCCCCGCGAATCCTGAGGCCCGCCACGGCGTCACCACAGTTGCAGTGAGCCGGCCGGGCACTGAGGATAGGGCGCCGTACCGCTCGATCGACCCGCGTGGCGGATTCGCCGCGTCCACGCTGCCCGCACGATCCCGACCGGAGACACGCATGATCACGCTGCACATCGCCAACAAGAACTACTCGTCATGGTCGCTGCGTCCGTGGCTGCTGCTGAGCGAACTGGGCGTGCCGTTCGAGGAGCGCCTGCATGTGTTCGGCGAAGGCTCCAACTGGAGCACCTTCCGCGCGTTTTCACCGAACGGCCGGGTGCCGTGCCTGCACGACGGCGACACCGTGGTGTGGGACTCGCTGGCCATCGCCGAGTACATCGCCGAGCTCTACCCGGCGTGGCCGGAAGAGGCACCTGCGCGGCACTGGGCCCGCAGCGCGGCGGCGGAAATGCATGCCGGCTTCGGTGCCTTGCGCCAGCAGTGCTCGATGAGCTGCGGCCTGCGCGTGCGCCTGCACGAGATCGGTCCGGCGCTGGCCGCGGACGTGGCGCGCATCGACGAGCTCTGGAGCGAGGGGCTGCAACGGTTCGGCGGCCCGTTCCTGGCGGGCGGGCGCTTCACTGCGGTGGACGCGTTCTATGCGCCGGTGGCATTCCGGGTGCAGACCTACGGGCTGCCGCTGGGCCCGGCTGCCGCGGCGTACGGCGAGCGCCTGCTCGAGCTGACGTCGATGCGCCGCTGGTACGCCAGCGCGCTGGCCGAGCCGTGGCGCGACGAGGGGCACGACCGCGACGTTGCCTCGGTAGGCACGGTCACGGCGGACCTGCGCGACCACTGAGGCCCCACGAGGCTGCTGGCGGCGCGGTGTCATGGCGCCATCACATGTCATCGCCCCCGGCTGCACGCCGACGCGGCCAGCATCCGCGCTCCCCCACCTAAAGGAGCGCCGACGTGACCGAGATGAAAGAAAACCTGCTGGACTGGCTCCGCGATGCGCACGCGATGGAGGAGCAGGCCGAGCAGATGCTGCGCGCGCAGGCCAAGCGCATCGAGCACTATCCCGCGGTGCGGCAGCGGATCGAGCAGCATCTCGAGGAGACCCTCGGTCAGCAGCGGCTGCTGAAGTCGTCCATCGAGCGTCTGGGCGGCTCGCCCTCCACTGCCAAGGACCTGATGGGCAGGATGATGGCGTTCGGCCAGGCCGCTGGCGGCATGACCAACTCCGACGAGATCGTCAAAGGCGCCATTTCCAGCTACGTGTTCGAGAACCTGGAGATCGCCACCTACACCGCGCTGATCGCGGCAGCGAAGGCAGTCGGCGACATCGAGACCCAGCGCGTGTGCGAGCAGATCCTGCCGCAGGAGCAGGCGATGGCACAGTGGGTACTGGAGCACCTGCCGCAGCTGACCGAGGAATTTCTCTCCCGCGACGCGGCGCCGAACGTCGAAGCCAAGCGCTGAGCGACGCTGGCCTCCGTTGACGATCAACCGCCGCCAGGGGGCGACTCCCGGTCGCCCCGTGCGCGCTGGTCGGCGTCGGTGTCTTCGTACATCTTCTCGTTCATCTTCGACTGCAGGTGCTCGGACATGAAGCGGCGCGAGAACACCATCGCCTTGTTGGCCGCTCCGGCCACCACCACCCGCTCGCCGGCCATGACCGCCTCGTAGCCGGTGCGGGCCACTTCTTCCGGATCCATCAGGTTGGCCTTCTGGAAAGCCACGCTGTGCTCCAGTCCGCCCTTGGGAAAGAAGTCGGTGTCGGTGGGCCCGGGGCACAGCGCCGTCATCGTCACGCCGCTGCCTTCGAGCTCGGTTGCCACCGCCTCGCTCCATGACAGCACGAACGCCTTGCTGGCGTGATACACGGCCATGCCCGGACCCGGCTCGAAGCCGGCGATGGAAGCGGTGTTGAGCACCCGGCCGCGGCCGCGCTGCACCATGCGCGGCAGGAATGCCGACGTCATCCGCAGCACCGCCTCGACATTAAGTTGCAGGATCGACAGGTGCGTCGCCAGCGGCACCGCAGCAAATTCGCCGCGGAACCCGTGGCCGGCATTGTTGACCAGGATCTCCACCGTCCAGCCAGCGTCGGCAAGGGCGCCGTCCAGCTCCGCGACGGCGCTATCGCGCTCCAGGTCTGCGGCGATCGTGAGCACCTCCACGCCATGGCGCTCGCCGATGTCGGCGGCCACCGCCGCCAGCTCGGCCGCCTCCGGTGCAACCAGGCAGAGAGGATGGCCGTGCGCCGCGAAGCAGTGGGCAAGGTGCAGTCCGATGCCGCTGCTGGCACCGGTGATCAACGCGCGTTCGCGTTCGCTCGAAAAGGTTGCCATGGAACCTCCGTGGACGGGTTCGGTTGCGAGGACGTCCGAGGACGCCTGATTGGGTGGGCAGCGCAGCCTAGCGTCGGCCCGCTGATGCGCGTGTGCGTCGCCGGTGAAGGCGTCGATGCATCCGTGATGCGCGATGGCACCGCGCTGCGGCACGCGGGACGGCATGTGTGCGTCTCGCGACGCGACCTTGCCGCAGTGCTGACAGGAGCGGGCGGAGCATGCATCGCCACGTTCACCACGGAAGCCCGCCATGCTTGCCACCACCTACCGGCGTCCCTACCGCGTCAGTGTCCGGCACGTGCCCGAACCGACCATCGAGCATCCGCTCGACGCGGTGGTGCGGGTGCTGCGCACCTGCATCTGTGGCTCGGACCTGCACCTGTACCACGGCCTGGTTCCCGACACGCGGGTCGGCTCGATCTTCGGCCACGAGTTCGTCGGCGAAGTGGTGGAAACAGGTGCTGACGTGCGTAACCTCCACGTCGGCGACCGCGTGCTGGTGCCCTTCAACATCTTCTGCGGCACCTGTTACTACTGCCAGCGCGAGCTCTACAGCAATTGCCACAACGTCAATCCGGAAGCCACCGCCGTGGGCGGCATCTACGGCTATTCGCATACCGCCGGCGGCTACAACGGCGGACAGGCCGAATACGTGCGTGTGCCGTTCGCCGACATCGGACCCACGGTGATCCCGCCGGACCTGCACATCGAAGACGCGGTGCTGCTGACCGACGTGGTGCCCACCGGCTACCAGGCGGCGGAGATGGGCGATATCCGCGAGAACGACACGGTGGTGATCTTCGGCGCCGGACCGATCGGCATCATGGCCGCCCGGTCAGCCTGGCTGATGGGCGCGGGGCGCGTGATCGTGGTCGACCACGTGGATTATCGGCTGGATTTCGTCAGCCGCTATGCACCGTGCGAGGTGGTCGATTTCCGCAGCGTGGGCGACATGGCCCTGCACATCAAGAAGATGACCGACGGTCGCGGCGCCGATGTCTGCATCGATGCCGTCGGCTGCGAGGCCGCCGGCAGCGCCATGCAGCGGCTGACCGGGGTGAACATGAAGCTGCAGGCGGGCGCCGCCACCGTGCTGCACTGGGCGATCAACTCCGTGCGCAAGGGCGGCAACGTGTCCATCGTCGGCGTCTATGGCCCGACCTTCAACGCGGTGCCGATCGGCAACGCGGTCAACAAGGGGCTGACCCTGCGCATGAACCAGGCGAGCGTGAAGCGTCACCTGCCGCGGCTGATCGAGCACATTCGCAACGGCCACCTCGACCCGAAGGCGATCATCACCCACCGCGTGCCGCTGCAGGAGGCGAACGACGCGTACCAGATGTTCTCCGCCAAGCAGGACCAGTGCATCAAGACGGTGCTGATCCCGCCGGGCGCCGATGTGGTCGCGCCTACTCCCGTCGCACCCACTTCCGTCGCACCCATCGCCTGAGGACCCGCCATGAACCGATCGCACGAACACATCCCCGGCTGGGGCGTGGACCTGGATCGCCGCGATCGTCCCGCGGTGCCGATGGAGCGCAAGCCGCCGCGCCTGCAGGGCGTGCACTGGGACGAGCCGGTGCCGCAACAATCGAATGTCGAGGTGCTTACCTCCACCGAGCACATGCGCCGGCCGCCGGTGTACGGCACCAGCGTGCCGCCCCGGGGGCTCAGCGGGCGAATCCGCCGGCGCGCCTTCCGCCACAGCGAGAACGACCTGCGCCACTGGCTGATGCTGCTGTTCGCCGACCGGGTCGACGCCGTCGAAAGTGCCGTCGGCGATGGCGCCCGGTCGCCTCAGGTGCGCACCGCAACCTCCTTGGGGATTGCGGTAGCGGCGGTGTGGATACTGGGGCGGCTGACGCGATAACAGGACGCGGCTCGCGCCCGCGCGCGGCGCATCGCGGCATCTACCGGCGCCACCATCCGGGAACCCAGCGCATGCGGGTGCACCACCTCAACTGCATCTCCACCTGCCCGTTGGGCGGGCGCCTGATGGATGGCCGAACCCGTTCGCTGCTCGCGCGCGGGGCGCTGGTATGCCACTGCCTGCTGATCGAGACCGACGCGGGGCTGGTGCTGGTGGATACCGGCTTCGGGCTCAATGACGTGCACCATCCACGGGACCGGCTCAGCGGCTTTTTCCTGGCGCTGGTGAAGCCGGCCTTTCGCGAGGAGATGACCGCGATCCGGCAGATCGAGCGGCTGGGGTTTTACGCCAGCGACGTCCGCCACATCGTAATGAGCCACCTGGATTTCGATCACGCCGGCGGCCTCGACGATTTTCCGCAGGCGCGGGTTCACCTGCTGCAACGCGAGCGCGATGACGCCCAAGCCCAGCGCAGCTGGATGGATCGCCAGCGGTTCCGTCCCCAGCAGTGGCGAAACCGGGCGCTGTGGCGCACCTATGGCGCGGAGCGCGGCGAGGACTGGTTCGGTTTCGAGCGCGCGCAGGCGCTGGACGGCCTGCCCGACGACATCCTGCTGGTGCCGTTGCCGGGCCATACGCATGGCCACTGCGGCATTGCGGTGCGCGCGCAGGGCCGCTGGCTGCTGCTCGCGGCCGATGCGTACTTCCACGAGCGCGAGATGGACCCGGTGGCGCCGTGCTGCACGCCGGGCCTGCGGTTCTACCAGTGGATGCTGGAGAAGGACCGCACCGCACGCCTCGCCAACCAGGCCCGCCTGCGCCAGTTGGCAGCCAACCGGGAAGCACGGGTGCGGGTGTTCTGCAGCCACGATGCGGCCGAGTTCCAGCGTCTCGCCGGTCGCCCCGCGGGCGTGCCGGTGCAGGCCTTGCGACGCTAGCCGGGGTTGCGTCCCGGGCACGCGGGTTGGTGGGCGGCTTGCCGAGCGCGCCCGCGTCGCCAGCGACGCGTCAGCCGCTGTCCGCGTTGCGGCGGTTCCATCGGGCAAGTGCCATCCGCGGGAGCAGGCGCACGAGCAACGGGATCAACAGCAGCACGAAGTTGTTGTATGCCGGGGCGAACCACGCCAGTACCAGCGACAGCGATGCCGCACACGGCAAAGCCCAGCTGCGGGCCCGCACGGCCACCACCTCGGCGGCGGGACAGTCCGGCTGCAGATACGGTGCGCGCAGAGCCCGGCCGAACAGCCAGCACTGCAGCAGCCCCGCCACCAGCAACGTGGCCGAATAGAACAGCTCCGGCACGCGGGCCAATGTGTTCGCGCTCATCAGGGCAGTGGCGAAAGGCATGAACGCCACCACCATGAGCAGCAGCAGATTGGGCATTACCAGCTGGCGGTCGTAGTCGCCGAGCATGCCGAACACGCGATGGTGCGCCGCCCACAGTGCGCCGATCACCAGGAAGCTGATCACGAAGCCCATAAAACTCGGGCCCAGTTCGTGCAGCGCGGCGAGGTATGCGGCATCGCTTGCGATGCCCAGCCGCGGGACCTCGATCTCGATCACCAGCAGGGTGATCGCAATGGCGAACACCGCGTCGGAGAAAAACGTCAGCCGTTCAAGCTGCGAGGCTTGGGTGCTCATCGGGATCCTTGTCGATCTGCAATCTACTGGTACATGCGGTGGCGGTAAAACCACGCGACGAGTTGCTGGAAGCGTGCCGGCGGATTGGGTGTCAATGCAAGGGCGCAGGACACGCACTGGGCCGCCATGACAGTGCAAAGCACGAACAAGACGTCCATGGCCATCCAGCCGCACGACACGGAGGCGGCAATCACCAGCAGGCCGCGCCCATAGGGTTGATCGTCGCTGCTGCAGCGTGTTTCCACCTGCCAGAAAAGCGCCGTCGCCGCGAGCGATGCAATCAGTGCAGCCATCCATACGGGAGCGCTGACCGGCGTATCGGCGGTGGCGGCACGGACCAGCAGCAGCCCCAGCGGCATCAGCCGCACCGTGCCCATGGCGAGCCATGTCGTGGGCCGCGTGAGGGCGAACAACCGAAGCGGTTCGGACGACATGACCGGTGCCTCCCAGCGGAGCCGCGCACGATGAGGCAGGCCGGTAACGGCCTGCCTCCGGCTCAGAACTTGTAGGCCTTGTGGATGGCCACGATGCCGTTGGTGAGGTTGCGCACCTCCACCTTGCCGAAGCCGGCGCGCTCCATCATGCCCTTGAGCGTTTCCTGGTCCGGATGCTTGCGGATCGACTCGGCCAGGTACTGGTAGCTGTCGGCGTCGCCGGCGAACAGCTTGCCGAGCTTGGGCAGGATGTTGAACGAGTGGAAGTCGTACAGCTTGCCGAAGGTTTCGCTCTGCACCCGCGAGAACTCCAGCACCAGCAGGCGGCCGCCGGGCTTGAGCACGCGGCAGATGTCGGCCAGCGCGGTGTCCTTGTCCGTGACGTTGCGCAGGCCGAAGGCCATGGTCACCGCGTCGAAGGAGTTGTCCGGGAACGGCAGCGCCTCGGCGTTGAGCTGGGTCCAGCGCAGGCCTTCGACCAGGCCGCGGTCGGTGAGGCGATCGCGGCCCACCTGCAGCATGGCAGCGTTGATGTCGCCCACGATCACTTCGCCGTCCTTGCCCACCACCGGCTTGAGCAGCGCGGCGATGTCGCCGGTACCGCCGGCCAGATCCAGCACGCGGTCGCCGCGGCGCACGCCGCTGATCGCCACGAAGTGCCGTTTCCACAATCGGTGCACGCCGAACGACATCAGGTCGTTCATCAGGTCGTAGCTGCGGGCGACCGAGGTGAACACCTGGCCGACCAGCTTCTGCTTCTCGCCCACCGGCACGTCGCGAAAGCCGAAGTGGGTGGTGGAGGGCGGGGCGTCTTTGGGCTGCTCGTTCATGCCCGCGATGGTACAGGATTGGCCGCGCGTGCTCGGTGTGGAGAAGCGCTGGGGGCGGCCTCGGCGCGGCGCTCTCAAGCCCTCTCCCCGCCGGGGAGAGGGTTGGGTGAGGGGCTGGGCTGGCGGTGAGGCCCAAAGGCCGAAATGTGTGTGCAGCCGCGTTCGATGGTGCGAGGAGATCGCGCTTCGTCGGTCCCCCTCACCCCGACCCTCTCCCCGCGGGGACAGGGAGCTGCATGCGCCACCTTGCTACCCCTTTGCCCGACCGGAACGCGGACGGCATCGCTTTGAAAGCCGGTCGGATCGGTGCCTGCCGGATCCGTCGAGCATCAGGGCGTTGCCCGTCCATCCTGCTTGTAGACCACGCCGTCCTTCATCACGAAGTTGACCTTCTGCATCAGCGTGATGTCGTCCAGCGGGTTGCCCGGCACGGCGACCACGTCGCCGACGAACCCGGGCGCCAGCTGCCCCAGCTTGCCGGACTGATGCAGCAGCTCGGCGGCGTGGGTGGTGGCCGCCTGCAGCACGTACAGCGGCGGCATGCCGGCGTCGACCATGTACTTGAACTCCTTCGCGTTCTGCCCGTGCGGATAGACCGCCGCATCGGTGCCGAAGGCGATCTTCACGCCGGCCCGGTACGCCTTGCCGGCGGTGGCCTGGATGATCGGCCCCACCTTCATCGCCTTGGCGGCGACCTGCGGCGGGTAGTAGCCCGGTTTGGATGCCATCTCCTGCACGTATTTGCCGGCGATGATGGTGGGCACGTACCAGGTGCCGTGTTCCTTCATCAGCTTCATGTCGGCGTCGTCCATGAAGGTGCCGTGCTCGATCGAATCGACCCCACCGAGCACCGCGCGGCGGATGCCTTCGGCGCCGTGCGCGTGGGCGGCCACGGTGTAGCCGTAGTCGTGCGCGGCGGCGACCACCGCCTTGATTTCCTCCAGCGTCATCTGCGGGTTGTCGGCGCTGGCGCTTTCGTCGAGCACGCCGCCGGAGGGCATGATCTTGATCAGGTCGTCGCCGGCCTTGTAGTGCGCGCGCACGGCCTTCCAGGCGTCCTCGGGGCTGTTGATGATGCCGCTGGTCGGGCCCGGGTCACCGGCCAGGTCCTGGCGGTAACCGTCGGTGGGATCGGCGTGGCCGCCGGTGGAGCCGATCGGCACGCCGGCGGTGTAGATGCGCGGCCCGGGTACCACGCCCGCGTTGATGGCGTTGCGCAACGCCACCGACTCGTTGTGGCCGTCGCCGAGGTTGCGCACGCTGGTGAAGCCCGCCAGCAGGGTGCGCCGGGCGTAGACGGTGGAGCGGATCGCGTAGTCGGCGACGTTCCAGCGGAACTGGTCGGAGTAGCCGGTAGGGCTGGTTTCGTCGGTGAGGTGGGTGTGCGCGTCGATCAGCCCGGGCAGGCAGGTGGAGGCGGGCAGCACGATGGCCTGGAAGCCTCGCCCGGCCGCCTTCGCCTGGGCGTCGTAGGCCTGGAGGTCGACCTTGCCGGCCCGTACTTCCTTGATCCGTCCGTCCTCCACGACCACGCTGGTTTCGCCCAGCAGCTTGCCCGCGGCGGTGTCGATGGCATGGCCGCAGGTGACCACGGCGAGGCTGCCCCTGGCCGGCGCGCCGTCGCCATCGGCGAGCACGGCGGTGGGCAGCGCGAGGGCGGCGGCAAGGGCAAGCGTGACGGGGCGGACGGACATGGCGGCATTCCGGATCGACAGGAGCGCCATGGTAGGCAGGGGCCGCCCTGCGCGGCCACTGGCGATTAGTCGGGGCGGCGCGGCGCCGGCGGTTCCGGTTCGACCGGCACGACCGGCTCGTGGATGTGCGCGTGATGCGCGGCATCCACGTGGCGCTCGTGCAGGTCCGCCGGCGAGGCGTCCGGCGGGGTGGCGTCGGCGGTCGGGGTGATCTTCGCCGGCGACTCGTCGTCGTGATCGGCATCGGGACGGTCGTCGCCACCGGGGGTGATCTTGAGGATGGAATGGCGCACCTCGCGCGCCAGGATCACCCGCGCGTCGCGCACCATGTCCTCCAGGCCGCCATCGAAGTCGAGCTTGCCGGCTTCGTCGGTCCACACGATCCTGCGTTCGCGCAGCTTCTGGATGAAGCCGCGGAACAGCGCCTTGTCGAAAAACTCCGGCGCGGCCTGTTCGCTCAGCAGCGAAAGCCGCTGCGCGGTGAGCGTGCACGCGTTCTCGAGCTCGGCGGCGGTGAGCATGTGCGGGCCTTTCTTGGCCAGCGCGGCGAGCGTGATGTAGTAGCGCTCGAACGCCTGGATCAGGCTGCGCCCGATCACCTTCAGCTGGTAGGCCGCATCGTCCTGGCCGGGGCCGCGTTCCAGCACGCGGCCCTCGCCGGTGGATTCGAGCAGGCCGCGGCGCACGAAGAAGTCGATCGTCGCCTGCAGCTGCTGGCCGAAGCCGTCGCTGTCCCACGGCAGGAACAGCTCGCCCTGGATGAACGGGTAGATGATCTTGCCCAGCCGGATCACCGAGCTGCGCGACATGCGCCGATTATTGAGGAAACAGCACGCCACCCACGCCGCGGTGGCGGTGAGGTGCAGCACGTTGTTGCGGAAGTACGACAGCAGCACCGCCTGCTCGTCGTCGGCCACCAGCACGTCGCCCAGCGGATGCGCCACGCGGCGGATCCAGCCCATCTGCTCGCCGTAGGCAACGATCGCGGCCGGATCGAGCGGGGTGAGCGTCACGCGGTCCGAGTAGGGCAGGCCTTCCAGCAGCGCCTTGCTCAATTCGAGCTGGGCCAGCAGGTCGGCCTCGGCCATCGCATGCTTGGGCGTGGCCAGCAGCGCCAGCGCCAGCAGGTTGATCGGGTTCACGTCGGCGGCGCGGTTGATGTTCACCTGGATCTGCTGGGCGAGGCGATCGACCACGCCGCCCAGCCACTCCGGCTTGGCGTCCGGATCGCCGCTGGACTCGCGCCACTGCGCACTGGCCGCTTCCAGCAT
>NZ_DASSAB010000048.1:0-14728 GCF_035685805.1 Dyella sp.
CCTCCACGCGCTGGTCCTCGTAATACAGGCTGCTGGCGATCGGATGGTGCGAGTCGTGCACTTCGGCGACCAGGTCGGTGATGGTCAGCTGCAGCTGGTGCGCATACAGCCGCCGGCTCTCGCTTTCCGGCACCAGGCCGAGCGGCGGCCCGAGGTACTGCAGGATGTTCGCGGTGTGCGCAATCAGCAGGCGGCCGGCCTTGAGGAACGGCGGCGCGAACGGCAGCGCACCCTCGTGCACGCCGTCGAGGTAGCGCACGATGGCGTCGTCGCCCTCCTCGCGGGCCACGTCGACGTAGCTGGCGCCGGCGTCTTCCAGCGCCAGCCGCACGAACTCGCCGCGGCCCTGGATGCCGGTCCAGTAATACAGTTCGTAACGCATGGCCATGTCCCCGGACTTGGCTCGAGCGTGGCACGCGCGACTTCTACGGGGTGTGTAGGCGCCCGCTGGCGGGCGATGCCTTGAAAGCCCCGATTCGGGATTCGCCAAAGCAGGAGCATCGCCCGCCAGCGGGCTCCTACAGGGCTACGCGATCTCAGTGGCGGAAGTGGCGCATGCCGGTGAACACCATCGCCATGCCGTGCTCGTCGGCGGCGGCGATCACCTCGGCGTCGCGCATCGAGCCGCCGGGCTGGATCACCGCGCTGATGCCCGCCGCGGCGGCGGCGTCGATGCCGTCGCGGAACGGGAAGAACGCGTCGCTGGCCATCACCGAGCCGCGCACCTCGAGCTTCTCGTCGGCGGCCTTGATGCCGGCGATCTTCGCGCTGTAGACGCGGCTCATCTGGCCGGCGCCGATGCCGATGGTCTGGCGGTTGTGCGCGTAGACGATGGCGTTGGACTTGACGAACTTGGCCACCTTCCAGGCGAAGATCAGGTCATCGATCTGCTGCGGCGTCGGCGCCACCTGGGTGACCACCTTGAGGTCCTCGGCCTTCACCATGCCGGTGTCGGCGGTCTGGATCAGAAGGCCCGAACCGACCCGCTTGACGTTGTTGCCCGGGTGCGCGGCGAGCAGGTCGGTGCCCGGCGGCACCGGGATTTCCAGCACGCGCACGTTACCCTTCTTGGCGAAGGCCTTGAGCGCGTCGTCGCTGTAGGACGGCGCCAGCACCACCTCGACGAACTGGCGCGCCACGATCGCCTGCGCGGTGGCGCCGTCGCACTCGCGGTTGAAGGCGATGATGCCGCCAAAGGCCGAGGTCGGGTCGGTCTGGTAGGCCAGGTCATACGCGGTGCCGACGCCCTCAAGGCTCACCGCCACGCCGCAGGGGTTGGCGTGCTTGACGATCACGCAGGCGGGCTTGACGAAGCTGCGCACGCATTCCCAAGCGGCGTCGGCGTCGGCGATGTTGTTGAACGACAGTTCCTTGCCCTGCAGCTGCTTGAACGTGGCCAGCGTGCCGG
Organism: Dyella sp.; assembly: GCF_035685805.1. Taxonomy (GTDB): domain Bacteria; phylum Pseudomonadota; class Gammaproteobacteria; order Xanthomonadales; family Rhodanobacteraceae; genus Dyella_A. Next base: position 1,409 of record NZ_DASSAB010000048.1, read on the forward strand.
CGTGCGGGTACAGGTCGCGGTAGAACGCGGCGCTCTGGTGCGGATTCTCGCCGTAGCGCAGATCCATCACCTTGACGAAGCGGCCGTTGCTCTGCGCGGGGAACACCTCGTGGCCGGCGATCGCCTCGTGCGCATCATCGAGCTTGAGGCCCGAGAGGTAGTCGCTGATCGCGCCGTCGTAGTTGGCCACGTTGTTGAACGCGGCGACGGAGAGCTTGAAGCGGGTGGCACGGGTGAGGCCGCCGTGCTGTTCGATCTCGGCGATAGCCTCGTCGTACTGCGCGGGGTCGGTGAGCACGCCGACGTCGTTCCAGTTCTTCGCTGCCGAACGCAGCATCGCCGGGCCGCCGATGTCGATGTTCTCGATCGCGTCTTCCAGCGTGCAGCCGGGCTTTGCCACGGTGGCCTCGAACGGATACAGGTTCAGCACCAGCAGGTCGATCGGCGCGATGCCGAGCTCGGCCATCACCGCATCGTCGGTGCCGCGACGGCCGAGCAGGGCGCCGTGCACCTTCGGGTGCAGCGTCTTGACGCGCCCGTCCATGATCTCGGGGAAGCCGGTGAGCTCGCTGACGTCGGTTACCGCGACGCCGGCCTCGCGCAGTGCCCGGGCGGTGCCGCCGGTGGAAAGCAGCTGCACGCCGGCCGCCGCGAGGCGCTTGCCCAGGTCGAGCAGGCCGTTCTTGTCGGAGACGCTGAGCAGGGCGCGGCGAACGGGCGTGACGGCGGGGGCGGGCATGGCGGCTTCCGGGCGTTGGAAACCGGCGATTATAGCCGAGAAGCGGCGGCCGACGGGCTCCGGCCGGTCGTGGCGAACCGGCCGTCTGGACGTCCAAATGAAAAAGGGCCCTCGCGGGCCCCGGCGTCACGGCAGCTGGCGATGGCCGGCGGTCAGAGCAGGCCGTGCTGCGACAGCTTCTTGCGCAGCGTGGCGCGGTTGATGCCCAGCGCGGTGGCCGCGCGGCTCTGGTTGCCCTCGTGGAACGCCATCACCTCGCGCAGCAGCGGGCCTTCGACCTCGCGGATGACCAGCGCGTGCAGACCCTCGGTGCACGCGGTGTCGCCGATGTCAGCCAGATAGCGGCGCACGGTGCGGCTGACGCACTCGCTCAGCGCGCTCTGCGACGAAGTCTCCCTGCTGGCCTCGTACACAGGCAGTCTGACGGCGTTCACTGACATATCCCTCACGTCCTGAGGCGGCGACTGCTTCGGTCGTCGCGCTGGTTATGGCTATTGCCGCTTCGGCGGCGAGCATCGCCGACCGGGCGGTCGGATGCGCGAAGGGGCTGAGTGTACCCGCGCCGACGCACAAAATTAAGTGCGCGACCGGCTTGACTATTCGAAGCCGAACTCGAACGCGACCGCTTTGTTGCCCGGATCTTCGACCTCCAGCACCAGCGCCGTGGTCGCGCCCGGTGCCATCCCTGCGCGCAGGCTTTCGTTGTCGTCCAGGTACTCCGACGGGCGCAGGCGGCGCATCGCCACGCGCCGGCCCTGGGCGTCGGCCAGCACCAGGCTGACCACGGGGTAGGGCTGCGTGAACGGCGCCTCGTTGCGCACGGTGGCGCTGATCATCAGCGCGCCCGGAACGCTCGGGTGCGCTTCGACATCGCGCGCGATCAGCCGCAGCTGATCGACGCGGGAGACCAGCGGCAGCCGGCAACCGAGCGCGCTGCATGCCTGGCGCAGCCAAGGGCCGGTATCGGGGTCGGCCAGCAGCACGTTGCGTTGCGCCCAGGCCAGCTGCGCTCCGAGTGTGGCGGCAAGCGCCAGGCACACCAGCACCCACGGCCAGCGCCGCTCGCCGGTGTCGCGACGAGAGCCGCGCTCGCCCGAGCGCGCGGCGCGGCCGCCACGGGCAAAGCGCGGGGTGAATACGAGATTGCCGAAATCATCGCCCGACGGGGTGGCCGGTGCATCGACGCCGACCACGGCTGCCGGCTCCGGTCGCGGCCGGTACACGGCCAGCTCCAGCCGCGGCGGCGAACCAGCCGCGACCGGCGGCGCGAGGCGGGTGAACGGTTCGGGTGGCAGTTGCGCCACCAGGCAGGCGAGCGCGTCGAACACCTGGTCGCAGTGGCCGCATTGCACGTGACCGCCCGCCGGCGCCAGGGCATCGGCGTCGAGCGAAAACACGGTGAGGCACTCGGGACACTGGGTGTACATGCGAAAAGCGGTCGCGCATTGGCTGGATGCGGGTAAGCCTAGTGTGGCGTCCTGCGCTTGGCGACCTCTGCGTCGGCGGGGCGGTTGCCGTTCGTGCGCATGCCATCGCCCGCCGGCGTCAGCGGCGAAGCCCGCTGATGCGGATCCAGCCGTCGCGGGCGTCCACGCGCAGCTGCTCGAACCACTCCCCGTAGCGGGCCAGCAGCTCGTCCTGCTGGCCGTCCAGAATCCCGGAGATCGCGAACGGTGCGCCCGGCCGCGCCGCCGCGGCGAAGGTGGGCGCCAGCTCGCCGAGCGGGCCGGCCAGTATGTTGGCCACGAACACGTCCGCGGGCGCGCTGTCGAAATCCTGTGGCAGCGACACCGTCAACCGTTCGGCCACGTCATTGCGCTGCGCATTGTCGATCGAGGCGGTCAGCGCCTGCGGGTCGTTGTCCACACCCACCGCGTGGGCGGCGCCCAGCTTGAGCGCGGCGATGGCGAGGATGCCCGAGCCGCAGCCGAAGTCGGTTACGGCGCGACCGGCCAGCTCCAGACCGTCCAGCCACTCCAGGCACAGGGCGGTGGTGGGATGGGTGCCGCTGCCGAAGGCCAGCCCCGGGTCCAGCCGCACGACCACGAGCTCTTCGTCGGCCGGCGGCTCGATATTCCACGGGTAGATCCACAAGCGGCGCCCGAACGGCATCGGGTGGAACTGGTCCATCCATGCCCGCTCCCAGTCCTGGTCGGCGACCTCGGCAAAGCTGAGCTGGTCCGGCTCCAGCCATGGCAGAAACTCGCCAAGCGCCTCGCTCAGTCCACGACGGTCCGCGCCGGCGTCGAACAGCGCATTGAGGGTGATCGTGGACCACAGCGGCAGCTCACCCACCCCCGGCTCGAAGATGGCCTGCTCGTCCGGCGTTTCCGCGTCGGCGTCGCGCAGCGTGATCGAGAGTGCGCCCAGTTCCTCCAGCGCATCTTCCACGCTGGGTTGCTGCTCGAGGCGCACGACGAGGGAGAGTTCGAGGAAGGGCATGCGGCGGATCCAGCCTGCGGAAGCGGGGAAGCAATGGAGACGATGGGCGGGACAAACGCGAGGCGGGCGCCATGGCGCCCGCCCCGGATGTTCCAGTCGAACGGTGGCGCCGCTCAGTGGTCCGAGGCGGGCGGATGGCCCTTCTGCTCGGCCATGCGCTTTTCCAGGTAGTGGATGTTCTGGCCACCCTGCTGGAAACCGACGTCGGCCATGATCCGCTGCTGCAGCGGGATGTTGCACTTGACCCCTTCGATCACCGTCTCGGCCAGCGCCAGGCGCATGCGCGCGATGGCGGTGGCGCGGTCGCGGCCGTGCACGATCAGCTTGCCGATCATCGAGTCGTAGTTCGGCGGGATGCGGTAGCCGTCGTACAGGTGGGTGTCCACGCGTACGCCCGGGCCACCCGGCGCCTCGAAACGCTTCACGGTGCCGGGGCTGGGCATGAAGCTGTCCGGGTCCTCGGCGTTGATGCGGCACTCGATCGCGTGGCCGGTGATCTTGATGTCTTCCTGGCGGATCGACAGCTTCTCGCCGCCGGCGATCAGCAGCTGCTCGCGGACCAGGTCGACGCCGGTGATCAGCTCGGTCACCGGATGCTCCACCTGGATGCGGGTGTTCATCTCGATGAAGTAGAAGCGCCCGTTCTCGAACAGGAACTCGAAGGTGCCGGCGCCGCGGTAGCCGATGCGGATGCAGGCATCCACGCAGACCTTGCCGATCTCGGCGCGTAGCTCGGGCGTGATGCCCGGCGCCGGTGCTTCTTCCACCACCTTCTGGTGGCGGCGCTGCATCGAGCAGTCGCGCTCGCCCAGGTGAATGGCGTTTCCCTGGCCATCGGCCAGCACCTGGATCTCCACGTGGCGCGGGTTCTCCAGGAATTTCTCCATGTACACCATGTCGTTGCCGAAGGCAGCTTTGGCCTCCTGCTTGGTCATGGTGATGGCATTGGCCAGGTGCGCCTCGGTGCGCACCACGCGCATGCCGCGCCCGCCGCCGCCGCCGGCCGCCTTGATGATCACCGGATAGCCGATCTCGCGGGCGATGCGGATGTTCTCGTCGTTGTCTTCGCCCAGAGGGCCGCCGGAGCCGGGCACGCACGGCACGCCGGCGGCCTTCATCGCCTTGATCGCCTCGACCTTGTCGCCCATCAGGCGGATCACGTCGGCGGTGGGGCCGATGAAGATGAAGCCGGACTGCTCCACCTGTTCGGCGAAGTCGGCTCGCTCGGAAAGGAACCCGTAGCCCGGATGGATCGCCTGGGCGTCGGTGATCTCGGCCGCGGCGATGATGCGCGGGATGTTGAGGTAGCTGTCGGTGGACGGGCCGGGGCCGATGCACACCGACTCGTCGGCCAGGCCGACGTGCTTGAGGTTGCGGTCCACGGTGGAGTGCACCGCCACGGTCTTGATGCCCAGACTGTGGCAGGCGCGCAGCACGCGCAGGGCGATTTCGCCGCGGTTGGCGATGACGACTTTCTCTAGCATGGGCACGTCGCTCAGCCGATCACGAACATGGGCTCGTCGAACTCGACCGGCTGGCCGTTCTCGACCAGGATGGCCTTGACCGTACCGGCCACGTCGGCCTCGATCTGGTTGAACATCTTCATCGCCTCGATGATGCCCAGCGTCTCGCCGGCCTTGACCTGCTGGCCGACCTTGACGAACGCCGCCGCGCCCGGGGTGGACGAGGCGTAGAACGTGCCCACCATCGGCGCCTTCACTACGTGGCCTTCCGGCAGCGCGTCGGCGGCCGGAGCCTCGGCGGGGGCAGCTGCCACAGGCGCGGCGGCCACCGCGACAGGCGCCGCCACCGGAGCCGGCGGCGCGACCGCCACGCTGCCCTTGGGCACGCGCGAGAGGCGTACGACTTCCTCGCCTTCCTTGATCTCCAGTTCGGCCAGGTTGGACTCCTCGAGCAGGTCGATGAGTTTCTTGATCTTGCGCAGGTCCATGGGACAAACCTTCTTGAAAGACTGCCGCTGCGAGCGGCGGGAAAGAATCGCCAACGGGGGCCTCGCGGCCGTCCGCATGCGGAAAAGGTCAGACTTCGGGTCGGGCCAGCTGCCGTACCGCGGCGTCCAGCGCCAGTCGGTAGCTGTCGCTGCCGAAACCGCAGATCACGCCCATGGCGATGTCGGCCAGGTAGGAGTGCCGGCGGAACGGCTCGCGCGCGTGCACGTTGGACAGGTGCACCTCGATGAACGGGATTGCCACCGCGGCGAGGGCGTCGCGCAGGGCGATGCTGGTGTGGGTGAAGGCGCCGGGGTTGAACAGGATCAGCGCGGTCTGGTCGTCGCGCGCCTGATGGATGCGCCCGATCAGTTCGTGCTCGGCATTGGACTGGTACCAGCTCAGTTCGTGCCCGGCCGACTGGGCCTGCTCGGCCAGGCCGCTGTTGATGTCCGCCAGCGTCTCGCGCCCGTAGATCTCCGGCTCGCGCACGCCCAGCAGATTGAGGTTGGGGCCATGCAGGGCCAGGATCTTTGCCATGCGGATGCCTATGCGGAGGCCGGACGGATCCGGAAGCGGTGCAGTGTGCGCGGGCAGGCGCGCCTTGTCCAGTTCGGCGTAGATCGGCGATGTTTGGCGGAGAAGTGCGCGTTAAACCGTGCGCGGACGTATGTAGCTGGCCGGGCGACTCAACCCGGGCCCGCCGGGTCCAGCCAGCGCTTGAGGGTATCGGCGTCGAGCGGGCCGCGCCGGCTCGCCAGCACGCGGCCCTGACGGTCCAATAGCACGCTGTAGGGCAGTACCTCGCTGGTGTTGCCCAGGCGCAGCGAGGTGCTGGGCGGCGCGAGGCTGCCCAGCCAGACCGGATAGGCGACCGGGTGCGCGCGCAGGAATGTCCGTACCCGGCCCGGTTCGTCCATGGCGATGCCCAGCACGATCGCCTGCGGATGTTCGGTGGCGGCGCGATCCAGTGCGGGCATCTCGTCCAGGCAGGGGCCACACCAGCTGGCCCAGAAGTTCACCAGCACGCGATGGCCGCGGTAGTCGGACAACCGGTGCATGCCGCCGACGGTATCGCTGAGGATGACGTCGGGGGCCGGCGCGCCGATCGCGATCGCCGGCACCCCGTCGGGCGCGTGCGCCAGCCGGCTGCGGTGCTGCAGCCAGCCACCGAGCGCAGCGGCCAGCACGGCCAGCGCCAGGATCGCCCAGGTCGATCGGCCGAACATCAGCGGCTGGCGTCCAGCAGGGCGCGTTCGACGAGGCCGCGGGTCAGCACCGTGGGCAACTGACGCCCCTCGCCACCGCCCTTGGGAAAGACGACATACAGCGGCACGCCGGGGGAGTGGTACTGCTGCAGGAACGCGGCGATGGTCGGGTTCACGTCGGTCCAGTCGCCCTTCATGTAGACCGCCCCGGTCTTCGCCAGCAGTGCCCGGAAGGCCTCGGTGTCGAGTACGGCGTGCTCGTTGGCCTTGCAGGTGACGCACCAGTCGGCGGTCATGTCCACGAACACCGGCGTACCGGCCTGGCGCAGCTCGGCCAGCCGCGCCGGCGTGTAGGCCACCACGCCCGGCGTCGCGGCCGCCGCGGCGGTCGGTCGCTGCACCTTGCCGAGATAGAACAGCGGCACCGCGGTCAGCACCAGCAGCACCAGCACCAGCAGTTTGCTGGCCAGCCCGCGGTGGCGACTGCGCTCGAACCACCACAGCGTCATCGCCAGCAGCACCATCGCCACCAGCAGCAGCCCGATCGCGTCGGCCCCGCGCTGCTGCGCCAGTACCCAGGCCAGCCAAACGGCGGTGAGATACATCGGGAACGCCAGCACCTGCTTGAGCGTTTCCATCCATGCCCCGGGGCGCGGCAGCCGCCGTGCCAGCGACGGCACGAAGCCGACCAGCAGGAACGGCAGCGAGAGACCCAGCCCAAGCATCAGGAACACCGCCAGCGCATAGGCCACGGGCGCCGCGAAGGCATACGCCAGGGCGCTGCCCATGAACGGCGCCGTGCAGGGACTTGCCACCACCACGGCCAGCACGCCGGTGAAGAAATCGCCGGCCGGGCCGGAGCGGTTGGCCAGCGCCGCGCCGGTGTTGCCGAGCGAGGCGCCGAACTGCACCACGCCGGACATCGACAGGCCGACCGCGAACATGATGCAGGCCAGCGCCGCCACCACCAGCGGTTGCTGCAGCTGTGCCCCCCAGCCCAGCGCGTGGCCGGCCGAACGCAGCGCCACGATCGCCACCCCGATGATCGCAAAGCTCGCGAGCACGCCGGCGGTGTACATCAGCGCATGGCTGCGCGCGCGGGCCGGGCTCTCGCCGCTCTCCAGCACGCTGACCGCCTTGATCGACAGCACCGGCAGCACGCAGGGCATCAGGTTCAGCACGAGACCGCCACCCAAGGCCAGCAGCAATGCCCACCACAGGCTCATCGCCGGCTCTGGGGCGGGGTCCTTCGCGGCGGGCGGCGTCGCCGCGTCCTTGCCACTACCGCCGGCGGCAACCTCGCTGCCCATGGTCACCGTGACGGAACGGCTCATCACCGGATAGCAGATGCCACCTTGCTGGCAGCCCTGGAAGCTGGCCTGCAGCGTCAGCTGCCGACGGCTGCCGAGATCGCCGTTGACGCCGACCGGCACTTCCACCTGATCGAAGTACACGGTGACGTCGCCATAGTGTTCGTCGTGATGGGCGGTGCCCGGCGGCCACGCCGGCGTCAGCTGGAGGGCCGGCGCATCGACCACCTTCAGCGTGGTCTGGTCGCGATACAGGTAATAACCCTTGGGCATGCTCCAGCGCAGCAGCAGCCGGTCGCGGGCGGTGGCGAGCGCCTCGAAGCGGAATGCCTGCTCCGCCGGCAGCGCATCGCCCGCCGCGCCAGCGCCGCGGTTTCCGCCGAGCGCCTGCAAGGTGGCGCCGAAGCCGGCGTCTGCAGCTGCCGCGGGGGCCGCGGCTGCGCCGGCCGGCAGCGCAAGGTCGAGCTTCTCGGTGTGCGGCGGATAGCAGATCTTCGGATCCACCTCATGGCAGCCCTGGTATTGCACGGCCAGGGTCAGCCGGGTGGTGCCCGCGACTGCCGTGTAGGGAATGCGGGCATCTACCGTGTGGTGGTAGGTCTCGACGTCGCCCAGGTACTCGTCGTGGTGTTTCTCGCCGTCGGGCAGTTGGGCTTCACCGAGACTGATTCCCTCGCCGCCGGTGAACTTCATCCTTCCGCGGTACAGGTAGTAGTCCGGCGCGATCGTCCAGTGCAGCTTGAGCACCCCCGGTTCGGCCGGGTCGGCGGACAGCTTGTAGGCTTCGGTAACCGGCAGCAGGTCCTGGGTGGACTGCGCCAGCACGGGCGCACCGATCAGCAGCGCGGCCAGGGCCAGCAGCAGTCGGGCGGCATGGCGCCCGGCAGACATCGATCGCATCACGACTCCAGCATGGTCGCCCGGGGGATGGGCAGAGGGGCGGGCAGATCGGCATTATGGCGCACCGTGCCCCGCCGCCGGTCTGCCGCAGCCGCGACCTGACGGCGCACCCGGCGCCACCGCTCCGGTGCCCATGCGGACCTCAATGCCGGCCCGGCTCTTGATAAGCGCACGTGCTAGCCCAACTTGCGTGGGAGCCCAACGAACCTCTTGCACGGGCAACGTGCGGCGCTAGAATTGGCACTCATCTGCACCGAGTGCTAACAAGGCGCCGGTTCGGGTCCCGTTTTTCGTCAACCATCCTTTTGAGCTGGAGCCACCCATGAGCAAACTTCGTCCGCTGCACGACCGCGTCATCGTCAAGCGCCTGGAAGAGGAGCGCGTCTCCGCCGGCGGTATCGTCATCCCTGACAGCGCCACCGAAAAGCCGACCCGCGGCAAGGTCGTCGCCGCCGGCACCGGCCTGATCATGACCGACGGCAAGGTCCGTCCGATGTCGCTGAAGGAAGGCGACGTGGTGCTGTTCGGCAAGTACGCCGGCCAGGAAATCAAGATCGACGGCGAAGAGCTGGTCTTCCTGAAGGAAGACGACATCGTGGCCGTGATCGAGGGTTGATCGGCTGGGGCTCCTGGCTGACCGGCTGAGCGCGGATCAAAAGCGCGCACGCCAGTCGCCGGTGGCTTCCTCTGGCAGCACCTCGCAAGAAAGTCCCATTCCTATTCAAATTTTTGAGGCAAAAATTTTATGGCAGCTAAAGAAGTCCGCTTCGGCGAAGACGCCCGCTCGCGCATCCTCAAGGGCGTGAACACCCTGGCCAATGCGGTCAAGGTCACCCTCGGTCCCAAGGGCCGCAACGTCGTGCTCGAGAAGAGCTTCGGCGCCCCCACGATCACCAAGGACGGTGTTTCCGTCGCCAAGGAGATCGAGCTGGCCGACAAGTACGAGAACATCGGCGCGCAGATCGTCAAGGAAGCCGCTTCCAAGACCTCCGACGTGGCCGGTGACGGCACCACCACCGCCACCGTGCTGGCGCAGGCGTTCATCCAGGAAGGCCTCAAGGCTGTGGCCGCCGGGATCAACCCGATGGACCTCAAGCGCGGCATCGACAAGGCGGTGATCGCCGCCGTCGGCGAGCTGAAGAAGCTGTCCAAGCCCACCGCTGACGACAAGGCGATCGCCCAGGTCGGCACCATCTCGGCCAACTCCGATTCCAACATCGGCGACATCATTGCCACCGCGATGAAGAAGGTCGGCAAGGAAGGCGTGATCACGGTCGAGGAAGGCTCGGGCCTGGAGAACGAGCTGGACGTGGTCGAGGGCATGCAGTTCGACCGCGGCTACCTGTCGCCGTACTTCATCAACAACCAGCAGAGCCAGCAGGTGGAGATGGACGACCCGTACATCCTGATCCACGACAAGAAGGTCTCAAACGTGCGCGAGCTGCTGCCCGTGCTCGAGGCCGTCGCCAAGGCCGGCAAGCCGCTGGTGATCGTGGCCGAGGAAGTGGAAGGCGAGGCGCTGGCCACGCTGGTGGTCAACACCATCCGCGGCATCGTCAAGGTTGCCGCCGTGAAGGCGCCGGGCTTCGGTGACCGTCGCAAGGCGATCCTGGAAGACATCGCGATCCTCACCAACGGCCAGGTCATTTCCGAGGAAGTGGGCCTGTCGCTGGAGAAGGCCACGATCAACGACCTGGGCCGCGCCAAGCGCGTGGTGATCACCAAGGAAAACACCACGATCATCGACGGCGCCGGCGAAGCCGAGCGCATCCAGTCGCGCATCGGCCAGATCAAGGCGCAGATCGAGGAGACCTCCTCGGACTACGACCGCGAGAAGCTGCAGGAGCGCGTGGCCAAGCTGGCCGGCGGCGTGGCCGTCATCAAGGTCGGTGCCGCCACCGAAGTCGAGATGAAGGAAAAGAAGGCCCGCGTCGAAGACGCCCTGCACGCCACCCGTGCAGCCGTCGAAGAGGGCGTGGTCCCGGGCGGCGGCGTGGCGCTGCTGCGCGCGCTGAAGGCGGTTGAGGGCCTGAAGGGCGATAACCACGAGCAGGACCTGGGCATCGCGATCACCCGTCGCGCGCTCGAGGCGCCGATGCGTGCGATCGTCTCCAACGCCGGCGAAGAGCCGTCGGTGGTGCTGAACAAGATCGCCGAAGGCAAGGGCAACTACGGCTACAACGCCGCGACCGGCGAGTACGGCGACATGGTCGAGATGGGCATCCTCGATCCGACCAAGGTCACGCGTTCGGCGCTGCAGAACGCGGCATCGATCGCCGGCCTCATGATCACCACGGAAGCGATGATCGGCGAAGCGCCCAAGAAGGAAGAGCACAACCACGGCGGCGGTGCCGGCGGTGGCATGGGCGGCATGGGTGGCATGGGCGGCATGGACTTCTGATGGCTCGGGCGCGAAAGCCTCCCTGCTTTCGCGCCCGGTCACGGCAGCACATCCGTGTGCTGCCGCAGAAGCGAAGTCCAAAGCGACAAAGCAAGGCCCCGCGAGCAATCGCGGGGCTTTTTTTGTCGACGAGATTTCACGCGCGGATGCGCCATCGCTGGAAGATTGCGACCGTCCGGCATCATGCGGACGATTGGGGCCCAGCTTGGACTGAGCGCGTCGTCGGCCGATGAGGGTTCGTCCCGCGTTGCATCGAGTGTTACAAGCCGGAGTCCCTCGGACAATCGTGGGTTTTTTGCGTGCCACGCAGGCGCCCACTCCAGGGCCGGTTTCCGGACGAACGTGTAGGCGGATGCGAGCGGCAACTCCCGCGCAGACCATTGCGCGGGAGACGTCAAGGCGCTGCACCTTCGGTACCCGTATCCCTTGATCGATCCGCGGTTGTGTCGAAAAAAATTACACTTTTGGGGGTGTGGACCAATGACGTTGCAAGCAAGATATTGAAAAACAAACTAATCTGATTTGGCATGAGGGATGCTTCGCAAACTTGCCTTTGAAGAGGCAAGCACCCAGCGACTCACGGGCGCATCGATGCGCAAGGGTTGGGACAGGAAGTCCGGTGATCGAGAGCGTGTGCATGGGGATACGCCACCAGCTGTTCGACCCCGTGATCCCCATGGGCGCGCGCTCCTGGGCTGTCAATCGCAACCCATTAGGAGACTCTCCATGAAAGCTTCAACGATTGCCGCCGCCCTTGCCGGGGCCCTGGTCATTGCCGTTGCAGGCGTTGCTTCGGCGACGCAAACCACCAGCAGCCTTCAGGTTTACGACGGCGTCCAGGGCGACATGATTGCCGGTAGCGGCATTCCCATCGACAACTTCACCCAGAACAGTTATACCGACATCGCCAACGACTCCAGCAACACCATTTACGTTTCGCTCAAGGCCCGCGATCGCGATACCGGCGAGGCCAACAGCCAAACCGGCAATGACTACTACATCGATCCCGGTTATTCGTCGACAAGTCCTTCGAAACCGAACCTCGAATACGACTATCAGTTTGATCCGGGCAGCGACGGAATAACCGATTTTTACCTGCAGTTGAAGGTGGATTTCGATCCCTCGGCAGGGACCGATTTTGCAACCATTGGGGGGAATGTCAGCAGTTTCTGGGTGGCGACCGAGGAGTTTTTCTTCAACGGCACCGACGGCTCGGGCGGGACCAATGCGTGGAATACCAACGCGGTTCCCTACGTCGTCAGCAACTCGGGCAATCTCGGCTTTTCGTTCTGGAGCACAGCCTTCGGCAAAAGCTACGACCCCAATCAATCGGGCGACTACGAAATAGAGTTCAACGTGTTCGATCCGACCGACACGACCTACCTCACCGGCTCAACCATCCATGCCATCGTCGGCAATCCTCTCGAGGTGTCCGTGCCTGAGCCCGGCGAAATCGAATTGATGGGCCTTGGCCTGCTGCTGATAGGCGGCCTGACATGGCGCTCGCGCAGGAAGCAGGCGCGCCTCGCCTGACCGTCGGAGAACTTCAACCAGGCGCACGAAGCCCCCCTGATCGGGGGCTTCGTTTTGCACGCCGCGGGAAGTCCAGGGGCGCCAAAGCGGCAAGCCATTGCGGGGCCGTGCCGCGCGCACCGCTATCCTCGCGCGATGATCGCGACCCTGAAAACTTGCCTGCACGGTGTTCGCGCCCGTACAGCTGAAACGCACGTTGCTGATCGCGTTCGTGGTCGGTACCTGGCTGAACCTGTTCAACCACGGCGACGAGCTGCTGCACGGCGTGATCAACGCGCACCTCGTGGCCAAGTTGGCGCTGAATTACCTGACGCCGTTCGTGGTTTCGAATGCGGGCCTGGTGGCGCACGGCTGCACTGATTCCATGCGCGTGTGATGGCTTCATTCCAGAGTGGGCGCGTCATCTCTTGCAGAAATCTCTTGCGAGCGGGTTCGGGCGGCACTCCAAAAATCTCCCCCGGAATCGCTTCCGGGGGTAAGTGTGTAGACGATTGTGCGACCTTTGATGTGGTTATGGCTGCTCGCTGCCCGATGAGGGAGGCGCCTGGTTCTGGCGATGCCCGCGATCGCTCGCGGAGTGGGTCTGCGTAGCCGCGTGACCGCTGACCGCGGCGCCGGCATTGCCGCTTGCGTTGATCCCGTTCACCGCGCTGCCGACCGAATTCGCGGTGCGACGGGTCGACTGGACCGCGGAGTTGGCGGTGTTGCGCACGGTCCCGCCGACACCACGGCCTACGTCGCCGGCTTGGCCTGCGGCCGCCGCGGTATTCAGCCCACCGCCTGCCATGGAGCTTGCGCCGGCATTGCCACTGCCGTTTGCAGAGCCGCCGGCGACGTT
>NZ_DASSAB010000049.1:0-78573 GCF_035685805.1 Dyella sp.
TCGGCGCGCTCGCGTCGCTGTATGCGATCGGCCGCATCGCACTGCTGGGCTGAAGTCGCATATGAGAAGCCGCACATGACCACCGCATACAAGATCACCGAACACAAGTACGACATGGTCGTCGTTGGCGCCGGTGGCGCCGGATTGCGCGCGACCTTCGGCCTGGCGCAGAAGGGCCTGAGCACCGCGTGCATCACCAAGGTGTTCCCGACCCGCTCGCATACGGTCGCGGCGCAGGGCGGCATCTCTGCCGCGCTTGGCAACATGGGCGAGGACGACTGGCGTTTCCACTTCTACGACACGATCAAGGGCTCGGACTGGCTGGGCGACCAGGACGCCATCGAGTACATGTGCCGCGAGGCGATCCCGGCGATCATCGAGCTGGAGCACTACGGGGTGCCGTTCTCGCGCACCGAGGAAGGCAAGATCTACCAGCGCCCATTCGGCGGCATGACGACGCACTACGGCAAGGGCACCGCGCAGCGCACCTGCGCCGCGGCGGACCGCACCGGCCACGCGATCCTGCATACGCTCTACCAGCAGGCGCTGGCGCACGACGCTTCATTCTTCATCGAATACTTCGCGATCGACCTGATCTTTGACGAAGAGGGCGTCTGCCGCGGCGTGCTGGCGCTGGACATGAACGAGGGCACGCTGCACTTCTTCCGCGGCCAGTCCGTGGTGCTGGCGACCGGCGGTTACGGTCGCGCGTATTTCAGCGCCACCTCGGCACATACCTGCACGGGCGATGGCGGCGGCATGGTGCTGCGCGCGGGCCTGCCGCTGCAGGACATGGAGTTCGTGCAATTCCACCCCACCGGGATCTATGGCGCAGGCTGCCTGATCACCGAGGGCGTGCGCGGCGAGGGCGGTTACCTCACCAACTCCGAGGGCGAGCGCTTCATGGAGCGTTACGCGCCCAACGCGAAGGATCTTGCCTCGCGTGACGTGGTCAGCCGCGCCATGACGATCGAGATCCGCGAGGGTCGCGGCGTCGGCGAGCACAAGGATCACATCCACTTGAACCTGATGCATCTGGGCGCCGAGGTGATCAACGAGCGCCTGCCCGGCATCGCCGAGTCGGCGCGCATCTTCGCCGGCGTCGACGTGGCGAAGGAGCCGATCCCGGTGCTGCCCACCGTGCACTACAACATGGGCGGCATCCCGACCAACTTCCACGGCGAAGTGGTGCAGCTCAAGGACGGCAACCCGGACTCGGTGGTGCCGGGCCTTTTTGCCATCGGCGAGGCCGGTTGCGTTTCGGTGCATGGCGCCAACCGCCTCGGTTCGAACTCGCTGCTGGATCTGGTGGTGTTCGGTCGCGCGGTGGCCAAGCGCTGCGCCGAGATCATCACGCCTGGCGCGGCGCAGAAAGATCTTCCGTCCAGCGTGCTGGACAAGGCTCTGGCGCGTTTCGATGCCTTGCGTCATGCCGACGGCGGCACCCCGACTGCCAGGATTCGCGCCGAAATGCAGCGCACGATGCAGCAGGACGCGGCGGTATTCCGCACCGGGGAGACGCTGAAGGAGGGCAAGCGCAAGATTTCCGAGATCCGTGACTCCTTCAAGGACGTCAAGGTGTCTGACCGGTCGCTGGTCTGGAACTCCGACCTGATCGAGACGCTGGAGCTGGCGAACCTGCTCGACCAGGCCGTGGCAACCATGCACTCGGCCGAGCAGCGCCTGGAAAGCCGCGGTGCGCACGCACGCGAGGATTTCCCGGATCGCAACGACGACGAGTGGATGAAGCACACGCTGGTCAAGGTGGACGAGGCGGGCAACTCGAGCTTCGAGTTCCGTCCAGTGCACATGTACACGATGACCGACGAGGTGGATGTGGTGCCGCCGAAGAAGCGCGTCTACTGATGGTGGCCCCGCCGACAATGTCCGCGGGGCCTCGCGTGTAGCAGGCGGTCGGGCCGCAGGCCCTCCTAACGAGATTGAAAGGTTCCGCACATGGCAGAGTTCACGCTTCCCAAAAATTCGAAGATCCAGCCGGGCAAGCACTTTCCGGCACCGGGCGCGAAGAAGCCGCGCACCTTCCGCGTCTACCGCTGGTCTCCCGACGACGGGCAGAATCCCCGCATCGACACCTATGAAGTCGACCTGGCCGCGTGCGGCCCGATGGTTCTCGACGCGCTGCTCAAGATCAAGAACGAGATCGACCCGACCCTGACGCTGCGCCGCTCGTGTCGCGAAGGCATCTGTGGATCGTGCGCGATGAATATCGATGGCACCAACACGCTGGCGTGCACCAAGGCAGTCGACGACTGCAGCGGCGGTGACGTCAAGATCTATCCGCTGCCGCACATGCCGGTGGTCAAGGATCTGGTTCCTGACCTGACCCACTTCTACGCCCAGTTTGCCTCGATCAAGCCGTGGCTCCGTACGCAGAGCCCGGCGCCGGATCGCGAGCGGCTGCAGTCGCCCGAAGATCGCAAGCATCTGGACGGTTTGTACGAGTGCATCCTGTGTGCCTGCTGCTCGACCAGCTGCCCCAGCTACTGGTGGAATGGCGACAAGTACCTCGGCCCGGCCGTGCTGCTGCAGGCATACCGCTGGATCGTCGATTCGCGCGACGAGGACACCGGGGCGCGGCTTGACGATCTGGAAGATCCGTTCAAGCTGTATCGCTGCCACACCATCATGAATTGCGCGCGCACCTGCCCGAAGGGTCTCAACCCGGCCAAGGCCATCGCGGAAATCAAGAAACTGATGGTCGAGCGCCGCGCTGCGTGAGCAGCTGCCGTTGATCCTTGTTCTGACGGGCTGCCTCGCGCAGCCCGTCGTGTATGGGCGCCTAGCGTCATGACTGGCAGGAACCGCGCACGTGGATGAAGCCCGCATCAAGCGTCTGCGTTGGCGTACCCGGCGGGGAACGCGCGAGCTCGATGCCCTGTTCGGCGGCTGGCTCGACACCTCTTTCGCTGCCGCCGACGAGCCGACGCGGCACGCCTTCGAGGAGCTGCTGGAAGTGCAGGATCCGGACCTGTGGGGCTGGGTCATGGGCCATGCGCGACCGGATCGCCCGGACTGGCAGGCAATCATCGATGACATCCGCGCCCGCCATCGGCTTTGAATATCGGCCGTCTCCGGCGCTGGCCCGGTTGCATGTGCTGGTGATCTGCCTTGCGCTGATTGGCGTTGCCTCGTGTGGCGCCGCGCTCTGGCTGAAGGTGTGTCTCGTCGCCGCGCTGGTCGCGGGACTGACGAGCTGGCGCAGCCGCAGGCCGGCGGTGCCGGCAGCGGTGGGGTGGAGTGCGCAAGGCGGCTGGACGCTGCGCCTGGGCGATGGACGTGACAGCGCTGCGCGGTTGGTGTCATCGCGGGCACTGGGTGCGATGGTGGTGCTTTGCCTGAACGCAGAAGACGGACGGCATGCACTGTGGTTGCTGCCCGACAACAGTGACGCCGACACCCGACGCCGAGTGCGGATGCGCCTGGCGGTGCTGGCCTCCGGCGCTCCTGAAGCGGGCGATTGAGACGGCGCGACGGTTGCTGCCCATGCTTCCATCGGGCACTCTGCGGCGCTGGCGTGGTCCATGATGTTCCCGGCTGACGGGCGCTTCCTGCGGCCACTGCGCAGGCCCACTTAGACAGGTTGCCATGTTCCGACCGCTCGAGCTCTTCATCGGCCTGCGCTACACGCGCGCAAAGCGCCGCAACCAGTTCATCTCCTTCATATCCACGGTATCGATCATCTGTATCTGCATCAGCGTCATGGCGCTGATCACGGTGATGTCCGTGATGAACGGTTTCGACAACGAGTTGCGCACGCGCATCCTCGGTGCGGTGTCGCATGCCACCATTTCTGGCGTTGGAGAAAGCATTCAGGATTGGCGCGGAGCGGTGAAGCTGGCCCAGACCAATCCGCACGTGGAGGGAGCGGCACCTTACGTGGAGATGCAGGCGTTCCTGCAAGGCAGTTACAGCTCCAGCGGCGCAATCGTGCGGGGCATCGAGCCGGGCGAGGAGCCCAAGGCGTCGGACATCGACCGGCACATGGTGCAGGGTCGCTTCGACTCGCTGACGCCGGGCAGCTGGAACATCGTGCTTGGCAAGGAGCTCGCCATGCAGCTGGGCGTCAACGTGGGTGACCGCATCACCATGTACGTGCCACAACTGCGTGCCACGCCGATGGGCTCGGTGCCGCGCATTCGCGGTTTGCATGTGTCCGGTGTGTTCGAGCTGGGCATGCAGCAGTACGACGCCGGGCTGGTGTTGATCAACATGACTGATGCCCAGAAGCTGGCGAGCCTGGCCGGGCCCACCGGTATCCGCCTGCGGCTTGACGATCTTTGGAGCGCCGGCCCGGTGGCGCGCGAGCTGAGTCAGCGGCTGGGCCAGCTCTACAGCGTGCGCACCTGGATGCAGGAAAACAGCAACTTCTTCTCGGCCATCTCGATGGAGAAGAAAGTCATGTTCATCATCCTGTCGCTGATCATCCTGGTGGCGGTGATCAACCTGATCTCGATGCTGATGATGCTGGTCACCGACAAGCAGGCCGACATCGCCATCCTGCGCACGCTCGGCGCCACGCCGCGCAGCATCATGGGCATGTTCATGGTGCAGGGCTTGCTGGTGGGGTTCGTCGGTATCGGGTTCGGGGTGGGGCTCGGCTCGCTGCTGTCGTGGAAGCTGCCGGCGATCGTCGACTGGATCCAGGACGTGTTCCACGTGCAGTTCCTGTCGCCGGACGTTTATTACATCTCCAACGTGCCCAGCAAGCTCGATCCAACCGACGTCGGCTGGGTGGTCCTGGTGACGTTTGCATTCTCGCTGCTGGCGACCCTTTATCCGGCGTGGCGCGCGTCCCGCACGCAGCCGGCGCAGGCGCTGCGCTATGAGTAAGCCGATGACCAAAAGCAATGACGTGGTGCTGCGCGCCAGCCACATCGCCAAGAGCTACCGCGAGGGCGACCTCCACACCGACGTACTCACAGACGTCAGCTTCGAGCTCAAGCGCGGGCAGACGGCCGCGATCGTGGGTGCTTCCGGTTCGGGCAAGAGCACGCTGATGCATATCCTGGGCGGGCTCGACACCCTGACCGGAGGCGAGGTCGAGGTGGAAGGGCGGCTGCTGTCGTCGCTTTCCGATGCCGAGCGCGGACGCGTGCGCAACCGGTCACTGGGTTTCATCTACCAGTTCCACCACCTGCTGCCCGAGTTCACGGCGCTCGAAAACGTGTGCATGCCGCTGCTCATCCGCGGTGTGGCGATTGCCCAGGCGCAGCGCGAAGCCAGCGAGTTGCTTGGTCGCGTCGGCCTGGCCGCACGCCTCCAGCACAAGCCGTCGGAGCTTTCCGGCGGTGAGCGCCAGCGCTGCGCCGTGGCCCGGGCCCTGGTCACCCGGCCTGCGTGCGTGCTGGGCGATGAGCCTACCGGCAACCTGGACGAGGCCAATGCGGCACAGGTCTACGCCCTGATGCTCGAGCTCAATCGCGAGATCGGCACCAGCTTCATCCTGGTCACACATGACACGCGCCTGGCCGCGCGCATGGACCGGACCCTGGTACTGCACAACGGCGTGCTCTCCGAGCCGCCGCGCACCGATGCCGCCGCGCTCGTGCAGGAGCTCTGAACCAGGCCGCCCCTTGCCCCGCGGAGCCGCGGGTAATTCGCCTACGCGTATTTCGCCGGGCGCCCAGGGTGGTTGCCGCTAGCCTTGATCGCCTCGAAGCGGGGAGGCGCAGGGATGTCGCCGGCGGGGACAAGTCGATCGACCGTAGCGAGCTGCAGCGTGTTCCTGCTGCTCGGCGTGCTGGCGGTGCAGTGGTGGCCGGCGCTGCCGCGGGGCACGGCGCTCCTGGTGTTGCTGGTCGCCCTCGTGGTGCTGGCCGCAGTGGCGGCGCGCTGGTCGCTCACCCGACCGGCCGCATGGATGATTCTCGGCATTGGCTGGTCGGTGTGGTGTGGCGCCAGCGCGATGCAGGCGCGCCTGCCGGTGCCGCTGGAAGGACAGGATCTCGTGGTGGTTGGCCGTGTGCTGGGGCTGCCTGATCCGGCCGCCGATGCCACCCGGTTCCAGCTTCAGGTGCTTGCGGCCAGCCAGGCGGGGCGGCCCGTGCCGCTGCGTGGGCGCGTGCAACTGGCCTGGTACGACGATGCGCCGCCGCTGGCGCCATGCGAACGCTGGCAACTGCGGCTTCGCCTGAAGCGTCCGCGCAGCATGCTTGACCCCGGTGGTGCCGACACCGAGCGCAGTGCGCTGCAGCGGGGTGTCGTCGCGGTGGGTTACGTCCGCGAGGATCCAGCCAACAAGCGGCTGGGGCGCCGGTGGTGCATACACGAGGTGCGAGCACGGCTGGCGCAGGGCATCGAACTGAGGGTGCCGGATCGGCACGACGCCGCTTTGCTGCGTGCGCTGGCGCTCGGCGACGTGCGCGGCCTGGATCCGGACGACTGGTCGGTGGCCCGGGCCAACGGGGTGTCGCACCTGCTGGCCATCTCCGGCTTCCACGTCGGCGTGGCGGCGGCCTTCGGCGCATGGGGAGTCATCGCGATCTATGCGCTGTGGCCTGCGCTGGCACTGCGTTGCCCGCGCGTCCAGGCGCAGGCGGGCGGCGCGCTGACAGCAGCCGTCGCCTACGGCGCGCTTGCTGGCATGGGGCTGCCGACGATGCGCACGCTGCTGATGATTGCCGTGGTGGTGGCCGCCCGTGGCTGGCGTCGCCACGTGCGCGCAGGCCACGGCCTGGCGCTGGCTATGCTCGTGCTCTTGCTGTCCGATCCGCTGGCGGTCCTGTCGGCCGGCTTCTGGCTGTCGTTCGTGGGGGTTGCCTTCCTGATCCTGTGCCTGACCGAACACGCGCATGGGCTGCGCGGCATCGTGAAAGGCCTGACCACCGGGCAGTGGGTGATGACCCTTGCGCTGCTGCCGCTGAGCCTGTGGTTCTTTGGCCAGACCTCGCTGGTGGGCGGGCTGTCGAACCTGGTTGCCGTGCCGGTGGTCAGTTTCGTGCTCGTGCCGCTGGCCTTGCTCGGCGTGCTGGCCTTGGTGATATGGCCGCCGTTCGCCGTGTGGCCGCTGTCGCTGGCCGCGCACGTGGCCCATGGTCAGTGGTGGCTGCTGCAGCGCATCGCGGCATGGCCCGGCGCCAGCTGCTACCTGCCCAGCGTCAGCGTCTGGGCGCTGGTACTGGGCATGCTGGGCGCAC
Organism: Dyella sp.; assembly: GCF_035685805.1. Taxonomy (GTDB): domain Bacteria; phylum Pseudomonadota; class Gammaproteobacteria; order Xanthomonadales; family Rhodanobacteraceae; genus Dyella_A. The sequence goes on from NZ_DASSAB010000049.1 coordinate 7,158, forward strand.
TGTGGCTGCTGGCACCGCGCGGCATCCCGACGCGCTGGCTCGGCGCCATGTTGTTCCTGCCACTGCTGTGGCCGCAGTTGCCACGCCCGGCGCCTTCGGCCTTCGAGGCGTGGGTGCTGGATGTGGGGCAGGGGTTGTCGGTGGTGGTACGCACGCGCGGCCACACGCTGGTCTACGACACCGGAGCACGCTATCCCTCTGGCTTCGACATCGGCGCTGCGGCGGTGGTGCCGAGCCTTCATGCCCTGGGGGTGCGGCGGCTCGACATGCTGGTGGTCAGCCATGCCGACAACGACCACGCCGGCGGCGCCGGTGCGGTGCTCGCGGCCTACGCTCCAGGGCGCCGACTGGCCGGGGAGCCACGCCGCATGCCCTCGCCGATGGCCGGCTGCCACGCAGGCCAGGCGTGGACGTGGGACGGCGTTCGTTTCTCCGTACTCGGTCCGCTTGACGATACCGGGGCAGGCAACGACCGCTCCTGCGTGCTGCTGGTGGACGGCGGGGCGGATCGCCTGCTGCTCACCGGGGACATCACCAGTCGGGTCGAGTCGGCTGTTGCTGCCGCGTTGCCGTCGGGCGGGTCCGTGGTGATGACCGTGCCGCACCACGGCAGCATGACCTCCTCCAGCGAGCCTTTCCTGACCGCGGTAGCGCCGTCGCTGGCCGTGGTTTCGGCAGGCTGGCGCAACCGTTTCCGGCATCCGCGGCCGCTGGTCGTGGCCCGCTACGGCGCAGCCGGGGTGCCGTTGCTGAACACTGCGACCGCTGGCGCCATCCAGCTGAGCTTCCCGGCTCGTGGCCACGCGCGGGTCGTGCGCCAGGAGCGACAGCGGCAGGCGCGCTACTGGCGCGAGAAATAACCTGCCATCGCACATCGGCTGCCGGACGCAGCCCACGGAACCGCGGGTACACGCTGGTATGATGCGCGCTTCGTTCTTGGCTGCATGGTGCGGGAGTCGTCGTGCTGGAAATCCTGATGGCGGGCGGTTGGGCGATGGCGCCCATCGTGTTTTGTTCGGCAATCGCGCTGGCGATCGTGCTGGAACGGTTCTGGAGCCTGCGGCGTGCTTCGGTGATGCCGCCCGGCCTGGGGGAGGAGGTGCGCGAGTGGGCACGCAGCGGGCGGCTCGATCCGCAGCATCTCGATGCGCTGTCCGCCGGCTCGCCGCTGGGTGAGCTGCTGGGCGCCGCGCTGCGGGTGCGCGACCGCTCGCGCGAGCTGATCAAGGAGCGCATCGAGGACACCGGTCGCCACGTCGCGCACCGCATGGAGCGCTACCTCAATACCTTGGGGACGATCGCACTGATCGGCCCGCTGCTGGGCCTGTTCGGTACGGTGATCGGCCTCATCCGCATGTTCCTCGACGTCATGCGTGGCGGCGTCGGCGATCCGATGAAGATGGCCGGCGGTATCGGCGAGGCGCTGATCTGCACGGCCTCCGGCCTGGTCGTGGCGATTCCCGCTTACGTGCTGCACCGCTACTTCCGCTCCCGCGTCACCGGCTATTGCGTGGAAATGGAGAAGCAGGCCACGGCGCTGCTGGACGACCTCACCGTCGGTGCCACGACCCCAGTGCCGCGTCCGCGCCGCGCGCCGGCGGCAGGCTGATAGCAATGCGTATCGGTTCGGACCGCCGACGCGATGATTTCGAGATCAACGTCATCCCGTTGATCGACGTGCTGCTCACGCTGCTGATGTTCTTCGTGCTCACCACCACCTTCGTGCAGCACTCGCGCATGCAGGTGACCCTGCCCAAGGCCAGCGCGGAAGAGCGTGACGTGCAGCAGCCCGTGCTCACCGTGATGATCGATCGCGACGGCCGCTTCTACGTGGGCAGCGACGAGGTGATGGGCGAGGGCATCGAGCCGCTCAAGCGCATGCTCGAGCAGAACGCGGGCGATCGCCGCGATGGCCAGGTGGTGATCCGCGCCGATGCGATGACGCCGCACCAATACGTGGTCACCGCCATGGACGCGCTGGGCCAGCTCGGTTTCACCAAGCTGTCGATCGCCACCACGCCGACGCTAGGGTCGGGACGGTGACCAAAAAGCCCGGCAAGGTGGGCATCTGGGATGCCGAGACGCGCAGGGTTTATGGCCGCCTGCTCGGCTATACCCGGAGCTACCGCACCGTGGCGCTGCTGGCGATGCTGGGTATGGCAATCGACGGTGGCGGCCTCGCCCTGTTCACCAGCCTGCTGCAGCCGATGTTCGATGACCTGTTCGCGAGGAAAGATCCCTATCTGATCTTCTGGATGCCGATCTGGATCATGGCGATCTTCAGCGTGCGCGGCATCGGCACGTTCGTCAGCAACTACGGCATTGCCTATATCGGTCGCAACGTGGTGCAGGCGATTCAGCGGGACGTGTTCGCATCCTATCTGCGGTTGCCGGCCACGTTCTTTGGCAGCGAGCCATCGGGGCAGCAGATTTCCCGGATCACCTACACCTCCGAGCAGGTGGCATCGGCGTCCACCGATGCAGTGAAGATCGCCGTGACCGAAGGCGTCACCGTCATCGGCATGTTCGTCGTAATGCTGACCAAGAGTGCATACCTTACGCTCGCCCTGCTGGTGATGATCCCGCTGGTGATGCTGATCGCTTCGGTAGTCAGTAGGCGCTATCGCGCCATCAGTCGGCGCATCCAGGGGTCGATGGGCTCGGTAACCGGTACGGTTGAAGAGTCTGTAGGTGCGCACCGCGAAGTGCGCATCTACGGTGGTCAGCCGCATGAGGCGGGTCGTTTCGACGACGTAACCATGCGCACGCGGCGCCTGAATCTGAAAATCGCGGCGACCAGTGCAGCGTCCAGTACCGCTATCCAGACGGTAGCGGCTGGCGCTCTGGCGGTTCTGGTGCTGCTGGCGACGCGCCCGGACGAGATAGACCAGATTTCCTCCGGTGTATTCATTGCGGTCCTTACCGCCATGGGCGCGATGATGCCGTCCCTAAAGCGCTTGGCCAACGTCCAGGCCAACATCCAGCGGGGCATTTCGGCGGCAGAAGATTTGTTCGAGGTCATCGATCTCTCTCCTGAAGCGGATCACGGCACCCGCGTGATCGAACGCACCGGCGGCGACATACGGTTTGAAAGCGTAAGACTGCGTTACCCGCGTAGCGAAGCTGAGGCATTGCGCGGCGTGGACCTGCGCTGCCAGCCCGGCACCGTCACCGCGCTGGTGGGGCGCTCCGGTAGTGGCAAGAGCACGCTGGTCAGCCTGCTGCCGCGTTTCTATGAGCCGAGCGAAGGCCGCATCGTGCTCGATGGCGAGGATTACCTGGGGTACACGCTGGGTTCGCTGCGGCGGCAGATCGCCTGGGTGGGCCAGAGCGTGGTGCTGTTCGACGGCACCGTCGCCGAGAACATCGCCTATGGCGAGCTGGCCGGGGCCAGCGATGGGGACATCGAGGCGGCGGCCGCAGCGGCCAACGCGATGGAATTCATCAGCCGCATGCCGATGGGGCTGCACAGCCCGATCGGGCAGGCCGGCGGCATGCTTTCCGGTGGCCAGCGCCAGCGCATCGCCATTGCGCGGGCCATTCTCAAGAATGCCCCCATTCTCGTGCTGGACGAGGCCACCAGTGCCTTGGACACCGAGTCCGAACGGTTGATCCAGCAGGCGCTGCAGCGTTTGATGAAGGATCGCACTACGCTGGTGATTGCCCATCGCCTGTCGACCATCGAGGGCGCCGACCAGATCGCGGTCATGGATCAGGGGCGCATCGTGGAGCGCGGCACGCATGCCGAGCTGCTGGCAATGCAAGGCCATTACGCGGCGCTGCATCGCATGCAGTTCCATCAGCCCGCCAGCGACTGACGGGCCGTGGCGCTGGCCGACACGCTGCAGGCGAGCTGGTACGGCACGCGCGGCACGCCGCTCTGGACGTATCCACTGGCGTGGCTCTACGGCGCGCTCACCGCGCTGCGTCGCGGCCTGCACCGCATCGGCTGGCTGCGCAGCACGAGGCTGGCAGTGCCGGTGGTGGTGGTGGGCAACCTCACCGCTGGTGGCACCGGCAAGACGCCGCTCACGCTGGCGCTGGTCGACGCCCTCATCGCGCGCGGCTGGCGTCCTGGGGTGGTCAGCCGCGGCTACGGCGGTACGCAGCGCGAGCCGGCGCTGCTGGACGATCAGCCCGATCCGGCCCGCTACGGCGACGAACCCTGCCTGATCCGCGCCAGTGGCGTGCCGGTGGCCGTGGGGCGCGATCGTCCCGCCGCCGCGGCGCTGCTGCTGCAGGCCGGCTGCAACATTGTGATTGCCGACGACGGGCTGCAGCACTACGCGCTGGCCCGCGACGTGGAGATCTGCGTGATCGACGGCGCGCGGCGGTTCGGCAACGGCCGGCTGCTGCCTGCCGGCCCGCTGCGCGAGCCGCTGTCGCGCCTGCGTCATGTCGATTTTCGCGTTTGCAACGGTGAGGCGGGGCAGGGTGAGTTCGCCATGCGGCTGGCCGGCGACACGGCGGTGTCGCTCACGGATTACGTCGTGCGCCCGCTGTCCTCATTTATCGGCGAGCCGGTTCACGCCGTTGCCGCCATTGGCCACCCCGATCGCTTTTTCGACAGCCTGCGCGCGCAGGGGCTCGACGTGACGGCACACGCCTTCGCCGACCACCACGCGTTTGTTCCCGACGACCTGGCGATCGCTGGCGACGGTCCGCTGCTGATGACCGACAAGGACGCCATCAAATGCCAGCGGTTTGCCCGGCCGGGATGGTGGCGCGTGCCCGTGCACGCCGTGCTGGACGGCGGCTTGATTGATGCCTTGTGCCAGCGGCTCGACTCGGCCGCGGCGGCGCACAGCCGGTCCATCCGCTGAGGAAACTCGCGGGAAGCCGCGCAGCAGCGGCAGGCCTGCCAGCAGAGGCCGGCCTCGACCGGCGGGACAGAAACCTCAATGCCGGTGCATTCCGCTTCGCTGCTCGGAAAGTGTGTCGGACAGCGCGCCGACGCGGCGTGCGAGTCGCATGGTCCGGCGCCCGGCGCAGCTCGCGGACCGCAACCGCACTGCGGCCGCATGCCCCTCGTCATGCCGCTCGACAAGGCTCCGAGGCCTCGCTAGAATCGTCGTATTGTGTTAACGCGTTAGTACATTATGAAGCGTCGCTCCGTCGATCCCGAGACACCTGCCGCGTCTGCGGAATTGAGCCTGTGCGAGGCGCTGCTGTCGCTGAAGAACGCCGGAGAGATGTCGGCGTTCCTGCACGACCTGTGCACCCCGGCGGAGCTGGAGGTGCTGGTGGATCGCTGGCGGGTGGTGCCGTATCTGCTCGACGGCGTGGCCTATCGCGAGATCCACGAGCGCACCGCGGTAAGCATCACCACCATCGGCCGCGTCGCCCGCTATCTCAACCAGGGCAGCGGCGGTTATCTGGCGGCGGCCGCGCACGGTGCGCGACGTCGTTCGGCATTGAAAAAGGACAAGGCATGAAAACGCGCGACCGCCTGCGCATTGCGATGCAAAAATCCGGCCGGCTCACCGAGCCGGCACTGGACCTGCTCAACCGCTGCGGCCTGAGCTTTCGGCAGAGCCGCGACAAGCTGTTCTGCTTCGGCGAGGGTGAGCCGGTGGACCTGCTGCTGGTGCGCGACGACGACATTCCCGGGCTGATCGCGCAGGGCGTGTGCGATCTGGGCATCGTCGGGCGCAACGTGCTCAACGAGTTCCAGCTCACGGCCGGGGTGGATGCCGCGCCGCTGCACGAGTGGCGTCCGCTGGGCTTCGGCCGCTGCCGGCTGTCGATCGCCGTGCCGCAGGAGATGGCCTACGCCGGCGCACCGGACCTGGGCGGCAAGCGCGTGGCCACGTCGTACCCGGGCCTGCTCGGCGAATGGCTGCGCTCGCACGGCGTGGATACGCAGGTGGTGACCCTGGCCGGTTCGGTCGAAATCGCGCCCAAGCTGGGCACCGCCGATGCCATCTGCGATCTGGTGCAGAGCGGCGGCACGCTGGTGGCCAACCAGCTGCGCGAGGTCGAGGTGCTGCTGGAAAGCGAGGCCGTATTGGCCGGCCCGCAAACGCTGCCGGCGGACGAGCGCGGCGACATGATCGAGCTGCTGCTCAAGCGGCTGGACGGCGTGATCCAGGTGCGCGAGTCGCGCCTGCTGCTGCTGCAGACCTCGCGCAGCACGCTGGAGGCGGTCACCCGCCTGCTGCCCGGGGGCCCGCAGCCCACGCTGCTGCCGGTGGCCGGCCAGCCCGACCAGCTGATGCTGCAGGCGCTTTGCGCGGGCGAGGTGAGCTGGCGCCAGCTGGAAGAGATCAAGAAGGCCGGTGCGCGCGAGATGTTCGTGCTGCCGGTGGAAAAGATGCTCGCCTGAGCGAGCCCGAGGACACGAGACCATGAAGCGGCTGGACTGGAATACCTTGGATCAAACGGCCCGACGCGAGGCGCTGGCGCGCCCGGCGCAGGCCCGCGCGGACGAGCTCAAGCAGGGCGTGGCGGCGATCATCGCCCAAGTGCGCGCGCACGGTGATTCGGCGCTGCGCGAACTGAGCGCGAAATACGACCGCTGCGCGCTCGACGCCATCGAGGTGACGGCTGCCGAATTCGACGCGGCGGAGGCGGCGCTCGATGAAACCCTGAAGGCCGCGATCCGCGAAGCGGCCGGTCGCATCGAAACCTATCACCGCGCCTCGCAGCCCACCCCGGTCGGCGTGGACACCGCGCCGGGCGTGCGCGTGGAGCGCATGCTGCGTCCGATCACCCGCGTCGGCCTGTACGTACCCGCCGGCAGCGCGCCGCTGCCGTCCACCGCGCTGATGCTGGGCGTGCCCGCGGCGATCGCCGGCTGCCGCGAGGTGGCGCTGTGTTCGCCGGCACGCGCCGACGGCACCTGCGATGAGGCGGTGCTCTACGCCGCGCGCATCACCGGCGTGCACCGCGTGTTCAAGCTTGGCGGCGCGCAGGCGATTGCCGCCATGGCCTATGGCACGGCGAGCGTGCCCAAGTGCGACAAGTTGTTCGGTCCTGGCAATGCGTGGGTCACCGAGGCCAAGTTGCAGGTGTCCGGTGATCCGGACGGCGCGGCCATCGACATGCCGGCGGGCCCGTCCGAGGTGCTGGTGATCGCGGACGGTGAGGCGAACCCGGCCTTTGTCGCCGCCGACCTGCTTTCGCAGGCCGAGCACGGCCCGGACTCGCAGGTGGTGCTGCTCAGCCCCTCCGCGGCGCTGCTCGACGCGGTGGCGGCGGAAGTCGATCGCCAGTGCGCCACGCTGCCGCGCAGCGAGACGGCGTTCAAAGCGCTGGCGCAGAGTCGCCTGATCGCAGTCGACTCGCTGGCCCAGGCAGTGGCGGTAAGCAATCAGTACGCACCGGAACACCTGATCATCCAGACCGCCGAGCCGCGTGCGCTGCTCGACGGCATTGAGAGTGCCGGCTCGATCTTCCTGGGCGCCTGGACGCCGGAATCGGTCGGCGACTACTGCAGTGGTTCCAACCACGTGCTGCCCACCTACGGCTATGCGCGCAGCTACAGCGGCGTGTCGGTGGCCAGCTTCGTCAAGCAGATCAGCGTGCAGGAGGTGAGCGCCGATGGGCTGCGCGCGATCGGTCCGTGCACGGTGACGCTGGCCGCTGCCGAGCAACTGGAGGCGCACCGCCGCGCGGTATCGATGCGGCTGGACGTGCTGGAGGGCCGCGCATGAGCGTGCTCGATCTGGCGCGTGCGGAGATCCGCGCAATGCAGCCGTACTCCTCGGCGCGCATGGAGGCCAGCGGCGGGCAGATCCTGCTCAACGCGAACGAGTCGGCGTGGGCGCCGTTCGGCGAGGCCGGTGCTGGTTGCCACCGCTATCCCGATCCGCAACCGGCCGTGCTGGTCGACGCGCTGGCTGCGCTTTACGGTGTGGGCCGGGACCAGCTGCTGGTGGGCCGCGGCAGCGACGAGGCGATCGACCTGCTGGTGCGCGCGTTCTGCCGCGCCGGTGAGGACGCGATCCTGATCCAGCCGCCGACCTTCGGCATGTACGCGGTGTGCGCGCGCATCCAGAACGCGGCGGTGATCGAGGCGCCACTGGCCGCCGACTTCACGCTGGATGTCGACACCGTGCTGGCAGCAGTGACCCCGGCGGTGAAGCTGGTCTTCGTGTGTACCCCCAACAATCCGACCGGGCAGGTGATTCCGCTGGCCGCGGTGGAACGCCTGGCGCAGGCGCTCGCCGGGCGCGCGCTGCTGATCGTCGACGAGGCCTACGTCGAGTTCGCCAACGCACGCAGCATGGCGGGGCTGATCGACCGCCATGAGCATGTCGGCATCCTGCGCACGCTCTCGAAGGCGTGGGCGCTGGCCGGAGCGCGCATCGGCACGCTCTTGGCAAACGCGGAAGTCATCGCGCTGCTGCGCCGGATCATGCCGCCGTATCCGCTGCCGTTGCCCTGCGTGGATGCGGCGCTGGCCGCGTTGTCGCCGGCCGGCCAGGCCCAGGCGCGCGGGCATATCGCTGAGATCAAGGCCGAGCGGGCGCGGATGCGCACGGCGATCGCCGCGCTGCCCGGGGTGCGCGAAGTGCTGCCGTCGCAGGCGAACTTCCTGGCGGTACGCTTCGATGACGCCGGTGCTATCTACCAGCGCTTGCTCGCCGCCGGCATCGTAGTGCGCGACGTGCGCCGCTATCCGAACCTGGGCGATGCGCTGCGCATCACCATCGGCACGGCGGAGGAAAACGCCCGCGTGCTGGACGTGCTTTCGGGAAATCCTGCATGAGCCGCAAGATCCTCTTCATCGACCGCGACGGCTGCCTGATCGTCGAGCCGCCGGACGAACAGATCGACAGCTACGAGAAGCTCGAGCTGCTGCCGGGCGTGATCGCGGCACTGCAGCGCTGCGTGGCCGCCGGCTACGAGCTGGTCATGGTCACCAACCAGGATGGCCTCGGTACCGCCAGCTTCCCGCAGGACACGTTCGACGGCCCGCACGCGCTGCTGCTGCGCATCCTCGCTTCGCAGGGCATCACGTTCCGCGAGCAGCTGATCGACCGCAGCTTTCCACATGAAGGGCTCGATACGCGCAAGCCGGGCATCGGCATGCTGCGCCACTACCTCGCCGACGATGGCTGGAGTCGTGCGGCGTCGGCGGTGATCGGCGATCGCGAGACCGATTTGCAGCTGGCCGCCAACCTGGGCGTGCGTGGTTTGCGCGTGGGGCCGCAGGGCGAGTCGTGGGAGGCCATCGCGCACCGCCTGCTCGATGCGCCGCGCACCGCCACGGTCCAGCGCAACACGAAGGAAACCCGCATCACGGTGAGCGTGGATCTGGATCGGGTGGCCGAGCCGAAGATCCACACCGGGCTGGGCTTCTTCGACCACATGCTCGAGCAGATCGGCAAGCACGGCGGCTTTGCGCTGGAGCTGACCTGCGACGGCGACACCCACATCGACGAGCACCACACGATGGAGGACTGCGCACTGGCACTCGGCCAGGCGCTGAAGCAGGCGCTGGGCGACAAGCGCGGCATCGGCCGCTACGGCTTCACGCTGCCGATGGACGAATCCTTCGCCAGCGCCGCGCTGGACCTGTCCGGCCGGCCGTACTTCGTGTTCGAGGGCAGCTTCCCGCGCGAGCGCGTGGGGGACATCCCGACCGAGCTGGTGCCGCACGTGTTCCGTTCGCTGTGCGAGACGCTGGGCGCCAACCTGCACCTCACGGTGAATGGCGACAACGCGCACCACATGGTCGAGGCCTGTTTCAAGGTGGTGGCGCGCACCCTGCGCCAGGCGATCCGCCGCGAAGGCAGCGAGCTGCCCAGCACCAAGGGGACGCTCTGATGGCCGTGGTGCTGGTCGATGCGGGCGGTACGAACATCGGCTCGGTGCGCTATGCGCTGCAGCGCCTCGGCGTGGAGGCGGCGCTCACCGCCGATCCGGACGCGATCCGCGGTGCCGACAAGGTGATCCTGCCCGGCGTGGGCGCGGCCGGTCCGGGCATGGCCCGTTTGCGCGAGCTGGGCCTGGTCGAGCTGATGCGTTCGCTGACCCAGCCGGTGCTGGGCGTATGCCTGGGCATGCAGCTGCTGTGCGCGCATTCGGAAGAGGGCGACACCGAGTGCTTGGGCGTCATCGATGCCCGGGTGCGCCGCTTCCGCGAGGCACCGGGCCTGCGCGTGCCGCACATGGGGTGGAACGCGCTGGCGCCGGTGCGCCCTCATCCGTTGCTGGCCGGACTGGTTGCAGGCGAGCAAGCCTATTTCGTGCACAGCTATGCGGTGCCGGTCGGCGACTACACGCTGGCCACGGCGGATTTCGGTGGCCCGTTCTCGGCGGTGATCACCCGCGGCAATTTCCACGGGATGCAGTTCCATCCCGAACGCTCTGCCGCGGTCGGCGCCAGACTTCTCAGGAATTTTCTCAGCCTATGAGCTTCGACATCATTCCCGCGATCGACCTTCGCGATGGCCGCGTGGTCCGCCTGCGCCAGGGCGATTATGCGCAGCAGACCACCTACTCGAACGATCCGGCGGAGCTGGCCCGGCGTTATCTGCACGAGGGCGCGTCCTGGCTGCACGTAGTGGATCTGGACGGTGCGCGCTCCGGCCAGATCGCGAACCTGGCGGTGATCCGGGCGATGGCGGCCGACGGCCTGCGGGTGCAGGCCGGTGGGGGTGTGCGCGATGAAGACGACCTGCGGCGGCTGTTCGATGTGGGGGTGCAGCGGGTGGTGCTGGGCAGCATCGCCATCGGCGATCCCGACACGGTTGCGGCATGGCTCGATACCTATGGCCCGGAGCGCCTTACGATCGCGCTCGACACCCGCCGCGTCGACGGCCGCTGGTCACTGCCCAGTGCCGGCTGGACCGAAACCGGCGCACGCACCCTGGACGAGCTCGCGCCGTGGTACGCGCAGCGCGGTGCACGCCATCTGCTGTGCACCGATATCGAACGCGACGGAATGCTGGCGGGCTTCAACCTTGAGCTCTATCGCCACCTGGCGGACATTGCGCCGGAATTGACCGTGCAGGCCTCCGGCGGCGTGCGCTCGCTGGCGGACATCCGCGCCGTGCGCGACGTCGGCGCCGGCGGCGTGATCCTGGGTCGGGCGCTGCTGGAGGGCCGCTTTGCGCTCGAAGAGGCGCTCGCATGCTGAGTCGCCGCATCATTCCATGCCTGGACGTGCGCGACGGCCAGGTGGTCAAGGGCGTGCGCTTCCGCGACCACGTCGTGATGGGCGAGATCGTCGACCTCGCACTGCGCTACCGCGACGAGGGCGCCGACGAGCTGGTCTTCTACGACATCACCGCCAGCCCCGAGGGGCGCAGCGTGGACCGCACCTGGGTGGAGCGCGTGGCGCGGGTAATCGACATTCCGTTCTGCGTGGCCGGCGGCATCCGCTCGGTGGAGGAGGCGCGCGCCGTGCTGCATGCCGGCGCCGACAAGATCTCTGTGAACTCGCCCGCGCTGGAACGTCCCGAACTGATCGACGAACTCGCGCAGGCCTTCGGCGTGCAGTGCGTGGTGGTCGGCATCGATTCACTGCGCGACGCCGACGGCCAGTGGCGCGTGCGCCAGTACACGGGCGATCCGGACAAGACCCAGGCGCTGTCGCGCGGCACGCTCGACTGGATGGTCGAGGCGCAGCGTCGCGGTGCCGGCGAGATCGTGCTCAACTGCATGGGCAGCGATGGCGTGCGCGAGGGCTACGATCTGGAGCAACTGCGTGCCGCTCGGGCGCTCTGCCACGTGCCGCTGGTCGCCTCCGGCGGTGCCGGGGCGGCGGAACATTTCCGTGAAGCATTCACCCAGGCCGATGTGGACGGTGCGCTGGCCGCCAGCGTTTTCCATGCCGGCACCATCGCGATTCCCCAGCTGAAGCAGTACCTGGCCGGGCAGGGCGTGGCGGTCCGGCCTGCGGACCCTGCCGCGTAACGCAGGCCAACGTCCGGGGCTGTCGCGACACCGCGCGCCTCCATTCCATCGTCCAGAAGAGTTTCCTCATGACCGAGCCCCAGAACCCGCTGTCCCGCCTCGACTGGGCCAAGGGCGACGGCCTCTTGCCCGCCATCGTGCAGCACGCACTCAGCGGCGAAGTGCTGATGCTGGGATACATGAATGCGGCGGCGCTGGAGGCGACACGGCAGACCGGCCACGTCACTTTCTTCAGTCGCTCCAAGCAGCGGCTGTGGACCAAGGGCGAGAGCTCCGGCCACGTGCTGGCGGTGCAGTCGATTCGTGCCGATTGCGACGCGGACACGCTGCTGGTGGGTGCGCTGCCCCACGGCCCAACCTGCCATACCGGCACCTCGAGCTGCTTCGGTACCGACGTCGTCCCGCCGCTCGGCTTTCTGGGCGAGCTGGATGCGCTGGTGGCGCAACGTCATGCCGAGCGTCCCGAGGGCAGCTACACCACGCGCCTGTTCGAGGGCGACATCCGCCGCATTGCGCAGAAAGTCGGCGAGGAAGGGGTCGAGACCGCGCTTGCGGCGGTGGTGCAAGGCGACGAAGAGCTGCTGGGCGAAGCCGCAGACCTGATCTTTCATCTCATCGTCGCGCTGCGCGCGCGCGGGCTGTCCTTGCGCGAGGTAGCCGACGTGCTGTCCGCCCGGCACGCCGCCCGCCAGTGACTGCGCCAAGCAGGCCACCCGCCTGTTGGGCGATTGCCCGCAGTCCTAGTTTCACGGCGTAGCGGCGGGCGCCACTCCGGTGTGGTGGCGGCGGGGAACCTGACTGCCCGAGCGGCCCGAGGGAGCCGGGTATGTGCTGCGGATTCGCTGCCGTTGCCGCATACTCGCCCCTGGGGTGGGGGAACTCCTGAAAGCGCGGTTCACGTGAACCCGAGACAGCGTTTTTGAACGGGCGAACCCACGTGTTCTGCGCCTTGTGCAGGCCTGACGGCGAGACGTGGAAGCGTCTGCCGCAGCCGGCCAGCGGCGCTGCCGGGGCGACGTCCGAGACGGCGCTCCGCATGGCAGGGAAGACCGCATTGAAGCCAACGATGGCGTCTGAAGTCCTCAACCGCGTGGTGTTGGCCGCGGTGGTGTCCGACGGCTCGCGCAGCGCGTCTGGAGGCTCCTCGCCGCACTCTCTTGCCGCCAGTGCCCGGCTCGCCTTCACGAGCCGCATCGGCTCGGCACGCCTGCCTGCACCCTTGGCGCAGCCGTTTGCCCGGCCAGTCGTTGCACCGGTTGCCCGTCATGCATGAGTTCCTCCAGACCTGTCTCACCTTCCCGACCGTGGTCTACAGCGTGCTGCTGGCGTTCTGCGTGGTGTACTGGCTGCTGGCCATGACCGGCCTTTTTCATGTCGACGCAATGGACGGCCTGCTGCTGGGGGACGCTCACGCTGCGCACGGCATGCCCGGGCATTCGGACGGGGTCGATTCGGTAGCCACCGCAGGCGTGCTCGCCAGGCTCGGGCTCGCCCGGGTGCCGATCATGATCGTGCTGACCGCGCTTTCCTTTTTTTGCTGGCTGGGCACGTACTTCGTGCACCTGGCGCTGCTGGGGCATCTGTCCCAAGGTTTACGCGTACTGGCCGGCATCGGAACCCTGCTTGCGGTGCTGGTACCCGGCGCGCTGCTGACCTCGTTGCTGCTGCGGCCGCTCAGCCGCTGGCTGGCCAGGCTGCAGTTCTCTGCCAACGCATCGATCATCGGCCGCGTGGGCACGGTGATCTCGCCCCAGGTGGACGCGCAAGGCGGGCGTGCGGCGTTCGACGACGGCGGCGCCGGCCTCATCCTGCAGGTGCGGTCGTCTGCCGGCGAAACGCTGGCGCGCGGCGAACGCGTGGTGTTGCTGTCGCATGACGCCCAGGCGCACACCCACGCCGTGATTTCCGAAGCCGAATTCAACCAGCGCTGACCTGTCCAAACGGCCGGGCGCAGTAGCCACGGCACAACGATTCCCGCAAAGGAGCAACCCATGTCACTTCCTCTTGTCCTCCCGTTTGCGATCGGGCTCGGCGTCCTGCTGCTGCTCGCGCTCGGCGTGTTCGGCCTCTTCAAGGCGTTCTACCGCAAGGTCGACCAGGGCACTGCGCTGATCGTCAACGACCTGAGCTCGCAGCCCAAGGTGCACTTCACCGGGGCGTTGATCATTCCGGTCTTGTACAAGGCCGAGGAAATGCAGATCAGCCTGATCACCCTGCAGGTGGATCGCCGCGGCAAGGAAGGCCTGATCTGCCGCGACAACATGCGTGCGGACATCGCGGTGGCGTTCTATCTGCGGGTGAACGAAACCGCGGCCGACGTGCTGCGCGTGGCCAAGGCGGTGGGCGCGGCACGCGCCTCGGACCGCAATGCGGTGGAAGAACTGTTCAACGCCAAGTTCTCCGAGGGCCTGAAGACGGTCGGCAAGCGCTTTGAATTCATCGAACTGTTCGAGAAGCGCCAGGAATTCCGCGATGCGATCGTGGACGTGATCGGCAAGGATCTCAACGGCTACGTCCTCGAGGACGTGGCCATCGACTACCTGGAGCAGACGCGCAAGGCGGACCTGGATCCGAGCAACATCATGGACGCGGAAGGTATTCGCAAGATTACCGAGCTCACCGCGATGCAGAACGTGCGCACCAACGAGCTGGAGCAGAACGAGCGGCTCTCGATCACAAAGAAGAACACCGAAACGCGCGAAAACATGCTGCAGATGGAGCGCCAGCAGGCCGAAGCGGTGGCCAAGCAGAAGCGCGAGGTCGCCACGGTGGAAGCGCGCGAGGAGGCCGAGACCGCCAAGGTTCGTGAAGAGGCGCGGCTGGTGGCGGAACGTGCGCGGCTGGAGTCCGACGAGCAGATCAAGATCCGCGAGCAGGAACAGCTGCGCCAGGTCGAAGTGGCCGAGCAGAACCGCCGGCGCGCGGTGACCATCGAGGTCGAGCGCGTTGCACGTGCGGGCCAGCTGGAGCAGGTCACCACCGATAAGGAAGTGCAGCTGCAGGGCGTCGAGCGCGACAAGGTGGTCGAGCAGGGTCGCATGGACGTGGCCAACGTGGTGCGCGAGCGCACCCAGATCGAACAGACGGTCGCCGTGGCCGAGGAGAAGATCAAGGAGACCCGCCAGGTGGCCGAGGCCGATCGTGCCAAGCAGGTGGCGATCCTGGCGGCGGAGGCGCAGGCGCAGGAAAAGCTGGTGATGGACGTGAAGTCGGCCGAGGCAGCGGAGCAGGCGGCGCGCCACCGCGCGAACGAGCTGACGGTGCGCTCCGAGGCCGAGCTGGTGGCGGCAGGCAAGCAGTCCGAGGCCAAGAAGATCATCGCCGAGGGCACCCGCGCAGAGCGGGCCGCACCCGGCCTGGCCGATGCGCAAGTCAAGGAGGCCATGGCCGGCGCGATCGAGAAGACCGGCGTGGCCGAAGCGCGCGTGATCGAGTCCAAGGCGGACGCCAACTACAAGCAGGGCAACGCCGAGGCCCGGGTGCTGGCCGAGCGCCTTGAAGCCGAGGCCGGCGGTCAGGCCAAGATGGGCCAGGCCAGGGCCGATGCCACCATGGCGATGGGCGTGGCCGAAGCCGATGCCGTGGGTCGCAAGATGTCGGCCGAGTCCGAGGGCCTCACGTCGAAGTTCGAGGCGATGGGCAGGATGAGCCCGGAAGCGCGCTCGCACGAGGAGTTCCGCATGCAGCTGGAGACGACCCTGCGGCAGGTGCTGGCGACGCTGGAAGCGGGCAAGGAGGTGTCCCGCGAAAGTGCCGGCGTCATCGGCCAGGCACTCCAGGGCGCGAACATCGAGCTGATCGGTGGCGACGGCGGCGTGTTCGATGCGTTGACCAAGGGCATGTCGATCGGCAAGGCGATCGAGGGCATCACCGGATCCAGCCCCGCGATGCAGCAGCTGCTGAGCAAGCTGACCGGTGCGCCCGCGTCGGATCTGTCGGCCGAGGCGTGAGGTAGTGAGCCTGTCCACGCGACGTGCGCGCTCGCGCTTTCGCCTTCCAAGGACTGAACGAGCATGACTGATCCGATCAACCGCGACGCCACCGACTCGCTGGACCAGGCGGTGGCGCAGGGCGGCGCCTACGAGGTGCTGCGCAAGCGCCTGACCGTGCAGGGGCGACGCCTGCACGAGACCGCCGAGGCGCTCAATGCCAGGCGTTTGCAGGAATTCGGCGATTCCAGGATGGAGATCGTCGGCCGTCTGCGCGTGCGCAGCGAACAGAATGCGGTCGGTCGCGACATCGTGCAGGTCGGTGAGCTGCTGCTGTTCGGCTACAACGTGTTTCTCGGCCTGAAGGCCAGCACCGCTGTCGCCGACGTGTTCAGCCTGTATCGCCTGGTGAAAACGGCCGAAGGTTATGACGTGACGCCGGTGGAGATCGCCGGCAGCTTCCTCGCCGAGCCGCAGTTCCAGCGCGACTTCAACGAGCTGTACGAGTACTACAAGGAAGCGCGCCTGCTGCAGCTGCAGATCAAGGAAGGCAAGCTGCTGGCCGCTTTTCAGGTGGGACTGAAATCGACCGACGCGCGCGTGTTCCGCTGGCAACTGTCGGCGCAGGGCGAGGTGAACTACATCGACAGTCGCGGCGAGCGCGACATCGCGATGCCGCCGGCCTTCGATTTCGAGTGGGTCCGGGCAACCAAGGACATGGAAGTGAGCGGGCGCTTTCCGCACCTGAACATCCTGGACACCTTGTTCGTCGAGACCATCGGCGGCGACCTCACCATCAAGGTCGAGAACAACACCGAAACCGGTCAGGGCGTCTACAGCGAGCCGGTGGAGGATCGCACCCAGTCGCTGGACGACGCACAGGTGGCATTCGCACGCGTCGGTTCACTGATTCTGCTCAAGGTGCTGCCTTATCGCGAGGCGCAATGGCGTGGGCTGGTGTTCAACACCACGACCGGCAAGGTCTCGCGAGTCGACGCGATCGTGCAGGCCTGCATCCAGTTGCCGGAAGACCACGGCATCATTTTTCCCGGCGGGTATTACCTGCAGAACGGTGAACACAAGGCGTTCGATGCCGCGGTTGCCGGCATGCAGTACAAGCGCACCATTCGTTCGCCCAACGGCGAAGACGTGCTCTATGTCTTCTATGAGCCGCAGGGCGGCATGGCTGCGCTGCTGGTCTACAACCTGGTTCAGCGCCAGCTGCAGCCGCCGATACTGGCGCACGGCCATGCGCAGTTGGCCGATGGCCGGATGGTGCTGTTCCACGCCGGCAACGATGAGCCCACCCGGGTGCACCAGATGCAGGTGTGGCAGACGCCGTTCACGAGCGACGAGTTCGCGGCACAGCGTCCCCCCAGCGGCACCTTCATGGGGCGGATCGGCAACGCCGAATGGGTGCGGGCGATTTCCAATGTCTATGACCTGGCCCGCGACATCGCGAGCGAGGACGTCAATGCCCGGCGCTACGAACTGCTCGCCCACAACACCCGTCGCCTGTTCGACCTTCATCACTGGATTGACGACGAGCACGTCGACGGGCTGGCCAGCCTGCTCCACGAGGTGGCCGCGACCAGTGAATCGGTGCTGGACGAGTTCCAGAAGGTGGTGGAGATCCGGCGCCAGTCCGATCAGGCGATGGAGCAGGCCAGGGCACAGCATCGCGCGCTGCTTGGCCGCCTGCAGCCGGACGGGTGGACCCGGGTCGAGGACTATGTCACCGGCCTGAAAGAGATCGCTGCCCTGCGCGGGCATCTGTTGACGATCCGCGACTACCGATACATCGACACCGCTGCCCTCGACGCGATGTCGGACGAGCTGACGCAGGCACATGAGCGCGTCGGCGCCGCCACCGGCAGGTTCCTCTCCAGCGCCACGGTGTTTGCACCGTTCGAAAAGCGTGTCGACGAACTCGATCAGCTGGCCCAGAAAGTTGCCACGGCGACCCAACTGGTCGAATGTCTCGAACAGATGCGGACGATGTCCGCTGACATGGACATGCTGTCGGAGTTGCTGGCGTCGTTGAAGGTAGACGACCCGGCCCAGCGCACACAGGTGGTCGACCGGCTGTCGGCGCTTTACGCGCGGCTCAACCAGGCCAGGGCGCGTGCGGAGCTGCGTCGCAAGTCGCTCGGATCGGCCGAAGCGATAGCGCAGTTCGGCGCCCAGTTCACGCTCTTCGGCCAGTCCGTCACCAGCGCGCTGGGCATGGCCGGCACGCCCGAAAAGGCCGACGAACAGCTGGCACGGTTGATGGTGCAACTGGAGGAGATCGAGAGCCAGTTCGGTGAGCACGAGCAGTTTCTGGGCGACATCCTCGACAAGCGCGAGGAGTTGCTTGAGGCGTTCCAGAGCCACAAGCAGGTGCTGCTCGACGAGCGCCAGCGCAAGGCGGCCTCGGTGATGGATGCAGCGCAGCGCATCCTTGAGGGGCTTGGCAGGCGCACCGAACGCTTCGACAGCGCGGATGCGCTCAATGCGTTCTTCGCCAGCGATCCGCTGATCCAGAAACTGCGCGAATTGGTGTTGCGCCTGCGCGAGCTGAAAGACTCGGTGAAGGCGGATGATGTCGAGGCGCGGATCAAGGCCGCCCGCGACCAGGCGGTCCGCGCCCTGCGCGACCGCAGCGACCTGTTCGAGGACGGCGGGAACGTCATCAGGCTGGGGCCGCGGCACCGCTTCAGCGTCAATACCCAGCCGCTCGACCTCACCTTGCTGCCAAGGGGCGACACGCTGGCTGTGCACCTCACCGGCACGGATTTCATGGAGCCGATCGAAAACCCGGAGCTGGCGGCGCTCGAGCCGTTCTGGTCCGTCTCGCTCGAATCGGAGTCGCCGGAGCTCTACCGGGGCGAGTACCTCGCCGGGCAGATGCTGGACGCCGCCGTCGCATCACGTGACGGCCTAACTCTGGCGCGCCTGCAGCAGCTGGCACAGGATCCCGATGCCCTGGCGAAGGCAGTGCGCGAGCATGCGGCGCCGCGCTACCGCGACGGCTACGAGAAGGGCATCCACGACCACGACGCAACGCTGATTCTGAAGGCCCTGCTGCACCTGCATCGCACCGCCGGCACGCTGGTGCAACCACCGGCCGCGCGAGCGCTTGCTTTCAGCTTCTGGGCACGCTCCAAGGCGTCCAGCGACGAGTGGACGGCGCGCATCCGGACGGCACGCGCCATCGATGCGCTCAGCACCGGCGCCGCCGCACTGGCGGGACTGCACGACGAGCTGGCCGAGGCCATCCGCAGCGATGCCTGTTCGGAGCCGTGCGCCATCCCGCAGATCAATGCGCGGGCCGCCGATGCGGCCGTCTACCTTATCGACAGCATTACCGGGGCAACCCCCGAGTTCGTGGCCAGCGCCAGCGCCGATGCGCTGGACAAGGCGCTGCGCGAAGCCCTGCGCGGCAGTGATGCCGGTGCGGTGTTCGAGGCAACCCTGGCGCAACACGAGCAGCGACCGCCGGTGCGATGGCTGCTGGTGCAGCAGGCGATCTCGGCGATCGCGGCACGGCCGGAGCTGGCCCGGCATGCACGCTTCGCCGCCGAGGCCGCTGCGCTCTACCTGCATGGGCGTGCGCTAAAGGTCACGGTGCGCAACGCGGACATGTCGGCGACAGTGACCGGCCTGCTGGGCCAGCACCCACGCATCGACGGCGGGCGGCTGGAGCTCTCGATCGATGACTCACTCGCGCGCTTTCGGCGACACCTGACCGAGTTCGTGCCGGGATTCCAGCGCTACCTCGCGCTGCGCGCCGAAGTGGTCCAGCAGGAACGGCAGGCCATGCGGCTGTCCTCGTTTAAGGCCAGGCCGTTGACCTCGTTCGTGCGCAACCGACTGATCAACGAGGTTTATCTGCCGATGATCGGCGACAACTTCGCCAAGCAGATGGGCACCGCCGGCGAGGGAAAACGCAGCGACCTGATGGGTCTGCTGATGATGATTTCCCCACCCGGATACGGCAAGACCACGCTCATGGAGTACGTGGCACACCGGCTGGGCCTGGTCTTCATGAAGATCAACGGCCCTGCGCTGGGCCACGAGGTTCGTTCACTGGACCCGGCTCGCGCTCCCGACGCCAACGCCCGCGAGGAGCTGGAGAAACTGAACCTTGCGCTGGAAATGGGCAGCAACGTGATGCTCTACGTCGATGACATCCAGCACACGAGCGCGGAGTTTCTGCAGAAGTTCATCTCGCTGTGCGACGGCACGCGGCGCATGGAGGGTGTGTGGCGAGGCCAGACGCGCAGCTACGACATGCGCGGCAAGAAGTTCGCAGTGGTGATGGCAGGCAACCCCTATACGGAGTCGGGCGAGGTCTTCCGGATTCCGGACATGCTGGCCAACCGCGCCGACATCTACAACCTCGGCGACGTGCTGGGCGGGATGGAAGAATCGTTCCTGCTCAGTTACATCGAGAACAGCCTGACGTCGAACCCGGTGCTGGCGCCCATGGCCACCCGCGACATGGACGACCTCTACCTGCTGATGGACAAGGCGAGCGGCAAGGAGGTGTCGAACAACGCGCTGAAGCATGGCTACAGCGGCGCCGAGATCAACGAGATCGTGGCGGTGCTGCAGCGCCTGATGAAGGTGCGCGACATCGTCTACCGGGTCAACAAGGCGTATATCGAGAGTGCTTCGCAGGCCGACAAGTACCGCGTCGAGCCTGCCTTCAAGCTGCAGGGCAGCTACCGCAACATGAACAAGCTGGCGGAGAAGATCTCGCCCGTGATGAACGACCCGGAGCTGCAGCAGATCGTGTCCGACCACTATCTGGGTGAGTCGCAGCTGTTGACGAGCGGAGCGGAGGAAAACCTGCTCAAGCTGGCCGAGATCCGCGGCATCATGAGTAGCGCGCAGCAGGCGCGCTGGGCGCAGATCAAGGTGGATTTCATGCGCAACAAGGCGATGGGCGGCGAGGAGGCTGACGTCGGCGGACGCATGGTGGCGCAGCTGGCCGACATCGCGGGCAATCTGCAGGCGCTCAAGCCGGCGGCAGCAGCGCCTGGCGCATCGGTGGACCCCGGCGCGGAAACGCTGCAGACGTCGATGTTCGACATCCTGCGCGCCACCCTGGCGCGGCAGAACATGCTCAACGAAGCGCTGATCGAACTGTCGGACCGGCTCGAGCAGGACACGGACGCGCCCGAAGCGGCCGTGGACAGTGGCAAGCGCAGGGCAAAGGCCAGGGAGGCGAGGGAGGTCGCGTTCGGTACCGAACTGGCGCGGTTGCGATTCCTGAGCGAACAGGCGCAGGCAGAGGCGTCGAAACCGGGTCAATCCGGCGAAGGGTCGCTCCCTTGATCACGGGCCCGGCACCGGCATCGGGGACCGGCGGCCCGGGAAACATCCCGGCGGATGACGGTGAACAACACCGTCGGCTGCAGCAGCAGGCTCGTGCCACGCTGGCGGCGTCGCCGGCACCGGGCCTGCTCGAGCACCTGCAGGCGATCCACCGGATCGTGCTGGCGGCGGAACCTGCCGCGCTGCGACGCAGCGTCGGGTGGCTGGGTCGTCTGCTGGGCCGAGATATCACGCTGCAGGTCGAGGCCAACGCCCTGCGCAGCGAGCTCGGGGTGCATGTATTGCAGGCCCGCCAGCAGCTAGGCCGGCTGGCCGAACATGATCAACAACTGGAGGCCCTCGGCGTTGCGCTGCGCGCCGCGATCGAGGAACTCGATCGGCAGTCCAGCCGGCTTGTCGGCCAGCCTCCGACTGACGAGCAACAGCGGGGGCTGCACCATCTGGCCACGCTGAGCACCAGCCTGAGCACGACCGCGAGCCACCTCGGACTGATGGTCATTCACCACCGGCAGCTGACCCAGCGGGCGCGGCGGATATTGCCCCACGTCGAAATGCTGCTCGACCAGCAGCGCATGCTCCGCGCCGGGCTGAGCGCGCAGGCGGCGCTTCAGGCAGCCATGGTTCGCTCGATTCCGTGCAGGACCTTGCATCGGATGCGCCGAGCGGAGCTCCACCGATTTCATTCTCTCCCGACGATTCCACGCCCCGATGAGGACGCTCCCATGACCGACCCCACCCCGAACGACCACCCGGCACCGATATCGCCGGCGCTAAGCGACGCAGCGCTCCGGGACCTGGGCCTCTCCACTGCGGACATCGAGCAGGTGATGGAGGCGGCCAGGGCACTGCAGGATCTCAGTCCCGGCAACCTTCACAGCTATGGTCGGGAGGCGGCCGGACGCACCACCACGTTCAGCACGCAGTTGCTGGAGAAGGTTCGCAATGCCGATCTCGACAGCAGCGGCGAAAAGCTGGGCGAGGTGGTGCGGATTGCCCGCAGCCTCAAGCTCGCAGGCCTGAACGAGCGATCGAGCGTACCGATCATCGGTCCGTTGCTGGATCGCATGAAGGCCGGGAAAGGGGAGTTGGTGCAGCGCTACAGCACCACCAACCAGCAGATCGATCAGTTGATGATCGATGTCGGCAACACGCAGTCCACGCAGCAGCAGCGCGTGCGCGAGTACGACCAGATGCACGAGATCGTGCGCGAAGAGCGCCACCAGCTCGGCATCCACATTGCCGCCGGGCGGGTGCGCATCGGCGAGCTGCAGCAGGAGCTGGAGGCGCTGCGCGGTCAGGATGATCCGGACTCCCGCGTGCGCCGGGCGGAACTGGACAACGCGCTGCGCCTCATCGACAAGCGGGTATCGGACCTGCAGGTACTGCAGCAGGTGGCGGAACAGACCCTGCCGATGATCCGGCTGATCCAGGCGAATGCGATCCAGCTGATCGAGAAGTTCAGCGCGGTTCGGGACGTGACCATACCCATGTGGCGCAACCAGTTCGCGATCCAGTTGTCGCTGGCCGACCAGCGCAGCGCGGTGGAGCTGGCCAACGCCATCGACGACGCCAGCAACGAGCTGATGCGCAAGAACGCCGAGATGGTGCACGCGGCCACCGTGGGCGCGGCGCGTGCCAACCAGCGATCGATCGTCGACCTGGAGACGTTGCGCACCGTCAATGAGACGCTGATCAGCACGGTCGAGGAAGTGCGGCAGATCCACCGCGACGGCATGGCCGCTCGCCGGAACCTCGCCGCGGAAATCGTGGCCATGCGCGATGATCTGCAGAAGCGGCTCGCCCAGGCCACCAGTGATCAAACCGATGTTCAGGAGACAGGTTCATGAAGGAACAACACAGCCACCTCGAGATCGCCATCGCCTCGATCAAATGCTTTCAGGATGACGGCCGGCTGGATCCGGCGGAACTCGATCAACTTGTTTCGATCGCCGAGCGCGATGGGTCGATCGACCCTGAGGAGGCGCGCGTGCTGGAGAGGATCATGGGCAAGC
This sequence comes from Dyella sp., assembly GCF_035685805.1. GTDB lineage: Bacteria > Pseudomonadota > Gammaproteobacteria > Xanthomonadales > Rhodanobacteraceae > Dyella_A. The sequence continues at coordinate 30,292 of NZ_DASSAB010000049.1, forward strand.
TCAGGCCCGAGGAGCTGGATGAGGCCATGCTTACGCGGGTCGAGGCGCTCCGGGCAAAGCTTCTGCCGCTGCTCTAGCCCTGCTTGATCCGGACGGCCCGCCGGGCGACGCCGTTCGCCTGTTTCCCCGGTATGCCGCGGGATTCGCGCTCACGCTGGCCCGGCATCCCGGCATCCCGGCATCCCGGCCGCCGTGGCGGAGCGGAGGGTTCGTCCTCACCGCGCAAGGAATGAGCAGGCGGTGGTGCACCCGTCTCAGCGCAAGCGTTCGGGCTATCTAGCTGTGGAACGGAAGGCCTCGACCGGGAGAGTGTGCTCCCACGATTACTGGGTCGCAGGTGCGCCGGTACGTTCGCCGGGTCGGAAGGGTAGCGGCGAGCCGGCGCGGATGCCCGCGCGCCATTTGGACAGTTGCTGTTCGATCCCCGCGCCCACCGCGATCTGTGGCTCGGACGGGGTGAGATGGTCGCGGGACTCCCAGCGGGCCACTTCCGCACTGGCGTCGCGAAACGCCTGGACGGGATCAGGTGTGCGGTTGAGTGCGTCGACGAGCCATGCGCGGCCGAAGTAGGTGGCGTCGGAGTCGCTGCCGCAGCCGAACGAGGAGCGGTCGCTGCGGGCTGCGGTCATCACCAGGGTGCCATCCCCCTGCAGGGGTGAGACGAATCCGCCGGAATAGCAGGCGTTCACCACCACGACCTTCCACTTGAACGGGTGCTCTTCCAGGATGCCGGCGAGGTCGCGGGCGCCGATCTGGTCCAGCGGCAGGGGATCCATGTCCACCAGCAGGTTGTGCTCCGGGTCGCCGTGGCTGGTGAGGTAAAGCATGAGGATGTCGCGCCGCGGGTCCATCACGCGCGACAGCGCAGTCAGCAGATTTTCCAGATTGCTCCAGCTGGCCAAGGGCAATGTGTCGAGCGTTGCAGGGTTGTTGGCGAGTACCACGCTGTGAGCGCGCCGGCCGTAGCGCTGCTCGAACAAACGGGCCGCGTATTCCGCCTCGTTGCGGAAGACGTCTTCGCTGCCATCCCCGGCGAACGTCACCAGATAGAGGTTGGGTACGCCTGCGACAGGCGGTGTCAGCTGATCGAGCGCGCGCCGCAACAGGCGGGGCTGGGCGTAAAGCACCTGCTCGGGCGAAGGAGCATCGACGGGCCATCGGTCCGGGGGCGTATCCACGGGCTCGGCGTCGGCGGCTGTCTTCACGGCAGTTGCCGCCGTGGCCGGTGGGTGTGGCACGAGGACAGCGGAGGGTGGCGACTGGTGTGCCACCGTTGCGGTCAACGCCGCGCCGGTGGCGAAAGCGAGCAGGGCAGTGAGCAGCAAGCGCACGGAGTGCCGCCCTGGTCAGACGCTGATCGCGTCGAAATCGCGATAGGCCGGATGCGCCGCCGAGGGCGGCAGCTCCTGCAGCGGATCGCGCAGCAGCCAGGCAGTCTGGAATCCCGCCAGCCGAGCCGCGTCGAGTTCCTGGAGGATGTCGGACAGGAACAGGATGTGCGCCGGCTGCTCCCCAATCGCTTCGGCGATGGCCGTATACGAAGCGGCCTCGCGCTTGGGGCCGGTCTGGGTGTCGAAGTAGCCGGCGAACAGCGGACCGAGGTCGCCTGCCTCGCTGTGCCGGAAAAACAGCTTTTGTGCCGGCACCGAGCCCGACGAGTAAACGTAGAGCTTGAGGCCCTGGGCGCGCCAGGCGCGCAGGCGCGCCGGCACCTCGCCGTAGAGGTGGGCACGGTAGTCGCCGGCCTCGTAGCCTTCTTTCCAGATCATTCCCTGCAGCGCCTTCAGGGCGGTCGACTTGCGGTCCTCGTCGATCCAGCGCAGCAGCATCTCGATCACCTCCTGCCGATCTGCCTCGATCAACCCTGCCTCGCGGGCCGCCTCATGCAGCCAGTGCTGCACTTCGGGCGTATCCACGTGGGTCTCGATGAAGGCCGGCAGGCGCTTGCGCGCGTACGGGAACAGTACGTCGCGAACGAAGTCGATCGAGCTGGTGGTGCCCTCGATGTCAGTGACGATGGCGCGGATCTCGATCATCGGTGTGTCCTTGCATCTGCCGGTGGCGCCATCAGGCGTCGCCGCTGCGGTGTGGCGTCATGCGGGGAAACCGGCCCGCTATCTCCGTGCCGGTGAAGTTGGCCACCCAGCCTTCCTTGTTGGTGAACAGGCGGATGGCGACGAAATAGGGCGATTCGCTCATGTCGAACCAGTGCGGCGTACCGTCGGGCACGCCGATCAGGTCGCCCTGTTCGCAGAGCACCTCGTAGACCTTGCCATCGATGTGCAGCGTGAACTGTCCCGCGCCGGCAACGAAAAAGCGCACTTCGTCCTCGCTGTGGGTGTGCTCGTCCAGGAATTTTTTTCGCAGCGCGGCCCGGTCCGGATGGTCGGGGGCGAGGCTGATCACGTCCACCGCCTGGTAGCCCCCGCTGGCCATCAGCCGGTCTATGTCGGCCCGATAGGCTGCGATCACTTCATCCTGGCTGGCGCCGGGAGCGACCGGCTGGGCCGCCTGCCATTGCTCGAAGCGGATGCCCACCGCCGCCAGCGCGGCCGCGATGGCCACATGGTCGTGATGCTCGGCCAGCGCCCCGTCCGGGCGGGTGTCTTCGTAGATGCGCAGACGGCTCATGCGGACAACCTCCTCAGATCCAGTTCGCAGGAAAGCAGAAACTCCAGCGCCTCCAGGTGACGACGCGTTTCTGCCATGGTGCGTCCCCAGGTGTAGATGCCGTGGCCGTCGATCAGATAGGCGTGCAGCGGCTTTCCTTCATCCAGCCACGCATCCACCCGGGCGACCAGCTCCGGCATCTGCTGAGTGTTGGGGAATACCGGTATCTCCAGCACGCTTTCATGCGTGTCGAAACCGGTGATCGCCTTCTGCAGCTCCCAGCCGCGCAGGCGGATGACCCCGTCTGCGGCAAATAGACGCGAAGCCACGCTCTGGGTGCGCGAATGGGTGTGTAGTACCGCCTGCATCGCCGGCCAGCGCCGATACACCTGCGTGTGCAACGCCGTTTCGGCACTGGGCCGCGCCTCGCTGCCAACGGCATGTCCATCGAGGTCGATCAGCATGATGTCGCCGCGATCCAGCTTGCCTTTGTCACGCCCGGAAACGGTGATGGCGGCGTGCGAATCGTCCACCCGCATCGAGAAATTGCTGCTGGTGGCGGGGGTCCATCCGAGCGCGGCGAGTTCTCGCGCGGACTGTGCAATCGCGTCGGCGCAGGCGAAGAACGCGTCGGATGAAATGTTCTGTGGCAGCGCTGGTGACATGGCTATTTGGACGTCCAAACGGGTCGAAAGGATAACATGAGCAGTCGGCGCGCCATCGGTTAATGCGAGCCATTCTCGCAAGTCAGGAAACATTGCGGTCAAAGGGTTAGCATCACGTAGTCAATCGCCGCGTCGGCGGCAGTTTATCCATGACGGAGGTTTGCCAATGTCCCACGAAGAAAGCACTGAGTCGCGTCGTCGATTCCTCAAGATCGCTGCCGGTACGGCCGCGGCGGCGGTAGTGGTTGGTACGCTGCCGCGCTTGGCACGCGCTGCCGATCTGCCGCATGTTTCGGAGTCGGATCCGACTGCGAAGGCGCTCGGTTACGTGGAGAACGCCAGCGAGACCAAGGATCCGAAGCACAAGGCCGGCGACAATTGCGCCAATTGCCAGTTCTACAGCGGGGGTCCCACCGGCTTCGGCCCCTGCCAGTTGTTCCCGGGCAAGGCAGTGAGCGCGAAGGGCTGGTGCGTATCGCACGCGGTGAAGGCGGGCTGATAGTTTTTCCGTCTGCTGCAGGATGAAAAGAAAGGCCGGCTGCGAAGCCGGCCTTTTTCGTTTGTGCGTACGCGGCGCCATGTGCGGCGATGCCTAAAAGTGCTGCCCGGCGCGTCGGGATGAGGAGCTGACCCTGTCCGACGCGCCGGGCGGCGATCCGGGGCCCACTGCCAAGTGATATACCCGCGGACCACGGATCATACTCTCGCCCCCGCCGACTTTGGCGGACCTGCGGCCAATTTTCCGCAGAAATATATCGTTAAATCGTTTTAATACAGCGACTTGCGACAAAAATTCCGGCCGGGACTTCCCTTGCCGACGGCGCGTGACCAGCACCACGGAATATCTGCCGATGGTCGACGATTCGGGAGATTTCTCTCCTTTTTGCTGCCGTTCGGCGCATTTAGACGCCGTTCGTTGCCTCCGAGGTTTGCTTCAGCACGCTGTGCTTGCGGCCGTAGAGGAAGTAAATCGCGAACCCGAGCAGCGTCCAGACGCCGAGCACGGCCCAGTTGAACCAGTCGAGGCTGAAGAGCAGCGCGAAGCAGCTGCCGACGCCGGCGATGCAGGTGAACCATACCCACGGCACGCGGAACGTCCGGGGCAACTCGGGCAGGGTGTGCCTCAGGATCAGCACGCCGGCGCAGACGGCGGAGAAGGCGATCAGCGTGCCCATCGAGGTGAGATTGGCCAGCAGATCTAGGGGAAACACCGCTGCCAGAAGCGCGATCAGGGCGCCGGTAATCAGCGTGTTGATGTGCGGCGTGCGATAGCGCGGGTGCACCTTGGCGAACACGCTCGGCAACATGCCGTCGCGGGCCATGATCATGAAGATCCGGGGCTGCGCAATGATCATCACCAGCACGACCGACGACAGCCCGATCATGGCGCCGATCTCGACGATCAATCGCAGCCAGTCCAGCTGAGGGTGCGCTGCAACGGCGGTGACCACCGGCTCGGACGTATCCAGCACGGTATACGGGACCAAGCCCGTTAGCACCGCCGCCATGGCGAGGTAGAGCACGGTGCAGATCACCAGCGAGACGATGATGCCGAAGGGCAGGTCGCGCTGCGGGTTCTTGCACTCCTGCGCCGCGGTGGAGGTGGCCTCGAAGCCGATGTATGCGAAAAACACCATGGCCGCACCACGCATGATTCCCGACCAGCCATAGCGCCCGTCGCCCTGGGGCTCGGGAATGAACGGATGCCAGTTGGCCGGGTTCACATAGCGGTAGCCGGCCACGACCACCACCACGATCAGCCCGACCTTGATCAGCACCATCAGCGCGTTCAGTCCCGAGGACTCGCGGATGCCCACGTAGCAGAGCCACGTCAGTGCAAGCACGATCGCCACGGCGGGCATGTTGAACAGGTGCCCGGTCGCGACCAGCCGCCCGTCGGTGAAAGCCAGCGGCGCTTCGGTGAGTGCCACTGGCAGGTGAACCCCGACATGGTCCAGCAGGCTGGTGAAATAGCCGGTCCAGCTGGCCGCTACCGCCGCGGCGGAGATGCCGTACTCGGCGACCATGTTCCAGCCGATGAACCAGGCCGCCAACTCGCCGAGCGATGCATAGGCATAGGAATAGGAGCTGCCGGAAATCGGGATCAGCGTGGCGAACTCGGCATAGCACAGGGCGCTGAAGCCGCTGCAGATCGCCGCGAGGATGAAGGAGATCAGCACCGCGGGGCCTGCGTGCTCCGCGGCCGCGGTCCCGGTAACCACGAAGATGCCGGTGCCAATGACCGCACCGATGCCCAGCGCCGTGATGCCCCACGGGCCCAGTGTGCGGCGCAGGCCTGGCCCATGCTGGTTTTCGTCGTGGCTGAAGTCGGTCTTGCGGGCGAGTAGTTGCTTGAGCATGGTGGTCCCGGAAAAGGCGACGGCACGGCTTTCACCGTGCCGTCGTGGCGTCAATCGCAAAAGCGCGTTGGTTGTCTCAGTCTGCTTCGGTGCCGTTGGCGAGATGGCTGTGCCTGCGGCCGTAGAGGTAGTAGACGACGATGCCGATAGCCGCCCAGCCGAAGAACAGCTCGAGCGTGGTGGAGCCGAGATTCAGGAACAGCATCAGGCAGCCAGCGACGGCCAGCGGGCAGATGACCCACACCATCGGCGTGCGGAACGGACGTGGCCGCTGCGGTTCACGCACGCGCAGCACCATCACGCCGATCGAGACCATGACGAAGGCGAACAACGTGCCCGAGTTGGTGATGGCTGCCAGCTTGCCGACCGGGAACAGGGCGGCGAAGAGCGAGACCGCCACGCCGGTGATCATCGTCAGCACGTGGGGCGTGTTGAAGCGCGGATGCAGCTTGGACAGCCCGCCCGGGAGCAGGCCGTCGCGCGACATGGTGAAGAAGATCCGGGTCTGGCCGAAGATCATCACCAGGATCACGGAGGGCAGCGCGAGCACAGCAGCCAGGCCGACCAGATTGCCGATGTTGGGGAACCCGAGCAGGCGCAGAACGTGTGCCAGCGGCTCCTTGCTGCAGACCAGCGCCTGCGAACCCTCGCAAGCGGCAGCCATGGCCAGCGTGCCGGGCTGAAGGGCGGCGCCGTCTGCGCCCATCATCGGCTGCGAGCCCACCGAGCCCACCGCGCCGTAACCCACCAACAGGTAGAACACCGTGCAGATCGCCAGCGAGCCGATCAGGCCGATGGGAATGTTGCGGTTCGGATTCTTGGTCTCTTCGGCAGCGGTCGACACGGCATCGAAACCGACGTAGGCAAAGAAGATCGATGCTGCCGCGCCGAGCACGCCGATACCGCCCAGCGGCGTGCCCCAGCCATTGGGTGCGAACGGGTGGAAGTTCGGGCTCTTGGCGGCGGGTACCGCGATCAGGATGAACGCGGTGAGCGCGACGATCTTGATCGCCACGAGTATGGCGTTGACCTTCGCCGATTTGGACGTGCCCACCAGCAGCAGCAGGGCGATGACCAGCGATATCCCGAAGGCCAGCAGGTTGAAGGTGCCGCCCTCGTAAGGGCCCACCCGCAGCGCCTCCGGCAGCGCCATGGCGCCGGGCTGTACCAGTCCGAACAGGTCGCTGTGGGCCAGCAGGCCGTTCATGTATCCGGACCAGCCCACGGCCACGGTGCCGGCGGCGATCGCGTACTCCAGCACCAGCGCCCAGCCGACGATCCAGGCGATCGGCTCGCCCATGACGCCGTACGTGTAGGTATACGCGGAACCTGCGACGGGAATCATCGACGCGAGCTCGGCGTAGGCAAGAGCCGCCAGTGCACACACAACCGCGGCAATCACGAAGGCAACCATCATGCCGGGGCCGGCTTTCTGGCCTGCTTCGGCGGTCAACACGAAGATGCCGGTGCCGATGATGGCTCCGACGCCCATCAAGGTCAGCTGGATCGGGCCGAGCTGGCGGGTGAGGCTCTTCTTCTCGGCCGTTGCAAGAATCTGGTCTAGCGGCTTAACGCGCTGAAAAAGCATGTAGTGATTCCCCGTGGAAACAGACGCCATCCCCATGGCGGCACTGCGTGGTTGTAGCCACGGCAGGCGGAGGTGACGGGCAACCTTAGCCGACGGCGCAGGGGGGTACAAGCGCCAACGGATAGATGGACGCAGCTTAAAATCGGCGGCTTTCGCCGCGTCCCTGGAGCGACATTCTGGATACCTCGATAGAGCACTTGCGCGCTGCACTGCAGCGATTCCCGGCCGGCGACGATGTGGCCAACTCGGCGGCTACGTTCCTGGCCTTTCTCGAATCATCTTCCGAGGTGTTTCATCGTCACCACGGCCCGGGTCACTTCACCGGATCGGCGTGGCTGGTGAGTGCTGACGGCGAGCGTGTGCTGCTTACGCACCACCGCAAGCTGGACCGTTGGCTGCAGCTGGGCGGGCACGCCGATGGCGACAGCAACCTTTCCGCGGTGGCGCTCCGGGAGGCGCAGGAGGAGTCCGGCCTGGCGGATCTGCAGGTCGATCCGCGCATCTTCGATATCGATCGGCACTGGATCCCGGCCCGAGCCCATGAGCCGGGGCACTGGCATTTCGACGTGCGCTATGTGGTGCGGGCTACGGGCAGCGAGCGCTTCGCCGTCGGCGACGAATCTCTGGCGCTGGCGTGGGTGCCGATCGCCCCGCTGGTGGGCGATCCGGCGATTGAGCCATCGCTGCGGCGGATGGCTCGGCGCTGGCTTGCGCAGGAGCGGCGATGATCGGTTTGGCCAAGTCAGCTTGCGGGGTGGACATGGCCGCACTGTGCGCAGGTACGCCGGTCGAGCGAGTCACGGAAGCGTTTGAACACGGGCGGGAAATCCGTTTCGATGTCGCTGAGGACAAAGTACTCCTCGTACAGTTTGTGGTTGCACCTTGGACAGAACCACATCAGCCCGTCGCGCTCGCCGGGTTGCCGACGTCGCTCGATCACCAGCCCGACGGACCCCGCTGGTCGCTGCGGTGAGTGCGCCACGCGTGGTGGCAGGTAGAACAGCTCGCCGGCGCGGATCGGTATCTCGCGCATCGCGCCGTTCTCCTGCACCTTGAGCACCATGGTGCCTTCCACCTGATAGAAGAACTCGGCGCCTTCATCGTGGTGATAGTCGCTGCGGGCGTTGGGTCCGCCGACCACCATCACGATGAAGTCGTCGTCGACGATGCACTTGTTACCCACTGGCGGTTCGAGCAAGTGGCGATGCTCGTCTATCCAGCCTTGCAGGTTGAGCGGGCGGAGCAGGGACATGCGATGCCTTGGCGTGGTGCGGCGCGCCAACATAGCGCTCCGGGCCCGGCAAGAAAATGCCCCGGCAGGGCCGGGGCAAAGGGGAGGTGACGCGGTTACGAGAGCCGGATTACGGCATCAGCACGGTGTCGATCACGTGGATCACGCCATTGGACTGGTTCACGTCGGCAATGGTGACGTGCCCGGTGTTGCCTTTGTCGTCGGTGATGGCGACGCCCTTGGCATCCTTCGAGAAGGTCAGGGAATCACCTTCGACAGTCTTGACCGTGGCCTTGCCGCCGCCCTTCTTGATCAATGCGAGCACGTCGGCCGCGCTCACCTTGCCGGCAACCACGTGGTAGGTCAGCACCTTGGTCAGCGTGGCCTTATTCTCGGGCTTCAGCAGCGTGTCGACGGTACCGGCGGGGAGCGCCGCGAAGGCTTCGTTGGTGGGGGCAAACACGGTAAACGGCCCGGGGCCCGAGAGCGTGTCGACCAGGCCGGCGGCCTTCACGGCGGCGACCAGCGTGGTGTGGTCCTTCGAATTGACCGCGTTCTCGATAATGTTCTTCGAGGGATACATCGGCGCGCCGCCGACCTCGACAGTCTTTTCCATGCTCATGCCAGACATGTTGCCGGGCGCGGCCATGGCGGGCGCGGCGCACACGCCGGCGAGGGCAAGAACGAGCGCAGTGGAGAGAGCACGGCTGCGGTTGACGAGCTTCATGGGCGTATCTCCTGTGGGGAACAATGGGCTTCAACAGAGGAAGCTCAGGAGATACGCCTGCAGCGACGGCGAGGATGCAGCGAGTCAACCACTGCGACAGAACGCCTCATCACGATCGGCCGCCCCGATGGGGCGGCCACAGGCTCACGCGCCGCTGATGGCGCCCTTGGCGATGATCGGGCCGGTCGCCTGCCCGGTCGGCGAGCCGCCCAGCGGCTCGTTCGACACCGCAAGCAATGCCTTGGCGCTGAGGCGCGCCAGCAGGTCCGCGCGAAGATGCACGGTGGTCGGCTTGTTCGGCGCGATCACGCCGAGCGAAATCGGCTTTTCGCCCGGAGGCACCAGCCAGAGCTCGGCCGAGCGATCGGACGCAAGAGCTGCAGGCGTGGCTGGCACGATCACCATGCTGGACTGCTTGAGGTCCATGGTGGCGGTCCAGCCGGCGACGCCATTGTCCTGGGCGATGCTCGCGACCATGTACTCGGGACCCGCCGGCGCGGACGCCGGTGCCTGCGGTGCTGCAGGCGCGACGAACCACAGCGCGAAGCTTGCCGCGGCGGCGAGGGTGGCGCCGGCGCCGATCCAGCGCCACAGCTGCAGGCTGTTCCACCAACCGGCCCGGTCGGCCGCGGGGGCCGACCGGGCGCGTGTGGACGCAGCGGCATCGAGCCCGAGCGACTCGCGGATCCGCACCCAGACATATTGCGCCGGCTGCACCGGTTCGATGTCCTCGCTGAGCGGCATCAGATGACGCTGCCACAGCGATACGGCGGCAGCCGCGGACGGGTCCGCGCGCACTTCTTCTTCCACTGCCGTGCGCGCGTCGGCGTCCAACACGCCAAGCACGTACTCGGCGTATCGAAGCTCTTCCTGGCTGGGTGGCATCGGGTTGTTCATTGCTCCAGACATATCCGCAGGCGTATCAGGCTGCGCCGGATCCAGCTTTTCATGGTTCCCAGCGGCACCCGGCAACGTGCAGCCAAATCGTTATACGTGGCGCCTGAGAAAAAGGCTTCACGGATGGCGGACTTCTGTTGCGGCTCGAGGCCGTCGAGGCAGCGCTCCAGTCGCTTGCGCTCCTGGCTGCTCTGGGTGTTGGCGGCGGGGCCGGGGCCCTCGTCGGCGAGATCGAGCATCATCGTGTCGTCCATGGTCGACTCACGATGCTGGCGCAGCCGGTCGATCGAGCGGTTGCGCGCCATGGTGACGAGCCACGTGGTGGCGCTGGCCTTGGACGGATCGAAGCTTTCGGCGCGACGCCATACGGTGGTGAACACCTCCTGCAATACCTCTTCGGCATCGGAGCGATCCCGCAACATGCGCATGCACACGCCAAACAAACGTGATGACGTGCGGCGGTAGAGCTCGGCGAACGCCCGCTGATCGTGCCGGCTGGTAGCGGCCAGCAGCTCGGCCAACTCCTCACGCTCGGTCGTATCGACGGCGCTCATGCAGTCGCGGCCCGGCGCAGAGGCGCAACGCTGGATCGGAGGCAGGTGAAGGTTGTGTGTGTGCGCATGGGTCGAAGCATGGCTTCTGGCGCTTTCGCGGGCAAGAGGCGCGCGGCCACCTCACACCTCCAGCGTCGCGAGGTCGCCTTTTTCCTCCAACCACGACTTGCGGTCGCCGGCGCGCTTCTTGGCCAGCAGCATGTCCATCAGCCGCGCCGTGCCCTCGCCGTCGTCGACCGTAAGCTGCACCAGCCGGCGGGTGTCGGGGTGAATCGTGGACTCGCGCAATTGGGCCGGGTTCATCTCGCCCAGCCCCTTGAAGCGTGTGGTGCTGACAGCCCCCTTCATCTTTTCGCGCTCGATGCGATCGAGCATGGCCTGCTTCTCGCCCTCGTCCAGGCAATAGAAGACCTGCTTGCCCACATCCACGCGGAACAGTGGCGGCATCGCCACGAACACGTGGCCTTCGCGCACCAGCGCGGGAAAGTGCTTGAGGAACAACGCCGAAAGCAGGGTGGCGATGTGCAGGCCGTCGGAGTCGGCATCGGCCAGGATCACCACTTTGCCGTAGCGCAACCCGGAGAGGTCGTCCTTGCCCGGGTCGCAGCCGATGGCTACCGCGAGGTTGTGCACTTCCTCGGAAGCCAGCACCGAGGTGGATTCGACCTCCCAGGTATTGAGGATCTTGCCGCGCAGCGGAAGGATCGCCTGGAAATCCTTGTCGCGCGCCTGCTTCGCGCTGCCGCCGGCCGAATCACCCTCCACCAGGAACAGCTCGGTGCGGGTCAGGTCGGTGGCGCTGCAGTCGGCCAGCTTGCCGGGCAGGGCGGGGCCCTGGGTGATCTTCTTGCGCACCACCTGCTTGGCGGCCTTGAGCCGTGCGCTGGCACGCTCGATCGCAAGCTGGGCGATCTTCTCGCCCAGATCCACATGCTGGTTGAGCCAGAGGCTGAAGGCATCGTGGATGACGTTTTCCACCAGCGCCGCCGCCTGCCGCGACGACAGCCGCTCCTTGGTCTGGCCGGCGAACTGCGGATCCAGCAGCTTCGCGCTGAGCACGAAGGCCAGGCGCTCCCACACGTCCTCCGGTGCCAGCTTGACGCCGCGCGGAAGCAGGTTGCGGATGTCGCAGAACTCGCGGATCGCGTTGGTCAGGCCGGTACGCAGGCCGTTGACGTGGGTGCCGCCCTGCGCGGTGGGAATCAGGTTGACGTAGCTTTCCTGCACCAGCTCGCCTTCCGGGAGCCAGGTCAGGGCCACGTCCAGGCCCTCGGTGTCGCGCGCCACGTGGTGCACGAACAATTCGGCCGGCAGCGCTTCGGCGCCTTCCAGCTCGCCGCGCAGGTAGTCGCGCAGGCCGTCCTCGTAGTGCCACTGGATGGTTTCGCCGCTGGCCTCGTCCACCAGGGTGACGTTGAGGCCGGCGCACAGCACGGCCTTGGCGCGCAGCAGGTGCTTGAGCTTGGAGACCAGAATCTTCGGCGAGTCGAAGTACTTCGGGTCGGCCCAGAAATGCACGGTGGTGCCGGTCTTTTTCTTCGGCACCGTGCCGATGATTTCCAGCTCGCTGACCCGGTCGCCGTGCTCGAACGCCATGCGGTATTCGTTGCCGTCGCGGCGGATGGTCACCTCGACGCGCTGCGACAGCGCGTTGACCACCGACACACCCACGCCGTGCAGGCCGCCGGAAAAGTTGTAGTTCTTGCCGTTGAACTTGCCGCCCGCGTGGAGGCGGGTGAGGATCAGCTCGACACCCGGCACGCCCTCTTCCGGGTGGATGTCCACCGGCATGCCGCGGCCGTCGTCGGTGACCTTGACCGAGCCATCGGCCAGCAGCACCACCTCGATGTTCCTGGCGTGGCCGGCCAAGGCTTCGTCCACCGAGTTGTCGATGACCTCCTGCGCCAGATGGTTAGGACGCGAGGTGTCGGTGTACATGCCGGGGCGGCGCTTGACCGGGTCCAGGCCGGAAAGGACTTCAATATCGGCGGCGTTGTAGCGACTGCTCATGGATGGGTTCGATTCAGGCTGAGGCGCGGGAGGATGGGAGGTGCCGCCGGTGGGGTCAAGCTGCGGCAAGGTCGGCGCGTGAGCCTGTGCGATGGTCGTCTCGCGCGCCGCGACAGGCCGATCAGAGCGGGGCGCAGTGGCGCTCCAGCCAGGCGAGGTCGGCGCCATCGAGCAGGGGGCTGAGCGCAGTACGCACGCTGGCGTGGTAGTCGTCGAGCCACGCGCGCTCTTCCGGATTGAGCAGGCCAGGCTCCAGCGCGCGACGGTCGAACGGACACAGAGTGAGCGTTTCAAAGGCGTAGTAGTCGCCGAACTCGGTCTGCTCCGACTCCACGACCAGGGCCAGGTTCTCGTGCCGGATACCGTGGCGCGCCGGTTTGTACAGGCCCGGTTCGATCGAGGTGATCATGCCCGGCTCCAGCGCCACCAGGGCGCTGCCGGAGACGGGCGGGCGAATGCCTTGCGGACCTTCGTGCACATTGAGGAAGTAGCCCACGCCGTGCCCGGTGCCGTGCCCGTAGTCCATGCCGGCCGCCCACAACGGGGCACGGGCCAGGGCGTCGAGCTGCGGACCGCTGGCACCCTTGGGAAAGCGCGCGCGGGACAGCGCGATCAACCCCTTCATCACCAGCGTGGCGTCGCGGCGCTGTTCTGCGCTGGTCTCGCCCAGCGCCAGCACGCGAGTGATGTCGGTGGTGCCGCCGAGGTACTGACCGCCCGAGTCGACCAGCAGCAGGCCCTTGCGCTGCAACGTGCTGTGGCTTTCAGGTGTGGCCCGGTAGTGGGGCAGTGCGCCGTTTGCCTGGTAACCGGCGATCGTGGCGAAGCTCTCGCCCACGAAATGGGGTTGTGCCGCACGTTCCTCGCGCACCAAGGTGTCCACGTCGAGCTCGGTCTGCACCATGCCGGCCGCAAGCCGCTCTTCCAGCCGGCGGAACGCCCGCACCAGCGCCGCGCCATCGCGGCGCATCACCTCACGCACATGCGCCAGCTCGCCGCCGGACTTGCGCGCCTTCAGCGCCATGGAGGGGTTGGGCGCCTCGATTCGCCTGACGGCGTCGCGCACTGCGTCGGCGACGGCACACACCACACGGGAAGCATCCAGCAGCAACGCGGACGAGCCATCGAGCTCGCGCAGCGCATCGCTCACGCTGCGATAGTCGGCCAGTTGCAGCCCGTCGGTGGCCAGGGCGGCAACGGTTGCGTCCTGCAACTTGCCGCGGTCGACGAACAAGGTGGCACGGCCGTCCGCCTCGATCAGCAGGTGGGCCAGGAACACCGGGTTGCATTCGACGTCGCTGCCTCGCAGGTTGGTCAGCCACGCGATGTCGTCGAGGCTGGAGATGAGGTGGTGGGTGGCGCCGTGCCGGCGCATCGCGCTGCGCACCCGCGCCAGCTTGTCGGCCCGCGCCACGCAGGCCCACTGCATGGCGTGTTCGACCACCGGCGCGCGCGGCAGGGCGGGACGGTCGCTCCAGATTTCGCCGGGCAGGTCCAGGTCGGTGCGCAGCGAAGCGCCAACCTCGGCCAGCAGGCGCTCGATCTGGCGCTTTGTTCCCAGCGATACGCTGTCACCTGCCACGGCAACGACATCTCCCTGGTGCAGATGCTTCTGCAGCCAGCTCAGATGCTCCGGCGCATGCGACACGTGCTGATTCATCAGCGTGATGCCGCTGCCGGCAAGCTGCTGCTCGCCCTGGGAGAAATAGCGCGAATCGGTCCACAGGCCGGCATGGTCCGGCGTGACGAGCAGCGTCCCGGCCGAGCCGGTGAAGCCGGAAAGCCATTCGCGCGCCGACCAATGCCCGGGGAGGTATTCGGACAGGTGCGGGTCGGCCGTGGGGACGAGGCAGGCGGCGGCGCGGTGCTCGCGCATGGCGGCGCGCAGGGCGGCGAGACGGTCGGGGACGGGTGAGTTCATGCGGCCATGCTATCAGCGCGCCGTCGCGGCGCGCCCCGCGGGGTAGGTTCGCGTGAACCGATTCCCGGCGATTTGCTCAAGGTGTATCGCGGTCCGGCCCGTCTGCCGCTAAAATGCCTAATTTCCAGCACGGCTGCATCCCATGACCCCCCTGATTTTCGTCACCGGCGGCGTGGTGTCCTCGCTTGGCAAGGGCATCGCCGCGGCGTCGCTGGCTTCCATCTTGGAAGCGCGCGGACTCTCGGTCACCATGATGAAGCTCGATCCGTATATCAATGTGGATCCGGGCACCATGAGCCCCTTCCAGCACGGCGAGGTGTACGTCACCGACGACGGTGCCGAGACCGACCTCGACCTGGGCCACTACGAGCGCTTCGTCCGCACCCGGCTGACCGGCAAGAACTCCATCACCACCGGCAAGATCTACGAGAGCGTGATCCGCAAGGAGCGCCGTGGCGACTACCTTGGCGCCACCGTGCAGGTGATCCCGCACATCACCGACGAGATCAAGCACTGCATCCACGAAGCCACCCGCGGCTTCGACGTGGCGCTGGTGGAGATCGGCGGCACCGTGGGCGACATCGAGTCGTTGCCGTTCCTCGAGGCGATCCGCCAGCTGCGCATCGAACACGGGCCGGAGAAGTGCCTGTTCATGCACCTGACTTTGGTGCCCTTCATCAAGGCCGCTGGCGAGATCAAGACCAAGCCGACCCAGCACTCGGTGAAGGAGCTGCGCTCGATCGGTATCCAGCCCGACATCTTGCTGTGCCGTTGCGAAGAGCCCCTGCCGGACGGCGAGCGCCGCAAGATCGCGTTGTTCACCAATGTTCCCGAGAACGCGGTGATCAGTGCGGTGGACGTTGACGTCATCTACAAGATGCCGCTGTGGCTTCACAGCCAGGGGCTGGACGACATCGTGGTGAAGAAGCTGGGCCTCGACGTCCAGCCGGCCGATTTGAGCGCCTGGCAGCGCACGGTCGATGCCGTGGTGCACCCGAAGGACGAAATCACCGTTGCCATCTGCGGCAAATACGTTGAACACAAGGACGCCTACAAGTCGTTGGGCGAGGCATTGCGGCACGGTGGTATCAAGCAGCAGACCCGGGTCAACCTGGAGTGGGTGGACTCGGAGCAGATCGAGGCCGAGGGCGCACAGAAGGTGCTTGGCCAGGCGGACGCCATCCTGGTCCCGGGCGGCTTCGGCAAGCGCGGTTTCGAGGGCAAGGTGCTGGCGGCCAAATATGCGCGCGAGCATGGCGTGCCGTATTTCGGTATCTGCTACGGCATGCATGCGGCGGTGGTGGATTTTGCCCGCCATGTGGCCGGTCTCGCCGACGCCGACTCCAGTGAAAACGACCGCCACACCGCCAACCCCGTCATTGCGCTGATCACGGAGTGGACCACGGCCTCGGGCGAGGTCGAGCAGCGCTCGGATCGGTCGGATCTGGGCGGCACCATGCGCCTGGGCGCGCAGGAATGTCGCCTCAAGAGCGGCACGCTGGCGCGCGAGCTGTACGGGCAGGACGTGGTGCGCGAGCGCCATCGCCACCGTTACGAGTTCAACAATCGCTACCGGCAGTCGTTCGAAGATCTGGGGATGGTGATCTCGGGCAAGTCGATGGACGACCTGCTGGTCGAGATCGTCGAACTGCCGGCGCAGAAACATCCCTGGTTCCTCGGTTGCCAGGCGCATCCGGAGTTCACCTCCACCCCGCGGGACGGCCATCCGCTGTTCATCGGGTTCGTGCGCGCCGCGCGCGAATACAAGGCCGTGCAGGGCGCCGAGCGCCTGGCGGAGAAGGAGTCAGTCGCATGAAGTTGTGTGGATTCGAGATCGGGCTGAACCAGCCGCTGTTCCTGATCGCCGGGCCGTGCGTGGTGGAGTCCGAGCAGTTGCAGATCGATACGGCCGGCACGTTGAAGGAGATCACCGCGCGGCTGGGCATCCACTTCATCTTCAAGTCCAGCTTCGACAAGGCCAACCGTTCCTCCGGCCAGAGTTTCCGCGGCCCGGGCATGGAGGAGGGCCTGCGCGTGCTGGGCGAGGTCAAGCGTCAGCTCGGCCTGCCCGTGCTCACTGACGTGCACGAGTACACCCCTATGGACGAGGTGGCCTCGGTGGTCGACGTGTTGCAGACGCCGGCGTTCCTGTGTCGCCAGACCGATTTCATCCAGAAGGTTGCCCGCGCCGGCAAGCCGGTGAACATCAAGAAGGGCCAGTTCCTGGCGCCGTGGGACATGAAGCACGTCGTCGCCAAGGCCAGGGATGTCGGCAATGAGGACATCCTGGTGTGCGAGCGCGGCGCCAGCTTTGGCTACAACAACCTGGTCTCGGACATGCGCTCGCTCAGCGTGATGCGTGATACCGGCTGCCCGGTGGTGTTCGACGCCACCCATTCGGTGCAATTGCCCGGCGGGCAGGGTGCGACCTCCGGCGGCCAGCGCGAGTTCGTGCCGGTGCTGGCGCGCGCCGCCGTGGCGGTGGGCGTGGCCGGCCTGTTTGCCGAGACGCATCCCAATCCGGAGAAGGCCCTCAGCGACGGCCCGAATGCTTGGCCGCTGGGCAAGATGGAAGCGCTGCTGGAGACGCTGCTCGAACTCGATGCGGTGACCAAGCGCCACGGTTTCATCGAACAAACCCTCTGACAGCCCGGTAGGAGCCCGCTCGCGGGCGATGCTTTCTGCTTTTGTGCAGCATCAAAGCGAGAGCATCGCCCGCGAGCGGGATCCTACGGTGCACTGACATCCACACGACTGACCTTACGGACGCCCCATGACCACCGAGATCACCCGCATCCACGCTCGCGAAATCCTCGACTCCCGCGGCAATCCCACGCTGGAGGCCGAAGTCACCCTGGCCGGCGGCGGCTTTGGTCGTGCCGCGGTGCCCAGCGGCGCCTCCACCGGCACCCGCGAGGCGGTAGAGCTGCGCGACGGTGACAAGGCGCGTTACGGCGGCAAGGGCGTGAAGACGGCCGTCGGCCACGTCAACGGCGCCATCGCCAGTGCGCTGAAAGGCTTCGATGCGGCCAACCAGGGCGGGCTCGACGCCAAGCTGATCAACCTCGACGGCTCGCCGAACAAGGGCAAGCTGGGCGCCAATGCGCTGCTGGGCGTCTCCATGGCTGCCGCGCATGCCGTGGCGGCCCAGCGCAAGCTGCCGCTGTGGCGCTACCTGGCCGAGATCAACGGCACCACCGGCAAGCCCGGCATGCTGCCGGTGCCGATGATGAACATCATCAACGGCGGCGAGCACGCGGACAACAACATCGACGTGCAGGAATTCATGGTGCTGCCGGTGGGCATGCCCACGTTTGCCGAGGCGCTGCGCGCCGGCGCGGAGATCTTCCATGCGCTCAAGAGCGTGCTCAAGGGCAAGGGCCTGAACACGGCGGTGGGCGACGAGGGCGGCTTTGCGCCGAACCTGCGTTCCAACATCGAGGCGCTGGACACCATCATCGAGGCGATCACCAGGACCGGCTACAAGGTCGGCAGCGAGATCCTGCTGGGCCTCGATGCCGCAAGCTCCGAGTTCTACAAGGACGGCAAGTACGACCTGGCCGGCGAGGGCAAGCAGTACACCTCCGAGCAGTTCGTTGACCTGCTGGCCGGCTGGGCGAAGCAGTACCCCATCGTGACGATCGAGGACGGCATGGCCGAGGGCGACTGGGCCGGCTGGAAGCTGCTCACCGAAGCCATCGGCGATCGCGTGCAGGTGGTCGGCGACGATCTCTTCGTCACCAACCCGACGATCTTCCGCGAGGGCATCGAGAAGAAGATCGCGAACTCGATCCTGATCAAGGTGAACCAGATCGGCACCCTGTCCGAGACGCTGGAAGCCATCGCCATGGCCGACGCGGCGAAGTACTCGGCGGTGATCTCGCATCGCTCCGGCGAGACCGAGGACACCACCATCGCCGATATCGCGGTGGCCACCACGGCGACCCAGATCAAGACCGGCTCGCTGTGCCGCAGCGATCGCGTGGCCAAGTACAACCAGTTGCTGCGCATCGAGGAGCAGTTGGGCACCGAGGCCCGCTACGCCGGGCGTCATGCGTTCCCCAACCTCGCGCGTCTGCCCGGCTGAGCCGGACCCGACCGCCATGTTGCGCTGGGTCGCGCTGATCCTGCTGGTCATGTTGATCGCCCTGCAGATGAAGCTGTGGAGCGACGCCGGCGGCATGCGTGAGGTCGAGGCACTGCGTGCAGCGGTGAAGAAGCAAGCCGAGGACAACCGCCACCTGCAGCAGCGCAACCAGGCGCTGGCCGCGGACGTGGCCGACCTGAAAGAGGGCGAGCAGGCGGTAGAGGCACGCGCGCGTGCAGAGCTGGGCCTGATCAAGCCGGGCGAAACCTTCTACCAGGTGGTTGAAAAGCCCGCGGGCGTGGATGCCTCGTCGCCTGCGGCGGCCGCTACCGCGGATGATCCGCGGCCATGAGCACCGCGCCACTGTGGTGCGTGGTCCCGGCCGCCGGGCGCGGTGCGCGCGTGGGCGGTGACCGCCCCAAGCAGTACCTGCCGATCGCGGGCCGCGCGCTCATCGAACACACGCTGGAGCGGCTCGCCACGCATCCACGCATCGCAGGTCTGATGGTGATCCTGGCGCCGGATGACGGATTCTGGCCCGGCTTCGAGCAACTTCACGGCACGCCGGTGCGGGTCGCGACGGGTGGTGCGGAGCGCTCCGACTCGGTGCTCGCCGGGCTCGAGGCGCTGCCGGCCGAGGTTCACGCGGACGACTTCGTGCTGGTGCACGACGCAGCGCGCCCGTGCGTGCGTGCCGCGGACATCACCCGTTTGATCGCACACGCCGGCGCTGGCGACGGCGGGCTGCTCGGGGCGCCGCTACGCGATACGCTCAAGCGCGCCGACCGCCAGCACCACAGCATTGCAACCGAGCCGCGCGAGCTGCGCTGGCGCGCTTTCACGCCACAGATGTTCCGGCGTGGTCCACTGGCCGCGGCGCTGCGTGCCTGCAGCGCCGAAGGCATCGCGGTGAGCGACGAGGCGATGGCGATGGAGAGCGCCGGACACGCGCCGCTGCTGGTGGAGGGGGCGGAAGACAATCTCAAGGTGACTACCGCCGCGGATTACGCGCTGGCCGAGTTCCTGCTGGCGAGGACGTCGTGATGGATGAGGGTATGCAGGCGTGAGGATCGGCCAGGGTTTCGACGTACATGCATTCGGCGCGGGCGAGTTCGTCACGCTGGGCGGCGTGCGGGTGCCGCACGACCGCGGCGTTACCGCGCATTCCGACGGCGACGTGGTGATCCATGCCCTCTGTGACGCCATTTTCGGGGCCCTCGCGCTGGGTGACATCGGCAAGCACTTTCCGCCTTCGGACGAACAATGGCGTGGGGCTGACAGTCGCGTGTTCCTGCGTCATGCCGCTGCGCTGATGGTCGACCAGGGCTACCGCCTCGGCAACGCCGACGTCACGGTGATCGCCGAGGCGCCGAAGGTCGGGCCGCATGCCGCGGCCATGCGCGCTCACCTCGCTGCCGACCTCGGATGCGCAGTCGACCGGATCAGCATCAAGGCCACCACCACCGAGCGGCTCGGCTTCACCGGCCGTGGCGAAGGCATCGCCGCGCAAGCCTGCGTGCTGCTGGAGCGCGCATGAGCGAAACCGAGGCCCGCGGTTCCGGCAACCGGCTGCACGAGCAGCTGGAAACCATTGTCGAGCTGTTGCGGCAGCAGTCGCGCATGCGCGACGAGCTGGACGAGCTGCGCGACGCCGGCGCAAGCCCGGTGGACCGCGCGCCCATTGCCGAAGCCCTGAAGGACAGCGCCGAGGTGCTGCAGCAGCAGCTCGATCCGCTGCATCCGGCGGATATCGCCTTCATCCTCGAGTCGCTGCCGCTGGATGACCGCATTGCGGTATGGCAACGCGTGCGCGCGGATCGTGACGGCGAGATCCTGCTGGAGGTATCCGATTCGGTCCGCGAATCGCTGATCGCGGACATGGATCAGGGCGAGATCATGGCGGCGGTCGAGCCGCTGGACGCGGACGAACTGGCCGACCTGGTCGAAGACCTGCCCACCGAGGTGCTGCCCGAGCTGATGGCCAGCCTCGATGCGCAGCAGCGCGAGCGCGTGCAGTCGGCGCTGTCTTACGAGGAAGACCAGCTCGGCGCGTTGATGGACTTCGAGATGGTGACCATCCGGGAGGATGTGAGCCTGGAAACGGTGCTGCGCTACCTGCGCCGCTTCGAGGAGCTGCCCGCGCAGACCGACAAGCTGTTCGTGGTCAACAGCGACAACCTGCTCACCGGCGTGCTGCCGCTGCACTGGTTGCTGGTCAACTCCCCGGACAAGATGGTCGGCGAGGTGATGGCGCCGGACGTCAACACGTTCCATCCGCATGACGATGCCTACGAGGTCGCCCAGGCGTTCGAGCGCTACGACCTGGTCACGGCGCCGGTGGTGGACGAAGGCGGCCACCTGATCGGACGCATCACCGTGGACGCCATGGTCGACGTGATCCGCGAGGAAGGCGAGAGCGAAGCGCTCAGCCGCGGCGGCTTGCGCGAGGAGGAGGACATCTTCGCCTCGGTCTGGGCCAGCCTGCGCAACCGCTGGTCGTGGCTGGCGATAAACCTGGTGACTGCCTTCATCGCCTCGCGCGTGATCGGCCTGTTCGAGGGCTCGATCCAGAAGCTGGTGGCGCTGGCCACGCTGATGCCGATCGTGGCCGGCATCGGCGGCAATTCCGGCAACCAGACCATCACCATGATCGTGCGGGCCATGGCGCTGAACCAGATCACCCCAGACAGCGCCCGGCGACTCTGGCGCAAGGAGCTGGCCGTGTCGCTGTTCAACGGGCTGGTGTGGGGTGGCGTGATCGGGGTGGTGTCGTACCTGCTGTACAGCAACGTCGCGCTCGGCGTGGTGATGACCGCCGCCATGACGCTGAACCTGCTGCTGGCGGCCTTCGCCGGGGTCGGCATCCCGATGCTGATGACCCGCTTTGGCCGCGACCCGGCGCTGGGCTCCAGTGTGCTGATCACCGCCATGACCGACAGTGGCGGTTTCTTCATTTTTCTCGGTCTGGCCACGCTGTTCCTGATGTAGCCGACCGTTCTTGCGGCCGGTCTGCCGGCGGAGCGCGATGCCTGTTTCCGAACTTCCCACCGCCTACGGCGCCGTGCCGCTGACGGCACGCCTGCGCACCACGCCCGAAGACTTCGTGGTGGAGGAGATCCTCGGCTACGACGCCGAAGGGCAGGGCGAGCACGCACTGTTGTGGGTGGAAAAGCGCGGCGCCAACACCGACTGGGTGGCGCGTGAGTTGGCGAAGTTCGCCGACGTCGCGCCGATGAACGTCGGTTACGCCGGCTTGAAAGACCGTCATGCGGTGACCCGCCAGACCTTCTCGGTGCAGCTGCCGGGGCGCCCTGATCCGGACTGGTCCGCATTTCCGCACGCGGAGGTTCGCGTGCTGGCAGCGACGCGGCATAGCCGCAAGCTCAAGCGCGGCGCCCTGCGTGGCAACCGCTTCGTGTTGATCCTGCGTGATGTGCAGGGCGTGCGGGAGGAGGCCGAGCGGGTGCTGCAGCAGATTGCCGCCCGCGGCGTCCCGAACTACTTCGGCGAGCAGCGCTTCGGCCGCGAGGGCGGCAACCTGGCGCAGGCGCGTGCCATGTTCGCCGGACGCCGGATCGACCGGGACAAGCGTTCGTTCCTGCTCTCGGCGGCGCGCTCGCAGATCTTCAACAGCGTGCTGGCCAGCCGCGTGGAGCAGGGCAGCTGGGACACCGCGCTGGAAGGAGAGATCTGGGCGCTGGCCGGATCGCGCTCGTGGTTCGGCCCGGAGCCGTTCGACGGCGCGCTGGCTGCGCGGCTATCCCAGGGCGACATTCATCCGTCCGGCCCGCTCTGGGGCGATGGCGAGCCACCGACCACCGGCGAGGTGGGGGCTCTGGAACGGGCCGTCGCCGCTGGCTATGCCGACCTCGCGCAGGGCCTTGCCAGGGCGCGGATGGATCAGGAGCGCCGGGCCCTGCGCCTGATGCCGAGGGAACTGCGCTGGCGCTGGCTCGATGACGCAGCGCTGGAACTGGCGTTCGAACTCCCTGCCGGCGCTTACGCGACGGTGGTGGTGCGGGAGCTGGCGACGGAGCCGGCCGCTTAAGCAGGTGTTGCCAGCGCCTCTGGTGCCGCTGACCGACTGCCCCAGAGCGAACGCTAGCGTTTCAGCAACACGACCACCGCGCCGGTGCCCCCCAGGGCGGGGCGTGCGGAGGCGAAGGCGATCACCTCGTCGCGCCGTCGCAGCATGCGGTCGGTGAGTGCCTTGAGCACGGGCCCGGCCGCCTTGGACCGCAACCCCTTGCCGTGCACGATGCGCACGCAGCGAAGTCCGGCACGCCGTGCTTCGGCGAGGAAGTCGGTGATGCTCGCCTGCGCCGCGGCCGCGTTCATGTGGTGCAGGTCCAGATCGTCCTGCACGCTGAAGTGCCCGCGCTTGAGTTGCTTCAGCAGCTTGGGCGGATACCCGTCGTGCAGGAAGCTCAGTTCCTCGCCCACCTCCAGCAGCGCGGGGTCGAACGCCATGTCGAGCAGCTCGCCAGGTACGGCCGCCTCGTCCTGTTCGAACATGCGGGCTCGCGGCGGCGGTTTCGGCGCTGGCGGCGGCCCGGCCACGGCGTCGAACTGGCGGACCTCGCCGATGGCTTCCCGGAATAACCTGGCGTCGTCGTCGGTGATCCGCGTTGGCGTGCGCCCTTTCATGCGCCCATGCTACCCAAACTGAGCAGGCGCCGCGGCGCGAGGATTACCGGCGACGCGATGAAACCGGCGACACCCTCGGTTAGACTCGCCCTCTTGCACTCAGGCATTGCAGCCGGCTCCACCGCTGCCTGCCAACGGCTTTCGACGGATCAACATGCGAGTTCTGGTAAGCAACGATGATGGCGTGGATGCACCGGGCATCCGCGTGCTCGCCGAGCGTCTCGGCGCGGTGGGTGAGGTGACCGTGGTCGCGCCGGACCGTGACCGCTCTGGCGCCAGCAATTCGCTGACGCTCGATGCACCGATCCGGGTGCTGCGGATGGACAACGGCTTCTATCGGGTCGCAGGTACCCCTACCGACTGCGTGCACCTGGCCCTGGCGGGGTTGCTCGAGGAGGAACCGCACATCGTCGTGTCGGGCATCAACAATTCGGCCAACCTTGGCGACGACGTGATCTATTCGGGCACCGTCTCTGCCGCCATGGAAGGGCGTTTCCTTGGGTTGCCGGCGATCGCGGTATCGCTGGCCAGTCGCGACCATCGCGGCGAGCACTACGAGTCAGCGGCGCGAGCCGTGGTGATGCTGATGGAGCGGCTGCTGGTCGATCCGCTGCCCGCGGACACCATCCTCAACGTCAACGTGCCGGACCTGCCATGGGAGCAGATCCAGGGGTTCGAGGTGGCACGCCTGGGCAAGCGCCATCGCGCGGATGCATGCATCGAGCAGACCGATCCGCGCGGTCGTCCGATGTGGTGGATCGGCCCGGCGGGTGACGCGGAAGACGACGGCCCGGGTACCGATTTCCACGCGGTGCGCCGGGGCTATGTCTCGGTCACGCCGATCCACGTCGACCTGACCCGTTACCAGGCGCTGGAGAAGGTCAGCGGCTGGATGCAGGCGATGACCGCCGCAATCGACGCCCCGGCGGCCTGACGCGATGAACATCCATCCGCTGCCGCCATCGGCTCTCAAGGGCGAAGGGATGACGTCCCAGCGCGCGCGCGACCGCCTTGCGTCCGCACTGAAGGAAGGCGGGATCCGCGACGCCCGCGTGATCGACGTGATCCGCCATCTTCCACGGCATCATTTCATCGACCAGGCGCTGCACTCGCGCGCGTACGAGAACACCGCGCTGCCGATCGGCCACGGCCAGACCATCTCGCAGCCGTGGGTCGTGGCGCGCATGACCGAGGCCCTGCTCGAGTTCGGGATGCCGCAGAAAGTGCTGGAGATCGGCACCGGCTCGGGCTACCAGGCCGCGGTGCTGTCAGCGCTGGTACCGAAGGTCTACACGGTCGAGCGAATCGAGGAACTGCTGCGCCAGGCGCGTCGGCGATTCCGTCAGCTGGGCATCGAGAATCTCCGCTCGCGCCATGACGACGGCAAGCTTGGCTGGCCTGACGAGGGCCCGTTTGATGCCGTCATCCTCACGGCCGCGGGTGACGCCATTCCGCACGCGATCCTGGATCAGATGACGCCCACGGGGGTGCTGGTGGCTCCGGTCGGTTCCCCAAGCAGCCAGACGCTCATCCGCATCCGCGGCGATGGGCAGGGCGACTTCGTCCAGGAAGAACTCGGCGCAGTCAGCTTCGTTCCGCTGCTGGGCGGCATCGGCTGATGCGCCTGTTCGGGGCGCTGTACGCACGAGCACTGGTCTGGGCGCGTCATCCGCAATCGGTCTACTACCTGTGCGGCTTGAGCTTCGTGGAGGCTTTCATCTTCCCGGTGATGCCCGAGGTGATGCTGGCGCCGATGATGCTCGGCAAGCGCCATCGTGCCTTCTTCTACGCCAACCTCAGCCTGGTGTTTTCGCTGCTCGGGTCACTGGTCGGCTACGCGCTCGGGCACTGGGCTTACGAGGGAATCCGGCCGCTGCTCAGCGACGGCATGCAACAAACCATCGGCACATGGGTGGAGCACCTTCGTGCCGACATGGCCCAGCACTGGCTGGCGATGCTCGGCGCGCTGATGCTCGCTGCCTTGCAGCCGGTGATTCCAATGAAGTTCGTCACCTGGGCCGCCGGTATCGTCGGTGTGCCGCTGCTGCCGTTCCTGGCCTGCATGGCGATTGGACGCGGCAAGCGCGTGTGGCTGCTTGCCTTGCTGGTACGTCTGGTGGGGGAACGCGCGGAGCAGATCCTGCGCAAGAACATCGAGTGGATCGGCTGGGCTGCGATTGCGCTGCTCGGCGCGTTGCTCGCCTGGTGGTTGTGGCCGCGCTGAGCTCGCACCTGCTGCCTTTTCATAGGAAACACGCGCGGTGCTCGCTATGCTCAACGGCATGAAAGGAACCTGTTACGCCGCCACGATCGTGGCTGTCGCTTTTGCCATCAGCGCGTGCGGAACCCGCCGCTCCGTCGTGATACAGCCCGCCTCAGGTCGACCGGCGCGCGCGGTGGACCATCCCGTGCGCAATGTCGGCACCAGCGGGATCTACCGAGTGAGCAAGGGCGACACGCTGTACTCCATCGCCTTCCGCCATGGGCAGGACTTTCGCGACGTCGCCCGCTGGAACAGCATCGCACCGCCGTACACCATCTGGCCCGGGCAGCAGCTCGTGCTGCACGCGCCGACTGTCTCGCGAGCAGCCGCCCCGGTGGCGTCAGTGCGCCCGCCCGCCCGCCCACCCGCCGCTCGTCCCCCGGCCATTCCCGAACCTCGCCCGGCGGTTGCAGTAGCCGTGCCGGCGCCAGCTGCACCAGCTGCAGTAGTCGACAACGTGCCGGTTGCTGGCGTGCCGCCGGCCGTTCCGCCACCGCCGCCGCCGGCCGCTCCGGTTCCAGCCGCTGGCGGCTCGAGGTCGATCGGCGGCGTGAGCTGGCGCTGGCCAGCAGACGGTTCGCTGGTCAAGGGGTTCCGCAGCGGCGATGCAATCCCTGGTATCGAGATCGGGGGCGCGTCGGGTAGCCCTGTGCGTGCCGCGGCCGATGGGGTGGTGGTTTACAGCGGCAACGGTCTGGTGGGATATGGCGAGTTGGTGATCGTCAAGCACAGCGACGATTTCCTGTCCGCATACGGCCACAATCGGAAGCGGCTGGTCAAAGAGGGACAGCGGGTGACGGCCGGGCAGCAGATCGCCGAAATGGGATCGACCGGTGCAGCGCGCGACGAGTTGCAGTTCCAGATCCGCCGCAACGGCAATCCGGTCAATCCGCTGGACTACCTGCCGCCGCGCTGAATGTCACCGTGCCGGCGAGCGGCCGGCAAGGATGAAGCCCACCACCACCCGCCGCCCTTCTCCGGCAAGAAGGTCGTAGGTGCGAGCCGCTGCGGCGTTGTCCATGACCTCGATGCCAATGCCCTGGCGCAGGAAAGCCGCCAGAAATGCCGCGGGCGGAAAGCTCTGGCGCACGCCGGTGCCCAGCAGCACCAGCTCCGGCTGCAGCTCGAGCACGGCCTCGGCGTGCTTCACCTCCAGCGTGCTGGCGGAGGCCGCTGGCCATCCCTCAATCAGGCGGTCGGGCGCCAGCAGAAAACTTTGGTCGAGCTCCCGGTCCACCACCGTGACAGTCTCCTGGCTCGTGCGACGCACGAAAAGGAACGACTCGGGGCGATCAAGCGACAGATCCATCAGCGGGGCAGAGCCAGCTTGGGGTCGTCGGCGTTGCGTCGGAACAGCACCACGACGTGCCCGATCTGCTGCACGCTCTCCGCGCCGCTCCCTCCCGCGAGGAACTCGATCTGGGCCTGACGCTCCTCCTTGTCACCGCCAGACAGCTTTACCTTGACCAGCTCATGATGTGACAGCGCGAGATCGAGTTCCTTCAGCACGGCGTCGGTCGCTCCCTTGGCGCCGAGCAGGATAACCGGACTCAGGTCGTGGGCGAGGCTGCGCAGATAGCGCTGTTGCGAGGGGGAAAGGGCCATACGGTGCGGAGCTCGATTCGCTGTCGGTTGGCCGCAAAGGGTATCATGCAGGCCATTTTCCGTATCTGTGACGTTGCCGATCATGTCTCGCAGCAAAAGCAGTTCCCGCTGGCTGCGGGAGCATTTCGACGATGTCTATGTGAAGAAGGCCCAGGCGGAGGGGGTGCGTTCCCGCGCGGTCTACAAGCTCGAGGAGCTGATCGAGCGCGACCGGCTGCTCAAGCCCGGCATCTCCGTGGTCGACCTGGGTGCGGCGCCGGGAAGCTGGTCCCAACTGGTGCGCCAGCGTCTGGGCGACTCGGGCAAGGTAGTGGCACTGGATATCCTGCCCATGCAGGGCATCGCCGGGGTCGATTTTCTGCAAGGCGACTTCCGCGAGGCGGACGTGTTGACGCAGCTTGAGGCGCGACTGGAAGGCCAGAAGGTCGATCTTGTGCTGTCCGATATGGCCCCCAATATGAGTGGCGTGGCGCTGGCGGATCAGATCCGGTCCATGGATCTGGCCGAACTGGCGCTCGATTTCAGCCGGCAGTGGCTCAAGCCGGGAGGCTCGTTCCTGATCAAGTTGTTTCAGGGAGCGGGTTTCGATGATTACCTTCGCAGCTTGCGCGCGAACTTTTCGCGCGTGACTATGCGTAAACCTAAAGCCTCACGCGCTCGGTCGCGCGAGGTGTACGCGCTGGCTGTCGGGCTCAAGCCCGGCACCGCGCCATCCGGCGGGAACCGTGCATGAACGAGATGGCTAAAAATCTATTGCTCTGGCTGATCATCGCGGTGGTGCTCATCGCCGTGTTCCAGAGCTTCAATCCGCATGGCGGCGCCTCTTCTGATTTGGCCTACAGCGCCTTCGTCCAGAACGTGGACAACGGCAACGTGTCCAGCGCGACCATCAGTGCGGAGAATCCGGCCACCATCAGCGGCAAGCTGAAGGATGGCAGCGCCTTCCGCACGGTGGCGCCGGTGCTCGGCTTTTCCACCAACTCCGTGGTCAAGCAGATGCAGGACAAGGGCGTGGAGGTTCGCCAGGATGCCGCTCCCGGTTTCTCCCTGGTCAACCTTCTGGTGAGCTGGCTGCCGGTCATCCTGATCGCGGGCGTGTTCATCTGGTTCATGCGCCAGATGCAGTCCGGCGGCGGCGGGCGTGGCGCGATGAGCTTCGGCCGCTCGCGGGCCAAGCTGCAGGGCGAGGACCAGGTAAAGGTCAATTTCACCGACGTCGCAGGGTGTGACGAAGCCAAGGAAGAAGTGGGCGAGCTGGTCGAGTTCCTGCGTGATCCCGGCAAGTTCCAGAAGCTCGGAGGCAAGATTCCGCGCGGCGTGCTGATGGTCGGCCCGCCTGGAACCGGCAAGACCCTGCTGGCGAAGGCCATCGCAGGCGAAGCTAAAGTGCCGTTCTTCTCGATCTCAGGTTCGGACTTCGTGGAGATGTTCGTTGGCGTGGGCGCCAGTCGCGTGCGCGACATGTTCGAGCAGGCCAAGAAGCATGCGCCGTGCATCATCTTTATTGACGAGATCGACGCGGTTGGCCGTCATCGCGGCGCCGGGCTGGGCGGCGGTCACGACGAGCGCGAGCAGACCCTTAACCAGCTGCTGGTTGAGATGGACGGCTTTGAAGGCACGGAAGGGATCATCGTGATTGCCGCGACCAATCGACCGGACGTGCTTGATCCTGCGCTGCTGCGACCGGGCCGGTTCGACCGCCAGGTGGTGGTCGGCCTGCCGGATGTGAAGGGGCGCGAGCAGATCCTTCAGGTGCACCTGCGCAAGGTGCCCATGGCCACCGACGTGAACGCAATGGTGATCGCCCGTGGCACGCCGGGTTTTTCTGGTGCCGACTTGGCCAACCTAGTGAACGAGGCGGCCCTGTTCGCGGCGCGGGAGAATGCGCGAGAGGTGCGCATGACCCATCTCGACAAGGCGCGCGACAAGATCCTGATGGGTGCCGAGCGCCGCTCGATGGCGATGAGCGAGGACGAGAAGAAGCTCACCGCTTACCACGAGGCGGGGCACGCCATCATCGGGCGCCTGGTGCCGGAACATGACCCGGTCTACAAGGTCACCATCATTCCTCGTGGGCGCGCGCTCGGCGTGACCATGTACCTGCCCGAGGGTGACAAGTACAGCATCAACCGCGTGGCGATCCAGTCGCAGCTCTGCTCCTTGTACGGCGGTCGTGTCGCGGAAGAGCTCATATTCGGCGCCGACAAGGTCACGACCGGTGCGTCGAATGACATCGAACGCGCTACCAAGATGGCGCGTAACATGGCGACCAAGTGGGGGCTTTCCGACGAGCTGGGCCCGATCACGTACGGTGAGGACGAGGACGAGGTGTTCCTGGGCCGGTCGGTGACGCAGCACAAGAGCATCTCCAACGAGACCGCGAGCAAGATCGACGAAGTCGTGCGCAACATTCTCGACCGAGCCTATGCCCGCAGCACGCAGCTGCTCACCGACAACATCGACAAGTTGCACGTGATGGCGGAGGCGTTGCTCCAGTACGAAACGATCGATGCACATCAGATCGACGACATCATGGCGGGACGCGAACCTGGCCCGCCGGCTGACTGGACCAAGAGCGGCCCTGCAGGCCCCGTGCCGCCGCTGCCCCCTCGCGGTGATGCAGGTTCCACCAAGCTCGGAAATCCCGCCATCCAGAGCTGATGGCTCGTCGATGGACGCAAAGAAGAGCGCCGCATCGATTGCGGCGTTTTTTTTTTGGCCGTCCAAACGGCGGCGGTCGGGGAGCTCTGGGGGGCGTGGTCGACACGCCCGGGAAAAGAATTCGAAAAAATTTGGCGAAAGGTGTTGACGCCCGCGTGCAGTATCTGAATAATTCCGCTTCTTGCTTCGGCGGTCACCACTTCGGTGGTTCGCCAAGGTTACGAGTTTTTAGTGTGCGCCCGTAGCTCAGTTGGATAGAGTACCAGGCTACGAACTTGGTGGTCGGGAGTTCGAATCTCTCCGGGCGCACCATTTTTTCCGGATCTGCTTGCGGTAACGGCAGACCCACATGCGGGGCAAGTCATCGCCTCGCAGCCGGACGGCGACGAAGTTCGGTGTGCTCACGATACGGATTGACTGATAGCGATGTCACCCGTAGCATTCGAAAGCTTCGCGTAGCGAAGGTGATGAGTGTTTTAGGCGGGGTATAGCTCAGTCTGGTAGAGCGTTGCGTTTGGGACGCAAAAGTCGGGGGTTCGAATCCCTCTGCCCCGACCACGCTAGGCTCTTCCGTGCGGTGACTGCGCCTGTAGCTCAACCGGATAGAGCATCGGCCTTCTAAGCCGACGGTTGCAGGTTCGAGTCCTGTCGGGCGCGCCAACAAAACGTTTTACGGTGGGCGTAGCTCAGCTGGTTAGAGTCCCGGATTGTGATTCCGGATGTCGTGGGTTCGAATCCCATCGCTCACCCCAATTTAAGTTTCAGGGCCGTTAGCTCAGTTGGTAGAGCAGTTGACTCTTAATCAATTGGTCGTAGGTTCGAATCCTACACGGCCCACCAATGAAGCCAGAACGCCGGTCGATTTCGACCGGCGTTTTGCTTTTCAGGGACCTGCTCGGCAAGCGCTTCGTCGGCCACTTCGTGCCTTTGCGCCGATGCTTGTGCTTGGGCGTGGCGCGATCCTAAAATGTCGAGCTTTCGTGCAAGGGAATCATCGACTTAGCGCCGAACCCCAGTGGGCTTCTAGGGTCTCGTCTTCACGCGCTCCGCCGCGTCAGGAGGATTGCCCGTAGAATCCTAAGGTTGCCGGTGTCTGATGCGGTGGCGAAGCGAAAGTGGCGGAACTGGTAGACGCACCAGATTTAGGTTCTGGCGGGTAACACCGTGCGGGTTCGAGTCCCGCCTTTCGCACCATCCCGTAGGTCTTTTCATGTTGATGGCGGCAGAAAATGCCGCAGGGCCGGTGTCCGGCCATCATTACCCAAGGTTATCCAGGAGTCGTCATGCAGGTTTCGGTTGAGAACGTGGGCAAGCTCGAGCGCAAGCTCACGGTGAAGTTTCCCGCCGAGCGCTATGAGTCGCAGGTGTCCGCGCGCATCGCAGAGATGGGCCGCACGGTCCGCCTCAAGGGCTTTCGCCCGGGCAAGGTGCCGACGACCGTGATCCAGCAGCGTTTCGGCGCCCAGGTGCGCGGCGAGGTTCTTTCGGATCTGATTGGCAGCACCTTGCGCGAGGCGTTCGACAAGGAGAATCTTCGCCCGGTCGCCAATCCTGCCATCGACACCACCGGCAAGCCCGAGAACGGCGAGATTGCCTATACGGCGACCTTCGAGGTGATGCCCGAATTCCCCGAGGTCGACGTCGCCTCGCTGGAGATCAAGCGGCCCGTTGCCCAGGTTGCCGACGCCGACATCGAGAAGATGGTCGAAACGCTGCGTCAGCAGCGGCGCACGTTCGAGCTGGTCGATCGTCCTTCGAAGGAGGGCGATTTCGTGATGTTCGAGTACGCCGCCCAGGCGGGCGAGTATCGCTTCCCGGTCGAGGGTCTGGAGCGCGCTGGCAGCGTGCTTGGATCGGGCACCCTGTTCAAGGCTCTGGATGAGGCGCTGACCGGGCACAAGGCGGACGAGTCGTTCGAGAGCAACATCGACTTTCCGGCCGATTTCCGCAACGAACAGCTGGCGGGCAAGACCGCCTCGGTCAGCTTCAACATCGTCAAGGTGCAGGAGCCGCAGCTGCCGGAGGTCGACGGCGAGTTCGCCAAGCTGTTCGGGATTGCCGACGGCGACCTCGAGATGTTCCGCAAGGAAGTCCGGGCGAACCTGGAGCGCGAGCTTAAGGCGACGCTGATGGCCCGCCTGAAGTCCGAAGTGGCCGAAAAGCTCGCCGAGGCCTACGGTGAGACGGAGGTGCCGAACCTGATGATCCAGTCCGAAGCCCGTAATCTCGCAGCCGGTAGCGTGCCCAAGGGACAGCAGCCGCCGCAGGCGCTGGTCGAGGCAGCGACTCCGATGGCACGCAAGCGCGTTCTGGCCGGGCTGCTGATGGGTGAGATAGCACGCAAGCAGTCGCTCGCCATCGATCGCAAGCGCGTTGCCGAGCAGTTGGCGGCTATCGCGTCGACTTACGAAGAGCCCGAGCAGGTCATTGAACTGTACAACTCCGATCCCCAACTCATGTCCGGGTTGCAGAACCGCGTGATGGAAGATCAGGTGGCCGAGTGGGTGGCGGAGCATGCCATCACCACCGACCAGAACCTCAGCTTCGACGAGGTGATGCGCCCGGCGGGTGCCTGAGCCGTACTATCTCAGGCTGCGTCAACAGGCCCAATTACCGGAGAGCCGCAAGCATGACCATGGAATCGATCAAGAGTCTCAACCTGGTGCCCATGGTCGTCGAACAGACGGCTCGCGGTGAGCGTTCTTACGATATTTACTCGCGTCTGCTCAAAGAGCGGGTGATCTTTCTGGTCGGCGAGGTGAACGATCACGTTGCCAATCTGCTGGTGGCGCAGATGCTGTTCCTGGAATCGGAGAACCCGGAGAAGGACATCCACCTGTACATCAACAGCCCCGGCGGTGCCGTAACGGCCGGTCTGGCGATCTACGACACGATGCAGTTCATCAAGCCGGACGTCAGCACCATGTGCATCGGGCAGGCATGCAGTGCGGCATCGTTGCTTTTGATGGCCGGTGCCAAGGGCAAGCGTTATTCGTTGCCCAATTCCCGCGTGATGATCCACCAGCCCTCCGGTGGCGCCCGCGGCCAGGCAACCGATATCGAAATCCAGGCCCAGGAGATTCTCTACCTGCGCCGTCGCCTCAACCAGATCTACGTCGATCACACCGGGCAGCCGCTGGACAAGATCGAGCGCGATATGGAGCGTGACCGCTTCATGAGCGCCGAGGCAGCGGTCGAGTACGGACTCATCGACTCGGTCCTCGACCGACGCGCCGGCGAGAGCGTCAAGTCGGCCTGAGCGAGGCCCTTCCAGCAGGCTGTATGAGCGTGCTCCGCGTCTGGATTCAGGCGCGGAGCCGTGTGTTATTCTCAAACCGAAAACCGGTTACATGGCAGGATCATTAGCATGAGCGACGAGCGGCAAGGGCGGTCCACGGACACCGGCAAGATTCTCTATTGCTCGTTCTGCGGCAAGAGCCAGCACGAAGTCCGCAAGCTGATCGCCGGCCCGTCGGTGTTCATCTGCGACGAGTGCGTCGAGCTTTGCAACGACATCATCCGCGAGGAGCTTGAGGAGAAGGCCGCTTCCGGCCGCACCCAGCTGCCCAAGCCCCGCGAGATCATGGAAACCCTCGACCAGTACGTGGTCGGGCAGACCCGCGCCAAGAAGTCGCTGGCGGTGGCGGTCTACAACCACTACAAGCGGATGGAGTCTCGCCAGAAGAGCGACGAGATCGAGTTGGGCAAGTCCAACATCCTGTTGATCGGCCCGACCGGTTCCGGCAAGACGTTGCTGGCGGAAACGCTCGCACGACTGTTGAATGTGCCGTTCACGATCGCTGATGCCACCACTCTCACCGAGGCAGGATACGTCGGTGAGGACGTGGAGAACATCATCCAGAAGCTCCTGCAGAAGTGCGATTACGACGTTGAGAAGGCCCAATCGGGCATTGTCTACATCGATGAAATCGACAAGATTTCACGCAAGAGCGAGAACCCCTCCATCACACGGGACGTCTCCGGCGAGGGCGTGCAGCAGGCCCTGTTGAAGTTGATCGAGGGTACCTTGGCTTCGGTGCCGCCCCAGGGCGGGCGCAAGCATCCGCAGCAGGAGTTCCTGCAGGTAGACACCAAGAACATTCTCTTCATCTGTGGCGGTGCGTTTGCCGGTCTGGAGAAGGTGATCCAGCAGCGCTCCGAGACCACCGGCATTGGCTTCTCTGCGGAAGTTCGATCCAAGGAGCGTACGTCTAACCTTGGCAAGGTGCTGGCGGATGTGGAGCCGGCCGACCTCGTGCGGTTTGGGTTGATTCCCGAGTTCGTGGGTCGTCTTCCGGTAGTGGCCACGCTGGACGAGCTGGATGAACCCGCCTTGGTGAAGATCCTTACCGAGCCGAAGAATGCGGTAACCAAGCAGTTCCGCAAGCTGTTCGAAATGGAGGGCGCGGAGTTGGAGTTCCGCCCGGAGGCGCTGCAGGCTATCGCGAAGAAAGCGCTCAAGCGCAAGACGGGAGCACGCGGCTTGCGGACCATTCTCGAGCAGGTTCTTCTGGACACCATGTACGAGTTGCCGTCGCTCGAGCACGTGAGCAAGGTTGTCGTCGATGACGCCGTCATCGAGGGCCAGGCGGAACCCTATCTTATCTACCGCGGCAATCTGCAGCAGCGGGCGGTGGGCGAGGGCAGCGGCGCAGCCTGAGCGGCTCTGTCGCGTATCACGCAGCGAAAGCCCGGACATCGTTCCGGGCTTTTTCGTTTGGTCCTATGTACTTGTGGACACCGTCGAAAGACTCCACTTGACGGGATAGTGTCCCCGGCGCAGTGTCGGGGCAGGCTTGAGCGAGACTGCTAGGAAACCTTTCATCATGGCGAAAAGTGCATCTTCCCCCACCGCCACCTTCGTCGCGTCCGCCACGCTGGACGCGCTGCCCGTGTTGCCGTTGCGGGACGTGGTGGTCTATCCGCACATGGTGATCCCGCTGTTTGTCGGCCGGGACAAGTCCATGCGCGCGCTGGAGCGAGCGATGGAGGGCGAGCGACAGATTCTGCTGGTCGCGCAGAAGAGCCCGGACATCGACGATCCCGAGATTGCCGACCTGCACGAGGTAGGCACTCTTGCGGGGGTACTGCAATTGCTGAAGCTCCCGGACGGCACTGTGAAAGTACTGGTCGAGGGGCAGTCGCGCGTGGCGATTGACAATTTCCGAGATGACGGCGGCATGCTGACCGCGCAGTCTCACGTGATCGAGCCGGTCTACAGCACCAAGGAGCGTGAGCTGGACGTGGTGTCGCGCACGCTCACTTCGCTGTTCGAGCAGTTGGTCAAGCAAAGTCGCAAGTTGCCACCCGAAGTGCTCGCGACGCTCTCCGGCATCGAAGACCCGTCGCGTCTGGCCGATTCGATTGCCGCGCATCTCTCGGTCCGCATGGCTGACAAGCAACGTGTGCTTGAGACGGCAGACGTCGGTCAGAGGCTCGAGCTGTTGATCGGTCTCGTTGACGGAGAGATGGATCTGCAGCAGGTCGAGAAGCGGATCCGCGGCCGCGTGAAGTCGCAGATGGAGAAGAGCCAGCGCGAGTATTACCTCAACGAGCAGATGAAGGCGATCCAGAAGGAGCTCGGCGAGGGCGAGGATGGCCTGAACGAGGTTGAGGAACTGCAGCGCCGGATCGATGCCGCGGGCATGCCTAAGGCGGTACTTGCCAAGGCACGGCAGGAGTTCAACAAGCTCAAGCAGATGTCGCCGATGTCCGCCGAGGCCACGGTGGTGCGCAACTACCTGGACTGGCTGGTCGGCGTGCCTTGGAAGAAGCGCTCCAAGGTGCACAAGGATCTGCAGCTGGCGCAAGACGTGCTGGACGCCGACCACTTCGGGTTGGAGAAGGTCAAGGAGCGCATCCTCGAATATCTGGCGGTGCAGCAGCGGGTGAACGCCATGAAGGGTCCGATCCTGTGCTTGGTGGGGCCGCCCGGCGTAGGCAAAACGTCGCTCGGACAGTCCATCGCCAAGGCGACCAACCGCAAGTTTGTGCGCATGAGCCTGGGCGGTGTGCGCGACGAGGCTGAAATCCGTGGTCATCGGCGAACCTACATCGGATCCATGCCGGGCCGGATCGTGCAGAACCTCAACAAGGTGGGAGCGAAGAATCCGCTGTTCGTGCTGGACGAGATCGACAAGATGTCGATGGACTTCCGCGGCGACCCTTCATCGGCGTTGCTTGAAGTGCTCGATCCGGAGCAGAACCATGCGTTCAACGATCACTATCTGGAAGTGGATCTGGACCTCTCCGAGGTGATGTGGATCGCGACTGCGAACTCGCTGAACATCCCGGGGCCGTTGCTCGATCGCATGGAGGTCATCCGCATCCCCGGTTATACCGAGGACGAGAAGCTGGCGATTGCGCAGCGCTACCTGTTGCCCAAGCAGCTGAAGGCGAACGGACTGAAGCCGGAAGAGCTCAGCGTGGATGAGGAGGCGGTGCGCGACATCGTCCGCTACTACACACGCGAATCGGGCGTGCGCAACCTGGAGCGCGAGGTCTCGAAGATCTGCCGCAAGGTGGTAAAGGAGCTGACGCTCGGCGAGCTGGGAAAGAAGGCGGCGAAGAGTGCGGAAGCGAAGTCCAGGCCAGCGGCGAAGTCGGCGTCCGGCAAACGGTCCAAGAGCAAGGTGGTCGAGTCCGGCGTGGTCGTGACGGGCGAGAACCTTGAGCACTATCTGGGCGTGCGTCGCTTCGACTTCGGCCGCAAGGAACTTCAGAACGAGATTGGTCTGGTGACGGGCCTCGCGTGGACTCAGGTGGGCGGCGATCTTCTGAGCATCGAGGCCTCGGTGGTTCCAGGGAAAGGCCGGCTCGTGCACACCGGGCAGTTGGGCGACGTCATGAAGGAGTCGATCCAGGCAGCGCTGTCGGTGGTCCGAGCGCGTGCCGAGGCGCTCGGGATCGATCCCGAGTTCCATCAAAAACTTGATGTCCATATTCACGTTCCCGAGGGTGCCACGCCGAAAGATGGTCCCAGTGCAGGTATCGCCATGTGCACGGCGCTCGTCTCCGTGCTTACGCGTGTCCCCGTGCGCTCGGAGGTGGCAATGACTGGCGAGATCACCTTGCGCGGGCGAGTACTGCCCATCGGAGGGCTCAAGGAGAAGCTGCTGGCGGCGCACCGCGGCGGGATCACGACGGTGATCATTCCGGAGGAGAACAAGAAGGATCTCGCCGACATGCCCGCCAACATCACTTCGTCGCTGGACATCCATCCCGTGCGTTGGATCGACGAAGTACTCGACATTGCGCTGGAGCGCCCGCTACGGCCCGCGACAGGCAAGGGTGGCGAGATAGCGAAAGTCGAGGTCAAGCAGGAAGATCCGGCAGGCAGCCCTTCGCGAACTCACTGATCGAGGAAAAAACCAGCCAAAAAAACGCTCGGCTCGCCGGGCGTTTTTTTTGTGATTTGCAGCGCCATCAGCGTCCTGATTTCGAGCCCACTTTCGCTGGCGCTGTCAAGCGTCCAAAGGGATGATCCCAGGATGCGCAAGATCGCCGCAAAGCCTTGGTACAACTTGTATTGCGGATTCGCGCAGCCCACTGGTATAAAGGCGTACCGCAATCTCCGCGCCTTCGTTTTTGCGCTGTGATGCGGGGTAGCGGACGGCGCCTAGCGGAGCCAACCATCCATGTCGGCGTTGTCTCGTCCCAACTGACCACGCGGGCCGCAAACCGTTTAAGGGAGTGTCTCAATGAATAAAACTGATCTGATCAATGCGATTGCCGAAAAGGCCGAGCTGACCAAGGCCGACGCGGGTCGCGCCCTCGAGGCTTTCTTTGAAACCGTGCAGAAGGCGCTCAAGAAGGGCGACGACGTGTCGGTTGTCGGCTTCGGCACCTTTACCGTCCGCAAGCGCGCTGCTCGCACCGGTCGCAACCCGCGTACCAACGAGACGATCAAGATCAAGGCCTCCAAGGTCCCGGCATTCAAGGCTGGCAAGACCCTGAAGGATGCCCTAAACTAAGCGGCTAGCTGCTTGGTTTCGGGTGCTTAGCTCAGCGGTAGAGCGTCGCCCTTACAAGGCGAGGGTCGTAGGTTCGATCCCTACAGCACCCACCAGAAAAAATGCGGAGCGGTAGTTCAGTTGGTTAGAATGCTGGCCTGTCACGCCGGAGGTCGCGGGTTCGAGTCCCGTCCGCTCCGCCAGAGTTAGCAAGGGCGCCCGCGTGGCGCCCTTGTCATTTATGCACTGCGCACTGTGTGCGCCGCACCACGATCCTCGGGAAGATCTCCATGCTCCAGGCTCTGCGTAACAAGATGCACGGATGGCCGTCCATCGTCATTCTGGGCATAGCTGTTTTTGCCATGTCCTTCTTCGGCATCGAGTCCTACTTCATGTCGCGCAACGATACGTTCGTGGCGAAAGTCGGCAAGCAGGAAATCAGCCAGCAGCAGTTCCAGGAGCGCATGAACCAGCTGCGCCAGCGGGCGGTGGCGGAGCAGGGCGACAGTTTTGACGGCAGTGTGTTCGAGCAGCCGGCCACCAAACTGGCGATTCTGGATCAGCTGGTTGACGAAAAGGTCCTCGCCAAGGCCAACGATGACCTGGGTGTGCAAGTGTCCGACCAGCAGGTGCGTGACTTCATCGCCAGCATTCCGGCGTTCGAGCTGGACGGCCGTTTCGACCCCACCACCTACCGCACCGTGCTGGCCGCTCAGGGCAAGACCCCGGCGATGTTCGAGAGCGAGATCCGCGCATCGCTGGAGCCTGGGATTATTCCGGATGCGATCACGGCCAGCACCATCATCACGCCTGCCGATGTCGATCGTTACATCAATCTGCGCTTGCAGCGTCGCAGCGTGCGCTATGCGCAGCTGCCCCTGCCGAAGCTCGAAGATGAGACCGTCACCGAGCAGCAGATCGCCAGCTACTACAAGCAGCACCAGGACGCGTTCATCAGCCCGGAGCAGGTCTCGCTGCAATATGTCGAGGTCAATGGTTCGGACCTGAAGTCCTCTGAGACGCCGAGTGACGAGGAGCTGCGCAAGCGCTACGCCGACGAGAAGCAGCGCTTCATCCAGCCCGAGCAGCGGCTTGTGTCCCACATCCTCATCGACGTGCCGAAAAACGCGTCGCCCGAGCAGCAGAAGGCCGCGCTCGCCAAGGCACAGAAGATCGCTGCCGAGGCCAAGCCCGACAACTTCGCCGCGCTGGCCAAGGCAGACTCGGAAGATCTGGGCTCCCGCCGTCAGGGCGGTGATCTGGGCTGGCTCGAGAAGGGCGTGACCAACGCAGCCTTCGATCAGGCGTTGTTCGCCTTGCAGAAGGGCCAGATTTCCAAGCCGGTGCTGTCCGACGAGGGCTACCACGTCATCTGGCTACGCGACGTCCGCAGCGGACAGGCCAAGCCGTTCGAGGAAGTGCGCGACGAATTGGCGAAAGAGGCGCAGGCCGGCTCGCGTGATCGCGCGTTCAATGAGCTGGCCGGAAAGCTCACCGACAAGACTTACCAGAATCCGGCATCGCTTGAGCCTGCGGCCCAGGAGCTCGGGCTGAAGATCAAGACGACCGACCTGTTTTCCCGCGCCGGCGGTGCCGATATCGCGAGCGATCCGAAGGTGCTGAAGGCGGCCTTCAGTGACGACGTACTTGCTCAGGGCAACAACTCCAACCTGATCGAACTGGGGACGGACAGGGCAGTGGTGGTACGTGTCGACAAGCACGTGCCTGCGGCGGCCAAGCCGCTGTCGGAGGTGAAGGATACGGTGCGCCAGCGCGTGCTCGCCGAGCGCACCACCGAGGCGGCCAAGGCGCAGGCCCAGGCACTCGTGGCGCGCTTGCTCAAGGGCGAGGCTTTCGACGCCGTTGCTGCTTCCGCGGGAGCCAAGGTGGAAGCCGCCCCGGAGGTAGTCCGCTCCCAGCCGGGCCTGCCGCCCTCGATCGGCGAGCGAGCGTTCCTGATGCCACATCCGCAAGAAGGCAAGCCGGTATTCGGAACGGTGGAGATGGCCGATGGAAGTTATGCGCTGGTGGCGCTGGACAAGGTGGAGGGTGCAGACATGAGCAAGATTGCGGCCGCCGATCGCGCCACGCTGCAGGCGCAGATGGCGAAGGCATATGGCACTGAAGCGGCGCACGAGTTCATCGACCAGGTGAAGGCGCGCACCGAGATCAAGGTCGCGAAAGATCGCCTTTGAGCCGAGTCTGGCGCACAGGCAGATTCAGGAAAAGGCGGCCCTCGGGGCCGCCTTTTTTATGCAAGACGCAGCGTCGTGCGGCGGTCAGATCAAAGATCTTTCGACACGACCAGCACCTGGCCGGGTCGCACGACGTTCCCCACCAGAGCGTTCCAGCGGCGCAGCTTGGCCACAGTGATGTCGTACGTTCTGGCGATTCCCCACAGGCTCTCGCCCGATCGTACGACGTGGGTCTGCGCGTGCGAATGCGGCTGCTCGCTCGTCGACGCGCTGGTATCCGGGCTCTGCACGGATGCCTGCACGGCTGCTTGGAATTGGTTGGCACGGGCGCCCGGCAGCAACAGCGTATCGGCGAGATCCGGATCAATACGGTTGTTCAGGAACGCAGCGTTGTAGCTGCGCAGTACGTCGACCGACATCCCCGCGTGCTCTGCCGCTTTACTCATGCTCATCGCACGATCGATGGGCACGGCCACGAGGTGCTGATCCTCCGGAAGCGTTGGCAGCGTTACG
This sequence comes from Dyella sp., assembly GCF_035685805.1. GTDB lineage: Bacteria > Pseudomonadota > Gammaproteobacteria > Xanthomonadales > Rhodanobacteraceae > Dyella_A. The sequence continues at coordinate 70,778 of NZ_DASSAB010000049.1, forward strand.
TTGAACTGATCGGGATGGCGCACCACACAGGCGATCGCGAGTAGCTTTACCAGATGTTCGCGCGTCACGTTGCGCACAGGCAGCGCAGGGATCGCCGGCTCTGTCGGCGGCAGGCCATGGCGAGCGATCAGGCGGCGCACGGCAAACTCGCCGGCGTTGTAGGCGTAGTCGGTGACGCGCCAGTCGTGGAACTGGTCCTGATAGCGGGCGAGCATGGCCATGACCGCTTCGGTGGCCGCCGCAACGTCCATGCGACCATCGAAACCGCGGTTGACTCGGAGGCCCATCGCGCCGGCAGTGACGGGCACGATCTGCCACATGCCCGCCGGCTGGCGCCCATGGCCCCGTACCGGCTGATAGCGGCTCTCCACCCACGGCAGCAAGACAAACTCTCCCGCGACGCCGTATCTGGCCGCGATGCCCTGGATAAACGTCAGCCGCGGCAGTGAAAGCTTGATGCGCTGTTCAAATCGCTTCGGACTGGCGGTGAAACGACGTGCCCACAACTGCACCGAGGCGTCACCGGTGCAGTCGTTCATCTGAAAGCTGTCGCGCAGCCGCGACCAGATGTCTTGAGGGGGGCTCGTTACCTCGGCGGTGACGACCGGCGGCGGGGCAGACTGAGGCACCTTTTCGGCAGGAGCCGGAACAGGGTTGGCTTCGCCTGCGGGTGGCGTGGGCCTGTGTGCCGGCGTGGTGCAGGCAGCCAGCGCGATGACCAGGAGCAGAACAAGTGGACGTGAGCGCCGCGCGAGAGGGTGGCTCATCCCGGGTAGGCGTCTTTGGCGGCACGAATCGCCGCAAATCGCGCTTCGCGATCCAGCGTGCCGATGCCGCGCCGCGCGGCCCACCCCACCAGAGCCGGATCGTCCACGCGCAGGAAGGGGTTGGTCTGCCGTTCGCGTTCGAGTGGCACAGGCAGCGTCGGCTGGTATGCGGTTCGAAGACGGGCCACTTCGGCGAGCCGGGCTTCCAGCGCCGCATTGCCGCCATCGATTTCCCGGGCAAAACGTCCGTTCGCGGCGGTGTACTCGTGGGCGCAACACACCTGGAGGTCCCCTGGCAGGGCGGCCAGTCGATCCAGTGAAGCGAGCATTTGCGCGGGCGTGCCTTCGAACAGGCGTCCGCAGCCGAGGCTGAAAAGCGTGTCGCCGCAGAACAGCACGCCCTCGCCGGCGTAGGCAATGTGGCTCAACGTGTGGCCGGGCACGGCAATGACGTCGAAGCGGGCTGCAGGTGTCGCGAGCTCGAGGGTATCGCCGTCGGCCAGCCGCTGGTTGGCGTGGTCGATGCGCAGGTCGTGCGGGGCGTAGACCTCCGCAGCATGATTCCTCCGCAGCGCTTCGACGCCGCCGATGTGGTCCTGATGATGATGCGTCAGAAGAATTGCCCGCAAGGACAGGCCGCGCTCCCGCAGGGCCCGTTCGACCGGTTCCGCCTCGCCCGGATCGACCACCAGCGCGTGCCCGTCATCGTCATGCTGGAGCCAGATGTAATTGTCGGCCAAGGCTGGCAGCGCCACGAGGTGCATGTCATTACTCCGCAGATGGCTTCGGCGAGAGAGGTCGGACGGATCGAGAAGGCGACCGGGCGGCCGACTATAGCGGCGCCGCGAGGCGTCCTCGTTAGTGCCTCGTTAACCGATGCGGGCCGATGGCTGCCGGTGACTTCGTGCACCCGTTACACTTCGCCGGTCATCGACCGGATGCATCGCATGCCCGCACCAGCTTTCGACATCTTCGCAAGCGCACCGCTCCAGCGCTTGCTGGAGGATGAAGCGCGCGAGCTCCTGCCGGAGTTGCAGCGTTGCCGGGGCGATCATGGTCTGCTGCTGTCCGGGGCAGCGCACGACACGCCACCGGCGTTACCGATGCTGTCGTGCTGGACCCGGCTCTTTTTCAGCGGTGACCGGTATCAAGGCGACATCGTTGGACGCGCTGACCAGCCGCTGCCGTTCGGCGACGACTCGATCGAGCTGGTTGTGCTGCGACACTCGCTGGAACGGGCGGCGCTGCCGCAGCCGCTGCTGGAAGAGGCGGTGCGCGTACTTGCGCCTGGCGGACTGCTGGTAGCCACCGGCATCCATCCGTTGAGCCTGTGGACGCCCTGGCTTGCATGGCGCGCGCGCGGACAGCACCTGCGGCTGCACATGCCGCTGCAACTGGGCGAGTGGTTGCGGCGTGGCGCCATGCAGGTGGAGCGCGTACGTCGCGTGGGCCAGGTGCTGCCTGGCGGTGTGGGCCAGCCACATTTTTCGGAGGCGGCAGGCGGTGGATACGTGCTGCTGGCACGCAAGCAACGACGGGCCGCGATTCCGATCCGGCCGGTTCCGGTCGCAGTGCGCGCAGCCGACCCGGCGCTCGTACCCGGTGCGAGACGCAACGCCTCCGAAGCTGCCTGATATGGAACAAGGATCTAATTTGACCGAAGTACACGCTTTCACCGACGGCGCATGCCTCGGCAATCCCGGGCCCGGCGGCTGGGCGGCCTTGCTGCGATCCAAGGGAACCGAACGCATGCTGGCTGGCGGCGACCCTGACACCACCAATAACCGGATGGAGCTGATGGCGGCCATCGCAGCGCTGGAGGCCCTGCGCCGACCGTGTGCCGTGCAGCTGACCACGGACTCCAAGTACGTAATGCAGGGCATCGAGCAGTGGGTGCCCAAGTGGCGGGCGAACGGCTGGAAGACTGCCAGCCGGCAGCCGGTGAAGAATCAGGATCTGTGGCAGCGGCTGTCCGAGGCTGTCGCCGCCCACCAGGTGCGCTGGCAATGGGTGCGCGGCCACAATGGCCATGCGGAAAACGAGCGGGTGGACGAGGCGGCGCGTGCGCAGGCTGAGCAGTTACGAGGCAAGGCATGAGGCAGATCGTCCTCGATACCGAGACCACCGGTCTGGAGGTGCGCCAGGGTCACCGCCTGATCGAGATCGCCTGCATCGAGATGGTGGAGCGCAGGCTCACCGGCCGCCGCTACCAGACTTATCTCAACCCCGATCGGGCCATTGATGAGGGCGCGCGGCAGGTCACCGGCATTGCCGATGAGTTCCTGCTGGACAAGCCGCGGTTTCCGGACGTCGTCGACGCGTTTCTGGAATTCATCGACGGTGCCGAGCTGATCATCCACAACGCCGCGTTCGACCTCGGATTCCTCAACGCCGAGCTTGGCCGCCTGGCGCAGCCGCGGGGCACCATCGCCGACCGCTGCAGCGTGCTCGACACGCTGGCGATGGCGCGCGAGCGCTATCCCGGGCAGCGCAACAGCCTGGACGCGTTGTGCAAACGCCTGGGCGTGGACAACTCGGCGCGCGACCTGCACGGTGGCCTGATCGACTGCCAGCTGCTGGCAGACGTCTATATCGCCATGACCTCGGGGCAGGTCGCGCTGGATCTGGCGTTCGAGGGTGCCGGCGAGGAGCAGCGCTCGGCCATCGTCGTGCCGGTGGAGCTGCTGCGGCGGCCGCGCGTGCTGTGCGCCAGTGCCGACGAACTCGCTGCGCATGACCAGCGGCTGGATGCACTGGACAAGAGCGCCGGCGGGCAGAGCCTCTGGCGGCGGCTGACGGCGCAGGCGCCCTGAGTCGTCAGCTCAGCCGGACCAGGATCACCGTGACATTGTCATTGCCACTGGCGTCCAAGGCGTCGAGCAGAAGGTGATCCACGCACTCCTGTGCAGCGAGGTCGCCGCGCGTGGCGATGCGGGCGAGCGCGGCGTCGTCCATGCCTTCGGTCAAGCCATCAGTACACAGCAGGAAGCCGACGCCCGGCGTGTGCGTGCCTCGCGCCATGCCCACGTGCAACTGGTCGGCCGCGGTGATGCCCAGCGCCTGGGTCAGCACGTTGCGCTGCGGATGGCGTGCGGCCAGTTCCGGGTCCAGGCGGCCGGCGTTGATCAGCTCCTGCACCAGCGAATGATCGTGGCTGACCTGGCGGAAAGGAGGATCCAGGCGATAGATACGGCTGTCGCCAACCCAGGCCAGCTGATAGTGCTCCTCGTCCACATGCAGAGCGGCCAGCGTCGTGCCCATCGGCAAAGCGTCCCGGCTCTGCCGGGCATGCGACTCCAGGCGCAGGGCCGCCGCGTGCACCGCCTCAACCAGCGACTTGCCTTGCCTGATCTGCTCTGCCACGGCGTCGCGCGCCATCGCCGAAGCCACTTCCCCGTGTTGATGCCCACCCATGCCATCGGCCACCAGAAACAGCCCCAGGGCCGGATCGGCGAAGTAGGTATCCTCGTTGCGCGTGCGGCGCAGCCCCACGTGGGTGCCGTGTCCGAATTCGATCATGGGAGGCCAGGAATAGTCAGCGCTGCAGCATGCCGCATGCTCCGGTAGTTGTCACGGCGCACGGGCATGCGTATTATTCCCGGCTCGCGCGGACCACCGTGCGTACCCCTCAGGAGAGGTGGCAGAGTGGTCGAATGTACCTGACTCGAAATCAGGCGTACGTGCAAGCGTACCGTGGGTTCGAATCCCACCCTCTCCGCCAGACAGCAAAGCCCCGCAGCGATGCGGGGCTTTTTTGTGGGCGATCTTCGGCCACGCGAGCCGGTCACGCCGGCAGGGTGCAGTTGGTACCTGTCGAGCGGGAGGAGGGGATGGTGCGGGCAGCATCATCGGCGGCCTGCCGCAGCAGTCGGTCGATGACGGCGATTTGCTGCGGCGTGCCTAACGGGGCCGTGAGCGCGGGTGAGACCAGCGCCACCAACCGGGCCAGGAGCTCCGCGTCGTTGATGTCCTGGCCCATGCTCAGTTCTGCCACCAGCTCGCCGAGGTCGTCGGCGGCCAGCACGCCGGACAGCGACTTCAGGGCAAAGTGCAGTCGCAAGCCCAGCTCGTTGCGCGGCAGATGCGGCAGTGCGCGCGCGAAGGCCTCGAAGAAGCGGTCGAAGATCGGGTGGTAGTGTCGCTGCAGGTGGTCGCGTATGAATGGCGACGCGTCGCTGTAGACGCGGCCGAGCAGGCGCAGGAAGGCAGGGCCGGCGGAGGGATCCCGCCCCAGCTGCAGCGCCGGAACGAACAGCACGCCCAGGATGGTGACGCAATCCGGTACCGTGCCGTGGGACTCACAGGCGTCGAGCAGGCGCAGACGCTCCTCGTTGAGTCGATCCAGGCGCTGCGCGAGCAGTTCCTTGAGCATCGCCTCCTTGCTGCCGAAGTGATAGTTCACCGCCGCCAGGTTTGCTCCCGCACGTGCCGTCAACGCGCGGAGGGACAAGGCGTCATAGCCCCCTTCGATGAACAGCAACTCGGCCGCCTCCAGCAGCCGGTGACGCGTGTCGGCTGCCTGTGTGCCCCCGCTCGTACGCATTGAGATCCCCGATGGCGTCGCGTCGATGAAATGCGCTCCTTGGAGCCATCCATCTGTTCAAACAGCTGTACGACGCTAGCCGTACCGCCCGCGCCGGAGCAAGCTGCAGTGCACGACAACACCGGGTGAGCGCAACCCAGGCATGGAAAAGGCGGGTTGCCCCGCCTTTTCCATGCCTGCCACTGGCGCCGAAAGCTGGCTCAGCCTGCCTTCTTCTTGGCCAGCCGCAGCCATGTGTCGACCACCGTATCCGGATTGAGCGATACCGACTCGATGCCCTGATCCATCAGCCACTCCGCCAGATCAGGATGATCGCTGGGGCCCTGGCCGCAGATGCCGATGTACTTGCCCTTGGCGCGCGCGGTCTTAATTGCCATCGCCAGCAGCTTCTTTACCGCCGGGTCGCGTTCGTCGAACAGGTTGGCAACGATCGATGAGTCGCGATCGAGGCCGAGGGTGAGCTGGGTGAGGTCGTTGGAGCCGATCGAGAAGCCGTCGAAGATATCGAGGAACTCGTCCGCCAGCAGGGCATTGGACGGCACCTCGCACATCATGATCACCTTCAGGCCATGTTCGCCCTGGGAGAGGCCGTTCCTGCCCAGTACCTCGATCACCTTGCGGCCCTCATCCAGGGTCCGCACGAACGGGATCATCACCCAGACGTTGTCCAGGCCCATGGTTTCGCGCACGTGCTTGACCGCCTTGCATTCCAGCCCGAACGACTCGGCGAAGCTGGAGTCGACATAGCGACTGGCACCGCGAAAGCCGATCATCGGGTTTTCTTCATGCGGCTCGTAGCGGCTGCCGCCGATCAGCCCTGCGTATTCATTCGACTTGAAGTCGGACAGGCGCACGATCACCGGCTTGGGATAGACCGAGGCGGCAATGGTGGCGATGCCTTCGCCAAGGCGGTCGACATAGAACGACACGGGATCGGCGTAGCCGGCCATCCGCTCGTCGATGCGCGCCCGCGTCTCGGCGTCCTGCTTGCCGTATTCGATCAACGCCCTGGGGTGCACGCCGATATGGCTGGCGATGATCATCTCCAGACGGGCCAGGCCGATGCCCGCGTTCGGCAGCATGCCGAAATCGAACGCGCGTTCCGGATTGGCCACGTTCATCATGATCTTCAGCGGGGCCTCCGGCATGTCGCCCAGGTCGGCCGTGACGCGATCGAACTTCAGCACGCCCTCGTAGATGGTGCCGGTATCGCCCTCGGCGCAGGACACGGTGACGTCGGCGCCATCGGGGATCAGCTCGAGCGCGTTGCCGGTGCCCACCACGGCAGGCACGCCGAGCTCACGGGCGATAATTGCGGCGTGGCAGGTGCGGCCACCGCGGTTGGTGACGATCGCGGCCGCGCGCTTCATCACCGGCTCCCAGTCGGGATCGGTCATGTCCGCGATCAGCACGTCGCCGGGCTGTACCTTGTTCATGTCCTTCAGCGAGCGGATCACGCGAGCCTTGCCGGCGCCGATTTTCTGACCGATCGCGCGGCCCTCGGCGAGCACCTTGCCGCGCTCACCCAGGTGAAAACGTTCCAGCTGGGTGGCGTGCGCGCGCGACTTCACCGTCTCCGGACGCGCCTGCACCACGTACAGCTTGCCGGTGTGGCCGTCCTTCGCCCATTCGATATCCATCGGGCGGCCGTAGTGCTGCTCGATCACCAGCGCCTGCCGGGCCAGCTCCTCGACGTCACCGTCGGTGACACAGAACCGGTTGCGGTCGCCGGCCGGCGTCTCCTCGATGCGCACGCGCTCGCCGGGCTGGTCCGAGTAGACCATCCGCTGCTGCTTGGCGCCGAGGCTGCGGCGGAGCAGGGCAGGCTTGCCGGCCCTGAGCGTGGGCTTGAACACGTAGAACTCGTCCGGATTCACCGCGCCCTGCACGACCATCTCGCCCAGGCCGTAGGAGCCGGTGACGAACACCACGTCGCGGAAGCCAGACTCGGTGTCCAGCGTGAACAGCACGCCGGAGGCCCCCACGTCCGAGCGCACCATCAGCTGCACGCCGGCGGACAGGAACACTTCTTCGTGCTTGAAGCCCTGGTGCACGCGGTAGGCGATCGCGCGATCGTTGTAGAGCGAGGCGAAGACCTCCTTCACCTTGTGCAGCACGTCGTCGATGCCGACCACGTTGAGGAAGGTTTCCTGCTGGCCGGCGAACGAGGCGTCGGGCAGGTCCTCGGCGGTAGCAGAGGAACGAACCGCAACCGCGATGTCGTCGGCACCGGCGTCCCTGCACAGCTTGATGTAGGCCGCGCGGATCGCCTGCTCGAGCTCGGCGGGCAGGGCAGTGTCGACGATCCAGCCGCGGATCTCCTTGCCGGCCGCCACCAGGGTGTCGACGTCATCGACGTCGAGGACGTCCCCGCCCTCACCGCGGCCGGCGCCGAGATCCGCGGCTGGGTGATCGATGCTCCGCTGCAACCGGATCTCGATGCCGACATACGCTCGGCCTACGCGAAGCTCTGCGCCGAAAGCGGC
>NZ_DASSAB010000050.1:0-92010 GCF_035685805.1 Dyella sp.
TGCTGGACCCGCTGTTCCGGCCCAATCCGGAGATGCCGAACCTGGCCGCGGAGCCGCTGGAGCCGCTGCCGTACATCGTGATCATCATCGACGAGTTCGCCGACATGATGATGATCGTCGGCAAGAAGGTCGAAGAGCTGATCGCCCGCCTGGCGCAGAAGGCGCGTGCCGCCGGCGTGCACCTGGTGCTGGCCACCCAGCGCCCGTCGGTGGACGTGATCACCGGCCTGATCAAGGCCAACATCCCCACCCGCATCGCGTTCCAGGTGTCGAGCAAGATCGACTCGCGCACGATTCTCGATCAATCCGGCGCTGAAGCGCTGCTCGGCCACGGCGACATGCTCTACCTGCCGCCGGGCACCGCCACGCCCGAGCGCGTGCACGGCGCGTTCGTCGACGATCACGAGGTGCACCAGGTGGTGGGGTGGCTCAAGTCGCAGGGCGCGCCGCAATACATCGAGGGCGTGCTGGAGGAAGTGCAGGCGACCAGCGACGGCAAGTTCATCAACGACTCCGGGCTGCCGCAGGACGGCGAGGAGGGCGGCGATGCCGATACCCAGCTGTACGACAAGGCCGTGGCCATCGTCACGCAGACGCGGCGCGCCTCGATCTCCGGCGTGCAGCGCCATCTGCGCATCGGCTACAACCGGGCCGCGCGGCTGATCGAGCAGATGGAGGCCGACGGCGTGGTGAGCGGGCCGCAGCACAACGGCAACCGCGAGGTGCTGGCCCCGCCGCCGCCGAAGTGACGGTCGCGCCATCTTGCGTCGCGATTAAGCCGCCGCTCCGCACACTTTCCCGCATTGCCTCCCACGCCTTAGGTTTACCATGAAGCGTCTTGTCTCCACTGTTGTCGCGGTTGTGGCGTTCTCGCTGGCCAGCCTCGTCCACGCGGCCACCGGCCCGGGCCGGGCGCGGCTGGACGCGTTCGCGCACGACCTGCACTCGCTGACCGGCCATTTTTCGCAGAGCCTGACCGACCCCAACGGGCGCAGCGGCAAAGGCAGCGCGGGCACCCTGGCGCTGGAGGCGCCGCGGCAGTTCCGCTGGGAGACGACCACGCCGTACCGTCAGACGATCGTCGCCGACGGCAGTCGCGTGTGGCTGTACGACCCCGAGCTGGAGCAGGTCACGGTGCGCATACAGAGCACCGCCGAGTCGCACAGCCCGCTCACCGTGCTGACCGATCTGAAACAGATGGATCGCGACTTCACCGTGACCGAGCAGGGCGAGCATGACGGCTTGGCCTGGCTGCGGCTGACCTCGAAGGAAAAGGACGCGCAGTTCGACTACGCCGAACTCGGGTTCAACGACCAGGGGCTGGCACGCATGGTGTTTCGCGACCAGCTCGGCTCGACCACCGACATCCGCTTCTCGGACTGGCAGCGCAACCCGTCGATCGCTCCGGATACCTTCAACTTCGTTCCGCCAGAGGGCGCCGACGTGATCGGCGACCTGCCCGTGCTCAGCACCCGGCCGTTGCAGAACTGACCGGCCGATGCTGCGCAAGCTGCCGCCGTGGGCCTGGGTCGGCGGTGGCGTGCTGTCGTTCATTGCCGGCAGCATCAACGCCGTGGGCTTCCTCGGTTTCCGGCACCAGCCGATCACGCACCTGACCGGCACCACCACTGCGCTGGGAGTGGCGGTGGCACAGGGCGATCTGGCCGAGGCGTGGCACTGGCTGGCCGCCATCCTTTCGTTCGTCGCCGGGGCCGTCATCAGCGGGTTCATCGTGCGTCACGAGGTGCTCCGGCTCGGCCGCCGCTACGGCGTGGTGCTGGTGCTGGAATCGCTGCTGCTGCTGACAGCGGTACCGCTGCTGCACGGGCAGAGCGATCTGGGCCTGTACCTGGCCGCCATGGCCTGCGGTCTGCAGAACGCCATGGTCAGTACCTACAGCGGCGCGGTGTTCCGCACCACCCACGTCACCGGCATCTTCACCGACCTGGGCATCTATCTGGGCCAGCGGCTGCGCGGCGAGGCGCTGGATCCGCTGCGTTTGCACCTGTACTTGCTGGTGTCCGGCAGTTTCCTGGCCGGCGTGGTCGCCGGCTCGTTTGGCTACGCGCGCTGGAGCGAACGGACGCTGCTGGGGCCGGCGGTGCTCACCGGCATGGCCGGGCTGGCCTACGCGCTGTACCAGCATCACCGGCTGGTCAGCGCCCGCCGCGAGGCGGCGCAGGCGGACTGAGCCGCTCAGTCAGGGCGCCAGCACCGAACAGTTGCGCCCGCGCCGTTTCGCCTCGTACAGCGCCTCGTCGGCGCGCGTCAGCCATTGTTCGGTGGCCTCGCCGCGGCGGATCGCCGCCACCCCGATGCTGGTCGTCACGCGGATCGCATGGTCGCCGAAGCGCACTTCGGCGACGGCCAGCGCATCGCGGATGCGCTCGGCCGCCTGCTGGCCCTGCGGCGCGGTGCAGTCGGGCATGCAGATCACCAGCTCCTCGCCGCCGTAGCGGCCGACGATGTCGCCGGGGGAGCAGTGGCCGACGATGATGTCGGTGACCGTGCGGATCACCGCGTCGCCGGCCAGGTGCCCGTGGCCGTCGTTGATCAGCTTGAACCGGTCCAGGTCCAGTACCGCCAGGCACGCGTCACCGTCCTCGCTCAGCTCGCGCACGCCCTCGAGCATCTGCAGGAAGCGCCGGCGGTTGTAGACGCCGGTGAGCTCGTCGGTACCGGCAAGCTGGTCCAGGCGGGCGTTCGCGTCCTGCAGGTCCCGCGTACGCTCGTCCACCTGCTGCTGCAGACGCAGCGCCTGGCGGCGCAGGTACAGCGTGCGCAGATGGATCACCGCGGCAAGCACTGCCGCGCCCAGCAACAGCATGAGCGCACGCAGCCAGAGCGACTCGTACCAGCGCGGCTCCACCAGAACCGGCAGCGCAGCCTCGCTGCGAGAGGCGTGCATGCCGCTGGTGCTGGCGCGCAGGCGCAGCGTGTACTGCCCGTGCGGCAGGTTGGTGTACACGGCGCTGGGCGGCGTGCCGGCGGGCACCTCGGTCCAGGCGTCGTCGAAGCCTTCCAGCCGGTAGCTGTAGCGTGTTTCGCTGGCGGCGCGGTAGTCGAGCACGGCGAAACCCAGCCGCAGGCTGCGGCTGCCGCGCTGCAGCCGGATCGTCGTATCGCTGTCGGGCAGGTCGCCGAACGGCTGCGCGACACCGTCGATCCGCGCTTCGGTGACGGTGGGGGCGGGCACCGCCACGGCAGGTGCGCTGGCGCGCGGGTCGCGCACGATCGTGAGGCCGCCGAGGCCGCCGAACAGCAGTGCGCCGTCGGGCGCCCGTGCAGCGGCCACGTAGATGTAGCTGGGGATGTGCAGGCCGTCGCGCGCGCCGAGGTTGTAGACCGTGCCGGTGGCGCTGTCGACCATGGCCACGCCGGTGGACATGCTCACCCAGACGTGGCCGTACGGATCGGGCTGGACGGCATTGATCTTGTCGCTGGCCAGTCCGCTCTCGGTGCCGAACACGCGGAAGCGGTATGGCGGCTCGAGCCGGTGGTTCTCCAGCATCGCCAGCCCGCCGAAGGTCGCCAGCCACAGGCGCCCCTGCGCGTCGGCGGCGATCGAGCCGATAAAGTCCTGCGGCAACGGGGTGCGCTCGGCATCGCGATGGCTGATGTGCTCGAAGCCGGTGTCGTCCTGGGCGCTCCGCGCCACGCTCATGCCGCGCGTGGTGCCGTACCAGATGCGGTCGTCCAGCCGCGCGATCTGGCGCACCGTGTCGCTGGCCAGCGAGCCGGGATCCGTGGCGCTGTGGCTGAAATGCTCCAGCCGGCCGCTGTCGGGGTAGTAGCGGTAGACGCCGTCGTAGGTGCCGGCGAGCAGCATGTCGTCGACCTGCAGCAGGCTCAGCACCGGGTGCGCGAGCAGGCGTGGCTCGACATTGGCGGTGATCGCCAGGGTGTCCGGATCGATGCGCGCCAGCCCCTGCGTGCCTACCCAGATGGTGCCGTCCTCGGCTTCGAGCAGCGCCTGCACGTCGCGCCGACGTTGCGCTCCCTCGATCTGCAGGTGAGTCATGCGGCCGCTGCCCAGATCGATGAGATCGATCCGGCCGTTGCCCAGGCCGAGCCAGATGCGACCGCGGCGATCGACCAGCACGGCATGCACATTGCTGTCGGACAGGCCGTGCGAACGGGTCGGCGAGGGCAGCAGCGAGCACACGGTGCGGGCCAGCGGGTTGGTGTGAGCGATGCCCAGGTTGGTGGCGACCCACAGGTTGCCGGTGGCGTCGTGCAGCAGGCCGCGCACCGAATCGCCCGGCAGCGAGGAGGGCACCGCGGCATCGTGCGTGATGGAGTGCACGTCGCTGTCGCCGGCGCGGTAGGACAGCACGCCGTTGCCATCGGTGCCGATCCACTCCGTGCCGTCGCCGTTCTCGGTCAATGCACGCACCGTGGCGAAGCCGTCCTCGCGCGGCGATCCGCTGTAGCCGGGGACCGCGTGCCAGCGGCCGTCGGTGTCGCGGTAGGCCGCGCCGGCCTGACCACTGCCGATCCAGATCCGGCCGGCCGAATCCTCGTGCAGCGCCCATATCTGGTTGCGCAGCACGATCTGGGCATTGCGGTCGGCGGGCGCGCTCGCGCGCACGAACGTGTGCTGCCCTGCCGCCCGGCGGAACAGGCCGCGATCGTTGCCCAGCCACAGGGTGCCGTGGCGATCCTGCAACACGCTGAAGTTGCGGGCGGCGATCTCTCCGGAGCCGGTGTCCACCCGGGTCAGCACGTCGCTGGCGAAATCGAGGTAGTCCAGCCCCCGGTCGGAGGCCACCCATGCACCACGTTCGCCGTCGGCCGCCAGCGTGTAGATCTTGCCGTCGGCGGTGCCGCCCCGTCCGATCGCGTAGGTATGGAAGCGGTTGGTGCGGGGGTCCAGCCTTGCCAGGCCGCCGGCGTTGGTTCCCACCAGCACGCCGCCGTCGGGCAGGGCCAGCAGGGTGCGCACGTAGGCGTCCGGCAGCTCGCCGGCCGCGCCCTGTGCCTCGAACACCTGCACGCGGTAGCCGTCGAAGCGGGTCAGCCCGCCCATGGTGCCGATCCATACCAGCCCGCGCCGGTCCTGCGCGACGGCCGTGGTGACCGAGTGGGGCAAGCCGTCGGTGGTGCCCACGCGCTCGAACCACGGCGACAGGAACGGCGCCCACGGATCGTAGGACTGGGCCCGCGCTGCGCCGGCACCCAGCATGATCCCGATCACGAGCAGCGCCAGCAGGCAGTGCAGGGCGCGTTGCGTGCCTGCCTTCATGCGGTCGACATGGCCCGGCCCGGCGGCGTGCGCGGGCCCCGTGCGAAAGGCCCGCGGATTGTGGCGTCGTTACGAGCCATGGCGCTCTGAAGAGAGTGGAAAAACGCAAGGCTGACGATCGCCCCCAGCCGTCATCATAGCGGTAGCGACCGGCGCCGGGACCGGCCGGCGCTGCTGCCGCGATGCCTTATCATGGCGGCATGTCCCGTTCCCCCATGACGCCAGGCGGCGGCCTTTTCGCCGAGCCGCAGGCCCTCAAGCCGCTGGCAGAACGCATGCGGCCCCGTACCCTGGATGAAATTGTCGGCCAGCAACGCATCGTCGGTCCCGACAAGGCGCTGCGGCGTGCGCTGGAGGCAGGCAAGATCCACTCGATGGTGCTGTGGGGCCCGCCCGGTTGCGGCAAGACCACGCTGGCGTTGCTGGTGGCGCACTATGCCGACGCCGACTTCAAGGCCATCTCCGCGGTGCTCTCGGGTCTGCCGGATGTGCGCAAGGCGCTGGCCGAGGCCGAAGGCAACTTCGCCCAGGGCCGGCGCACCGTGCTGTTCGTGGACGAGGTGCATCGCTTCAACAAGGCCCAGCAGGATGCGTTCCTGCCGCACATCGAACGGGGCGCGATCATCTTCATCGGTGCCACCACCGAGAACCCCTCGTTCGAGCTGAACTCGGCGCTGCTCTCGCGCTGCCGCGTGCACGTGCTCGAGTCGCTGTCGATCGAGGACATCGTGCAGGCCCTGCGCCGCGCGCTGGCCGATCGCGAGCGGGGGCTGGGCGATCTGCAGCTGGAGGTGCCCGAAGCCTCGCTGCGGATGATCGCCCAGGCTGCCGATGGCGACGTACGCCGCGCGCTGACCCTGCTGGAGATCGCCGCCGAGCTGGCCGACGGTGGCAGCATTGGGGAGGCCACGCTGGAACAGGTGCTGGCCGACCGCACCCGCCGCTTCGACAAGAACGGCGAGCAGTTCTACGACCAGATCTCGGCGCTGCACAAATCCGTGCGCTCGTCCGATCCGGACGCGGCCGTGTACTGGCTGACCCGCATGCTCGATGGCGGAGTTGACCCGCTGTATCTGGCACGCCGGATGACCCGCATGGCGGTGGAGGACATCGGCCTGGCCGAGCCGCGCGCATGGCGCATGGCGCTGGATGCTTGGGATACCTACGAACGCCTGGGCAGCCCCGAGGGCGAGCTGGGCCTGGCGCAGCTGGCGATCTGGCTGGCCATCGCGCCCAAGAGCAACGCCGCCTACATGGCCTACAACAAGGCGCGCGCCGCGGTACGCGAGGGCGGCACGCTGGACGTGCCGATGCACCTTCGCAACGCGCCGACCAAGCTCATGAAAGGCCTGGGCTACGGCAAGAACTACCAGTACGACCACGATGCCGAGGGCGGCGTGGCGCTGGATCAGCAGTGCCTGCCCGACGAGCTCGCCGGTACCGTGTTCTATGACCCGGTCGATCGGGGACTGGAGACCCGGCTGCGCGAGAAGCTGCTGGCGCTGCGCGAGGCGCGCCGCAGGGCACGGGACGATCGCGCCGACTGACCCCTTGCTTGCCGTGACCAGGCGGCAGGCATAGCCTCCGCGAAACGAACGGGAGGGTGGCCATGCGCGTGCTCGTGGCGGGACTGATCGGCGGTCTGGTGATGTTCGTCTGGGGCGTCGCGGCCCACATGGCATTGCCGCTGGGGCAGGTCGGCATGCGCCAGCCGGTGGCGGAGAACGCCGTGCTGGCGGCGCTGCCGCAGGCGCTCGGCGAGCAGCCGGGTATTTTCCTGCTGCCCTCGATCGATCCGGATCGCGCCGGGGATCCGGAAGTTGCCAAGGCATATTCGGCCAAGAGCCTGGCCTCGCCTTTCGCCTTCATCGTCTACCAGCCGCGGGGTACCGATCTGATGGCGATGGGCCCGCAGATCGCGGGCCAGTGGCTGTCCGATACGCTCGCCGCGCTCGCCGCGCTCGCCGCGCTCGCCGCGCTCGCCGCGCTCGCCCTCGCGTTCGTGTTCTCGCTGGCGGGCGGCGGCATGCGCCGCCGGCTCGCGCTGGCCGCGGCCGTGGCGGGGTTCGGCTGGCTCAGCCTGCTGGTGCCTTACTGGAACTGGTATCGGTTTCCGCTGGATTTCACGCTCGCCGCCCTGATCGAGCAGGTGCTCGGCTGGCTGCTCGCGGGCGCCGCGATGGCATGGTGGATCGGGCGGCACGAGCGCGCGCCCGGCCGCTGAGCGCGGCTGCGCCGATGGTGGTGCATTGCGGGTGCTGCATCGCGACAGCGATAATCCGGTGTTTACGCTGATCCCGGACGTCCGCCCATGCTCGATCCCGCCCTGCTGCGCTCGCGCCTCGCCGAAACTGCCGCCGTCCTGCACGACACCCGTGGCTACACTCTCGATGTTGCCGCCGTGGAGTCGCTCGAGAGTGAGCGCAAGCGCCTGGCGACCGAGACCCAGGAGCTGCAGAACCTGCGCAACACCCGCTCCAAGGCCATTGGCCAGGCCAAGGCCAAGGGTGAGGACGTGGCGTCGCTGATGGCCGAGGTCGCCGGTATCGGCGACAAGCTCAAGGCCAACGAAACCGCGCTGGCAGAGGTGCAGGCCAAGCTGGCCGACATCGCGCTGGGTATTCCCAACATTCCTCATGAGTCCGTGCCTCGGGGCAAGGACGAGCACGACAACCGCGAGATCCTGCGCTGGGGCACCCCGCGCAGTTTCGATTTCGCCATCAAGGATCACGTCGACCTCGGTGCCCGTCACGGCTGGCTCGATGCCGACGCCGGCGCCAAACTCTCCGGCGCGCGCTTCACCGTGATGCGCGGCCAGCTGGCGCACCTGCACCGCGCGCTGGCCCAGTTCATGCTCGACCTGCAGACCGGCGAGCACGGCTACCTCGAGTGCAACGTGCCGCTGATCGTCAACGCCGACGCCATGCAGGGCACCGGCCAGTTGCCCAAGTTCGAGGAGGACCTGTTCTCCACGAACGTGGCCGAGACGAAGCGCTACCTGATTCCCACCGCCGAAGTGGCGCTCACCAATCTGGTTCGCGACTCCATCGTCGAGGCCACCGAGCTGCCGATGCGCCTCACCGCGCACTCCATGTGCTTCCGCGCCGAAGCCGGCAGCTACGGCCGCGACACCCGCGGCATGATTCGCCAGCACCAGTTCGAGAAGGTGGAGATGGTGCAGTTGGCTACGCCGGAGCAGTCGTTCGACCAGCTCGAGGAGATGGTCGGCCACGCCGAGGCGGTGCTGCAGAAGCTCGGCCTGCCTTATCGCAAGGTGCTGCTGTGCACCGGCGACATGGGCTTTTCCGCGGTGAAGACCTACGACCTCGAAGTGTGGCTGCCCAGCCAGAACACCTACCGCGAGATCTCCAGCTGCTCCAACTGCGGCGACTTCCAGGCCCGCCGCATGCAGGCGCGCTGGCGCAACCCGGCCACCGGCAAGCCCGAGCTGCTGCACACGCTCAATGGCTCCGGCCTGGCGGTGGGGCGGACGCTGGTCGCGGTGATGGAAAACGGCCAGAACGCCGACGGTTCGATCACGGTGCCCGAGGCGCTGCGCCCCTACCTGCGCGGGCTGGATCTGCTGTCGTGACCACACCGCTCGTCGCAGGCGGCAAGTGGAGCCGGGTCGAGCTGTTCGCCAGTTTCAGTGCGCTGGTGCTGCTGGCCACGGTTCTGGTGACCCGGCTGAGCTTCGCTGGCGTCTGGCAGCTGCCGACCGCCGACCTGGTGCTCAGCTGGGTTGCACTGGCGTGGGTTGGGCTGGCCGTCATGTTCGGCCTGCGCCGTCGCTGGTTGCGTTTCAGCGCGGTTGCTTTTGCCAGCGCGACGCAACTGGTGCCGATGGTGGTGCGCCAGCCCGCACTGCTGGTCCCGCTGGCAGGCGCGGTGGTGCCGGTGGCGATCCTGGTGGTGGCGCTCGCCGCGCTGTCGCGCAAGCAACGCGAGGCCCCGCCACCGCGATCCTGATACCATCGCGCCGCCGCGTCGGAGGGACCAGACCGCATCCACCGCGTCATGACGGTTCACAGCGTGCGGCGACGTTGCAACAACAAGATCTGGAGAGATGGCCGAGTGGTTTAAGGCAGCAGTCTTGAAAACTGCCGTAGGTGCAAGCCTACCGTGGGTTCGAATCCCACTCTCTCCGCCACCTTGCCGAGGCGCCCCAGGGGCGCCTCGTGCTTTTCACGGCCCGAGCCGGTAGCCGCGGGCAGCAGCACGGCCCCCGCGGTCGCGGCGACCACCGTTTTGCTATCCCGCAGATGCGGGCGGACAGGTACACTGGCGGGTGGCGGCAGGGTCCCACGCGCCGCAAACCTGGGGAGAGAACCATGGGCGCCGAAAAGGTGGTCCTGATTGTCGATGACGATCCGTCGGTGCTTGAAACCATGCGCATCCTGCTCGAAGGCAAGGGCGGATTCCGCGTCCACGGCGCGCTTGGTTCCCACAGCGCCCAGCGATTGCTTGGGCTGGTCGCGCCGGATGTACTGATTGCCGATGTGGTGCTGGCGGGCGAGACCACCGGCATCGACGTGTGCGAGGAAGCGCTGCGGATGCAGCCGGAGCTGGCGCTGGTGGTGATTTCGGCCGACTCGCGCGCGGACGCGGCGGTCATGCCCAGAGGCAGCGTCTACCTGCGCAAGCCGTTCGGCGGCGTGGAACTGCTGGGCGCCATCGATGCGGCCGTGCAGCGCGCCCGCGCCCGCAGCGCGAGCGACAGCACCATCTAGCCGCCTGCGAGCTCCGCCGCCAGCGCCACGCAAAGGGCGACGCGGGCGGCGCGCGTCAGTTGGGCGCAGTGGCGGTCACTGGCGCGCGATCCACGTACCCTGTGCCCTTTGCCGGGTGAACTGAACTTCATGTCCCTCGCCATCGTATGGCTGCGCCGCGACCTGCGGCTGGCCGACAACCCCGCACTGCACGCGGCCTGCGCCGCCCACGACCGGATCGTGCCGGTCTACATCCATGCTCCGGACGAGGAGGGCGACTGGCCGCCCGGTGCCGCCAGCCGCTGGTGGCTGCATCATTCGCTCGCGTCGCTCGCGGCGTCGCTGCACGGCCATCACGCCACGCTGCACCTGCGCGCCGGCGACAGCCTCGGCGAGCTGACCACGCTGATCCGCGCTACCGGTGCCGAGGCGGTGTACTGGAACCGCTTGTACGAGCCGGCCGTGATCGAGCGGGACAAACGGGTCAAACAGGCGCTGCGCGAACAAGGGGTGGCCGCCCACAGCTTCAACGCCGCGCTATGGCGCGAACCATGGCAGATCGCCACCAAGACCGGCGACCCGTACCGCGTGTTCACCCCGTACTGGCGCAACCTGCGCACGCAGATCGACGACGCCGACCCGTTGCCGGTGCCGCAGCCGCTGCGCGGGGCGACCGCCGATGGCGGCGTATCGATCGAGTCACTCGAGCTGCTGCCGCGGATCGGCTGGGATGCCGGCATGGCCGCGGCGTGGACGCCCGGGGAGCGTGGTGCGCAGGAATTGCTCGAGCTGTTTGCCGACGATGCGGTGAACGACTACGCCGAGGGCCGCGACATCCCCTCGCGCCACGGCACCTCGCGGCTGTCGCCGCACCTGCACTTCGGCGAAATCTCGCCACGGCAGGCGCAGGCCGGGCTGAAGGCGCTGCTGGACAGGCGCGGCGGCAAGCGGCCGGACGTGGAGCCGTTCCTGCGCGAGCTGGGGTGGCGGGAGTTCGCCCATCACCTGTTGTTCCACTTTCCGGACACGCCCACGGGCAACTTCAACGCCAAGTTCGACCGGTTTCCGTGGGCCGAAGCGGACCAGGCGCTGCTGGAGCGCTGGCAGCGCGGCCGTACCGGCATACCGCTGGTGGATGCCGGCATGCGCGAGTTGTGGCACACCGGCTGGATGCACAACCGCGTGCGCATGGTAGTGGCCAGTTTTCTCACCAAGAACCTGCGCCAGCACTGGCATCACGGCGCGCGCTGGTTCTGGGACACCCTGGTGGATGCCGACCTGGCGAACAACTCCCTGGGCTGGCAATGGGTGGCCGGCTGCGGCGCCGACGCCGCGCCTTACTTCCGCGTATTCAACCCGGTCAGCCAGTCGCACAAGTTCGACGCGAAGGGCGAGTACCTGGCGCGCTGGATTCCCGAGCTGGCGAGCGCCGCACCGGCGCTGCGCCACGAGCCGTGGAAGGATCCCTCGCTGCTGCGACGCTCGGGCTACCCGGCGCCGATGGTCGATCTGGGCGAATCGCGGGCGGCGGCGCTGCAGGCGTACCAGGCGGTGAAGGGCTGAGCGCTGCGCACTGCGGGTAATTGCCCCAACCGCCGTCACGCGGCCGGCGGATCCCGCTTGAGCAGCATGGCCAGCACCGGCGGCGTGACCATCGCGGTCAACAGCGACATCGCCACGATGATCGCGTAGACGCGCTCGTTGAACACGCCCGCGGTCAGGCCCAGTGCCGCAATCACCACGCCCACCTCGCCGCGCGGCACCATGCCGAATCCGACGATGGCGGCACTGCGCCGGCCCAGCGACAGCGCTCCGAGGAAGCCGCCGGCGAACTTGGAGATGATCGCGATGACGGTGACCACGGCCAGCATCACCAGCGCGTCCACGCTGGCCAGCTCGGACAGGTTCACCTTGGCGCCGGTCACCACGAAGAAGAACGGCGTCAGGAACGACAGCAGCGGCATCGTCTGGTGTTCCAGGTCCTCGCGCTGGCGGGTCTCGGAGGCGATCATGCCGGCCAGGAATGCGCCGATGATGGCCGCCAGCCCGAACCGGGTGGACAGCCACGCCAGCCCGAGGCAGATCGCCAGCACCAGGGTCAGCGGCGAGTGCGGGCTGATCGGCTTGTCCAGCCAGGGCGAGCCGCGGCGCATGACCTTGGTGCCGGCCCAGCCGAACACGGCGACGAAGCCGACCGCCCCGGCCAGCGTGAGCAGCAGCGACTGCAGGTTCAATTCGCCGCCGCCCTGCAACGAGGAGACCACGCCGAGCAGCAGCATCGCGAGGATGTCGTCGATCACGGCGGCGCCGAGGATCACCCGGCTTTCCACCCGCGACAGCACGCCCAGCTCCTGCAACACCCGTGCGGTGATACCCGCCGAGGTGGCGACGAAGGCCGCCGCCACGAACAGCGACTTGATCCAGTCGTAGCCTTCGCCATGGGCCCACAGTGCGCCTAGGCCGAACGGCACCACCACGCCCAGCACGCCAACCAGGAAAGCGCTCTTGCCGACTTTCTTCAGGTCGTCCAGGCGGGTCTCCAGGCCGACCGAAAACAGCAGCATCACCACGCCGATCTCGGCCATCACATCCAGCGGCGTGCCCGGCAGGATCTCCGCCGGCGTGAGCCAGCCCAGCAGCGACGGGCCCACCACGCAGCCAGCGGCGATCTCGCCGACCACGCCGGGCAGTTTCATCCGCTGCGCGACCTCCGCGCCGATCTGCGCGGCGATGAAGATGATGAACAGGGTGAGCAGGATGTCGGCGGCGTGGTGCATGCGTCGGTCGCTCTTGCGGGTCGGTCCCGCATGCTACATGGCACGCACGCGGCGCATCAGCCGTTGAACACGTGACTGGCCAGCCAAAGGTGCAGCGCGATGCTGGCGACGTAGCCCAGCGCAATCGCCCAACTCCAGCGCAGGTGGCTCATGAACGTGTAGCGTCCACGCGAGGCGCCCATCAGCGCCACGCCCGCGGCCGAACCGACCGAAAGCAGGCTGCCGCCCACGCCCGCGGTGAGCGTGATCAGCAGCCACTGGGCCTGATCCATCGGCGGATCCATTTTCAGCACCGCGAACATGATCGGGATGTTGTCCACCACCGCCGAGGCCACGCCCATGATCGCGTTGGCGATGGTGAAGCCGAGGTTGCCGTAGAGCTGGTGCGAGGCCAGCTCGAGGTACCCCAGCGCCGCAAGGCCGCCGACGCAGGCGAACACGCCGTAGAAGAACAGCAGCGTGTCCCATTCGGCGTTGGCAATGATCTTGAAGATCGAGTAGCCCTTTTCCTCGGCCCCCTGCGCCAGCGCGTAACTGCGCTCGCGCCGGTCGATGCGGGTGGCGACCATGTTGAGCAACGCCAGCCCGGTCAGCATGCCGTAGGTGGCCGGCATGCCCAGCAGCTGACGCCCGGCGACGGTGATCGCGATGGTCACGCCGAACGTCAGCACGATGCCGATGCCGCCGGCCTTGATCCGGGTGTCGCCGGTGGCGCACTCGGGTTCGCCGCGGGGCAGGGCGAACGCCATCGCGATCGCCGGCACCAGCCAGTTCACCAGCGACGGCGCGAACAGGCGGAAAAAGTCGAAGAAGCCGCTCTTGCCGGCCTGCCACACCATCAGCGTGGTGATGTCGCCAAACGCACTCCACGCACCCCCGGCGTTCGCCGCCACCACCAGGTTGATCATCGCCAGCGTGATGAAACGCTGGTTGCCGCCGCCCACGGCCAGGATCACCGCCGACATCACCAGCGCGGTGGTGAGGTTGTCCAGTACCGGCGACAGGAAGAACGCGATCAGTCCGGTGATCCAGAACAGCGCGCGGAAGCTGTAGCCGCGCCGCGTGAGCACGCCGCGCAAGGCCTCGAAGACGTTGCGCTCGCCCATGGCCGTGACGTAGGTCATCGCCACCACCAGAAAGAAGAAGATCTCCGCGTACTCGAGGAACATCGACTCGAACGCCGCCGCGGCGGGCGATTCACCACCGCCTCCGCCGCCGGTGGCCCACGCGATCAGACCCCAGATCAGGCCGGCCGCCAGCATCACCGGCTTGGACTTGGCCACGTTCAGGCGCTCTTCGAAGATCACCGCCACGTAGGCCAGCACGAACAGCACCAGCGCGCACCAGCCGATCGGGTGGCTGGCCAGGTGGAAGTTCATGTCGGCCGGTTCGGCGACAGCCGGTGCGCTGGCGAGCAGCGCAGCCACAGCAATGATCCAGCGCATCGATAAACCCTTGGCATCCACGTCTTGGCGACTCAAGCGCCGAAGCGTATCAGGCCCTCGCGGCACCCGGCACGCACAGACAGCACGGTGATGAAGTACCAGCGGTGTCGCCTGCGCGCGTCTTGCTGCCGGGTGTGGTCGGGCCGATCAGCGCGCAGCGCGAGCCGGCGCGCGTTCCTGGTTGCGGTCCGGCCGCAGCCGCAGGAACACCAGTGACGCCAGCGCTGTGGTCCCCGCCAGCAGCAGCACCGCGCCATGGAATGCGCCCACATAGGCGCGGGCGACGTGCGGGTCGTCGCCCAGGAACAGCTCCATCAGCAGCGACGCCAGCGCGATGCCAAAACTCATCGACAGGTACTGTGCGGTAGACGCCATCGACGAGGCCATCGACGCGTGACGGATGTCCAGGTCGGTGTAGACCAAGGTGTTCATGGCGGTGTACTGCAGGCCCATGAAGCTCCCGTATACGAACACCAGCACGGCGATCAGCCAGATCGGCGTGGCGTGGTCCAGCAGCGAGAACGAGGCGATCAGCAGCGCCACCATCAGGGTGTTGCCCAGCAGCAACCGGCGATAGCCCAGCCGCGCGAGCAGGCGGTTGATCACCCACTTGGCGCAGATCGAGCCCAGCGCCTGGGGCACCATCATCAGGCCGGCCATGGTCGGCGACCAGCCGCAGCCGACCTGCAGGAACAGCACCAGCAGCAGGAACATGCCGGACACGCCCAGCCGGGTGAACAGGTTGCCGCTTAGGGCCACCCATACGCTGCGCACCCGCAGCAGGGTGAGGTCCGCCACCGGGTACGTCACGCGGCGGCTGTGCCGCACGTACAGCACGGCCAGCACGGCAGCCGCAGTGGCGCATGCCGCGATCAGCCCCCACCGGTGTTGCGGCCCGCCCGCCTGTTCCGACGCCACCAGCAGCAGCGCGGAGGCGGCGGCGAACATCGCGAAGCCGCCGGCATCGAAGCGGCGGGCGTGGTCGAGCCGGTAGTCGGGCATCTCGCGCCGGTTGAGCCACAGCCCGATCAGGCCCACCGGCACGTTGATCAGGAAGATCAGGCGCCAGGTAGTGAACTCCACCAGTGCACCGCCCAGCAGCGGCCCCAGTACTGAGCCGAGCAATCCGAACGTGGCCACCGTGCTCATGGCGCGGATGTAGTCGCGCTTGTCGATCGATCGCACCAGCACGTAGCGCCCCACCGGCATCAGCGAGGCGCCGCCGATGCCCTGCAGCACCCGCGCCGCGACCAGTTGCGGCAGGCTCTGCGCGAGCCCGCACAGCAGCGAGCCGACCCCGAAGGTGGCGATGGCCGCGGCAAACACCCGCCGCGTGCCGAAGCGGTCGCACAGCCACGGACTGGCGGGAATCAGAATCGCCAGCGTCAGCACGTAGCTGGTCAGGGCGCTGCGCATGCCCAACGGTGTCACCGCGAGCGCCCCGGCCATCGCCGGGACGGCGGTATTGACGATGGTGGAGTCAAGCGCCTGCATGAAGAACGCCGCGGCCACCAGCCACAGCAGCCCGCGGTAGCGCGCCCGGGAGGAGACGGTGGCCGCATCGGCGCCTTCGGTCGGGGGCGCCGACGGCGTGGCGGGAAGGGGAGACATCGCCCGCCATGATACTTGCTGCGGCAGCTATCGCATCGGGCCGCGTTACCGCGGGTCAGTGCGCTTTCATCCCGGCACGCGTGTGCCGGGCGCGGTTCGCTAGACTTGCGTGACCCGAAACGCCGGTGACACACGCCCCATGACTTCGCCCCCGGACATCGCCGCCCGCGCCGACACGCTGCGCGCGCAGATCGAACAGGCCAATTACCAGTACCACGTGCTCGACGACCCGCGCATTCCCGACGCCGAATATGACCGGCTGATGCGCGAACTCGAGGCGCTGGAAGCCGCACACCCCGCGCTGGCGACCAGCGACTCGCCCACCCGCACCGTCGGTGCCCGGGCCCAGGGCGGTTTCGCCGAGGTCCGCCACGCGATGCCGATGCTGTCGCTGGGCAATGCGTTCGGCGAGGAGGGCGAGAGCGATCGCGAACGCTTTCGCGAGGTCGCCGAGTTCGAGCGCCGCATCGAGCAGACGCTGGACCGGCGCGGGGCCGACGGCGGCCCGGTGTTTTCGGTGGAGCCGAAGCTGGACGGGCTGGCGATCAGCCTGCGCTACGAACACGGAGTGTTCGTGCAGGGCGCCACCCGCGGCGACGGCGAAACCGGCGAGGACGTCACCGCCAACCTGCGCACCGTGCGTGCGATCCCGCTGCGGCTGCGCGGCACCGGCTGGCCCGAGGTGCTGGAGGTGCGCGGCGAGGTGATCATGCTGCGCAAGGATTTCGAGGCGTTCAACGCCCATGCCCGCGAGCACGACGAGAAGCCCTTGGCCAACCCGCGCAATGGCGCCGCGGGTTCCCTGCGCCAGCTCGACCCGGCCATCACGGCCCGGCGCAAGTTGAGTTTCTTTGCCTATGCGGTAGGCGTGGTGGAGGGCGGCGAGCTTCCGCCCACGCACTCGCAGACGCTGAAGAAGCTGCGCGACTGGGGCTTCCCTGTCTCGCCGGAGGTGTCCACGGCGCAGGGCTTCGACGGCCTGATCGCCTACTACCGGCGCATCGGCGACAAGCGCGACCGCCTGCCGTACGACATCGACGGGGTGGTCTACAAGCTGGACGACTACGAGGGCCAGCGCGCGATGGGCTTCGTCTCGCGCGCGCCGCGCTGGGCGATCGCGCACAAGTTTCCGGCGCAGGAGCAGATGACCCGGCTGCTGGACATCGAGATACAGATCGGCCGCACCGGCGCGGCGACTCCACGCGCACGCATGGAGCCGGTGCAGGTGGCCGGCGTCACGGTGACCTACGCCACGCTGCACAACGCAGACCAGATCGCCCGTCTGGACGTGCGCATCGGCGACACCGTGATCGTGCGCCGGGCCGGCGACGTGATCCCGGAGGTGGTGCGCGTGGTCGAGGAGCAGCGGCCCGCCGGCACCGTCCCGTGGCAGATGCCGGCGCGCTGTCCGATCTGCGATTCGGCGCTGGTGCGCGAGGAAGGGGCCGCGGCGTATCGCTGTTCCGGCGGATTGATCTGCCCGGCGCAGCGCAAGGAGGCGCTGATCCACTTCGCCTCGCGCCGGGCGATGGACATCGACGGGCTGGGCGAGCGCTATGTGGATGCGCTGGTCGAGTTCGACATGGTGCAGACGCCGGCGGATCTTTACCGGCTTGGCGTGGATGACTTTATCGCCATGAAGCGCCGCGCCGACGAGCGCAGCGGCACCACGCCGGAAACCGTCAGGCAGGGCAAGGTCGCCACCAAGTGGGCCGAGAACCTGGTCGAAGCGATCGATGCCAGCAAGCGCACCACGCTGGCCCGTTTCCTCTTCGCGCTCGGCATCATGCACATCGGCGAGAGCACCGCGAAGACGCTGGCGGCGTGGCTGGGGCGGCTGGAGCTGGTCCGCAGCGTGCCGGCGGCGTTGCTGCGCGTATTGCCGGACATCGGCGGCGAAGTGGCCAGCTCGATCGCCGCGTTCTTCGCCCAGCGCGGCAACCAGCAGGTGGTCGACGCGCTGCTGACGGCCGGTATCGTCTTCAGCGACGAGGGCGACCCGTCACCGAGGCTGCGCGAGAAACTCGGGCTCGGCGTGCTGCTGGACATGGCGAACGTCGGCAAGCTCGGGCCCAAGAGCACCGCGTTGCTGGCCTCCCACTACGCCGACCTGAAGGCGCTGCGGGCTGCCGGCGAAGCGCACTGGATCGTCGCCGGGGTGCCACAGGTCGCGGCCAGCAATCTCGCCGCCTACCTCGCCGACGATGCCTTGCGCGAGGAGCTGACGCAGACCGAAGCGGCCATGCGCACACTGCTCGATGCACTGCCCGCGGGCGCGCCGGCGGACGCGGCGCCCCTGGCCGGCTGCACCATCGTGCTTACCGGCACGTTGCAGTCGCTCAGTCGTGACGAGGCCAAGGACAGGCTCGAGGCGCTGGGTGCGAAGGTGTCCGGGTCGGTATCGAAGAAGACCAGCTTCGTGGTGGCCGGCGAGGCGGCCGGTTCCAAGCTGGAGAAGGCCGCCGAGCTCGGGGTGGAAGTGTGGGACGAGGCGCGCCTGCAGGCACTGCTGGCCGCGCATGGAGCGACGCCGTGACGGCGGATCGGCCGCCACCATCGCTGCGTGATCGCCTCGTGCTGCGGGCGCAGCTGTACGCGCTGATTCGCCGCTTCTTCGCCGAACGCGACGTGCTGGAGGTGGAGACGCCCGTGCTCTCCGCCGCCGGCAACACCGATCCTAATATCGAAAGCTTCCATACCCGCTTCAGCGGCCACGTCGACGCTGGCGCAGCGCAGCGCTGGCTGCGCACCTCGCCGGAATTCCCGCTCAAGCGCCTGCTCGCCGCTGGCGTGGGCGATTGCTACGAGCTGGGCCGTGTCTTCCGCAACGGCGAGGCGGGCGGTCGCCACAATCCCGAATTCACCATGCTGGAGTGGTATCGCGTCGGCTGGGACGATCGCCGCCTGACGGACGAGACGGTGGCACTGGTGCAGCGGGCGCTGGCGCTGGTCGATCGCCGCGCCGAGGTGGCCGTGACCAGCTACCGCCAGCTGTTCCTGGACGCTCTGGGCATCGATCCGCTGCGAGATCCGCTCGCCGTGCTGCAGGCACCGCTGGAGGAGTTCGGCATCGGGCCGGCCGGGCTGGAGCGCGACGACTGGCTCGATCTGCTGATGACCCATCGGCTGCAGCCGCACTTTCCGCGCGACCGCATCACGGTGGTCCGCGATTACCCGGCAAGCCAGTGCGCGCTGGCGAAAATCCGGCCCGGCATGGTGCAGGTGGCCGAGCGCTTCGAGCTGTACCTGGGCCGTCACGAGCTGGCCAACGGCTACCACGAGCTCAACGACGCCGCCGAGCAGCGCCGGCGCTTCGAGCACGACAACGCCCGCCGGCGCGCCCGCGGGCTGCCCGAGGTGCCGCTGGACACGCGCCTGCTCGACACGCTCGCGGCACTGCCCGACTGCGCCGGCGTGGCGCTGGGCATCGAGCGCCTGCTGATGTGCCTGGCCGATACCGACGCCATTGCCGACGTGCTGGCCTTCGCCTTCGCCGAAGCCTGAGTAGCCGCAGCCGCGCATGCAGGGCCGCCCGAGGGCGCGGGTATACTCGACGGCGAGGCGTCGCTGCGGTGGCGCCGGGGAATGCCACGCAGCCAGCGTGTGCAGCGTCTGATGACCATCAGGGGGACATCGTGAGCAACACTTTCGTCAAAACGGCATGCCGCATCGGCACGCTGGTCGCATTGTTCTGGGCACCGTGGATGACGACGCAGGCAGCGGACGCCGCGGCCGCCACGCTGCCGGTGACCGACTTCGCCAGGAACGGCTCGTTGAGCCATCCGGCGCTGTCGCCGGACGGGCAGTATCTCGCCCTGTCGCTGCACAACGACCAGGCCAAGTGGGGCGAGCCGGACTATCAACTGGTGGTGCTGCACATGCCGGACCTGGCCTACGTCAGCCGGCTCGACATGGTGCGCAGCTACCAGCCGGCGCAGATCGTGTGGGTGAACAACACCCGCATGGTGGTGCCACTGGCCTACACCAGCAGCGCACTCGAGGCGCCGCAGTCCACTGGCGACATCATCGCGGTGAACTTCGATGGCAGCCAGAAGCAGACGCTCTACAGCCTGCGCCACCGCGGCACGCTGCAGGCGGGCCCGCACTCGATGGACATGCCCAAGGGGTTCCCGTCGATCGCGGGGATGCCGTTTCCGCGCAATGGTCACGTCTACGTGCAGATGAGCGTGCTGCCGGAACGCAACGCGAACGGCGATTGGGACGCCCATCAGAGCCAGATCTACGACGTCGACAGCCTCAACGGCAAGCCTGCGCTGATCGGCAGCATCGACCGGGGCAGCATGTCCTTCGTGGTTCATGACGGAGTGGCCCGGGTTGCCTACGGCTCGAGCGATGCTCTGACAACCGATGTGTTCACCCGCGCCGACGCGTCGTCGCCATGGATCCGTCTCAGCGACGCAATTACCGGCAAGCACCTTACCCCGCTGGCGATCAGCCGCGACGGCCTGACGCTGTGGTCGCTCTTCAGCGATGACGGCGGCCCTGCGTCGCTGATGGAAAGCCGTCTCGACGGCACCGACCTGGTGACCCTGTCCAGCGACAAGTTCGGCTCGGTAAGCGACGTGCTGTGGGATACGCAGACGGGCAAGCCGTACGCCACCATATTCGAGGACGGCAAGCCGCACTTCGACTATCTCGACGACGGTGTGCACGCCAAGGTGCTCAAGGCGCTGAACGACAAGTTCGCCGACCATGTGGTGACCATCGGCGGCATGACCGAGAACGGCAACCGCATGCTGGTGGTGGCGCAGAGCGACCGCGATCCCGGCAGCCTGGCGCTGTTCGACACCGACACCATGAGCCTGCGCCCGCTGTTCCAGTTCGAGCCGTGGATCCACCCGGAGAAGATGGCCTCGCGCAAGCCGTTCCGCTTCAAGGCGAGCGACGGCCTGGAGCTGGACGGATATCTCACGCTCCCCAACGGCACCGACGGCAAGGCGCTGCCCACGATACTGCTGCCGCATGGCGGTCCGATCGGCCCTCGCGACGGCTGGACCTACGACACCGATGCACAGTTCCTGGCCAGCCGCGGCTATGCCGTGGTGCAGGTCAACTACCGCGGCTCGGGCGGGCGCGGGCCCGGGTTCGAGAAGGCCGGCTACACCCACTTCGGCGACCGCATCCAGCAAGACCTGCGGGAGGGCCTGGAGTGGGCGATCGCGCAGGGCTACGCGGACAAGAGCCGGCTGTGCGTCTACGGCGGCAGCTTCGGCGGATATTCCGCGCTGATGCAGCCGATCCTGGCGCCCGGGCTGTACAAGTGTGCGATCGACTATGCCGGCGTTTCCGACTGGAGCATCGGCTTCGAGCGCAGCGACACCTCGCACATGAAGCTCGGGCGCACGTACTTCGCCCAGGCCGTCGGCACCGAGGCCACCGCCAGGGCGATCTCGCCGCTCTACCAGCTGGACAAGTTCAACGTGCCGGTGCTGATCGCCCACGGCGAGGACGACCCGCGCGTGCCGTACCAGAACGCGACGCGCCTGCGCAGCGCGCTGGACAAGGCGAACAAGCCGTACGAGTGGTTGAGCAAGCCAAAGGAAGGACACGGCTTCTACGCGGAGGAAAACCGCGAGGACATGTACCGCCACATGGAAGCGTTCCTGGGCAAGTACCTGGGCAAGTAGCCGCGTCCTGGCGAGGCAAAGCCGGCCGCCCCGCGGGGCGGCCGGCTGATTCCTACGGCTGGGCGAAACGCAGCGCCAGCGCCCTGCGCTCCACCGTGCTCACGGCCGGCTGGTCCTGCAGGCGCAGGTCGCGCAGCTCGTACGGTGCGCTGATACCGGCCAGGCTGGCGGGATCGAAATGCAGCACCAGCGCGCCGTCGCCCGGGGCGACCCAGGCAGCGGACTGCGCATACGCACCCGCAACCAGATGGCCATCGCCCCCGCGTCCGTAAAGCACGCCGGAGACGGCGAACCGGCTGCCGCTGGCGGCGATCAGTCCGAGCGTGATGTCGATGCCGCGATCGGCCGCGCGTCGGGTGCTCGCCAACCCGCTCAGGCGGGCGTCGGGCACTGCCACCGCAAACACGCTGGTGGTGTCGCGTCGCACGGCATGGCCCTGGCCGTCATCACCAACCGTGAAGCTGTGCAGCTCCCACAGGCCAGGCACGCCGCTGGCGTGCAGCGGAACCGCATCCACGCTGAAGTGGCCGGCCCCGTCGTCGCGGTAGTCGAGCACGGTGGTGGTGCCATCGGGCGAACGCAGGAAGCCGCCGGCCGCCTGCAGTGGCCGCGTCCGGTCGCCCTCGCGCAGGCTCACCTCCACGTGCAGGCGCTGGCCGAGCAGCAGGTCGTCCCGATCGGCCAGGGCGGTCACCGTCAGCGCACTGCGAGGCTCGAACACGTGCACCACGTAACGGCCGCTGGCGCCGGCGGCCTGCAGCCGCACGGGACCGGCGCCCAGCTCGGGCCGCAACTGCATCACCAGCGAAGCTTCCGGCACGGTCATGCCAGTGGCGGCGAGCGTCCGCGCGCCGGCGACGGTGCGCGATGCGCGGGTGCCACTGAGCGTGTGGCCGCCGATGCGCAGCTGCACGCCGTCGGCCTGCAGGCGGCCACCGCGCACGTCACTCGGGCTGAGCCGGATCACCGCGCCGGGTGCCGTCAGCGGCAGCTCCACGCCGCGCTGAAGTTCGGTGGCCGAGACATCCGTCCAGTACTCGCGGCTGGGACGGGCGAACGGTTGCGGCACCGGCTGCAGCGCCGAGCCGGCGGGCAGGGCCCAGCTGACGTGCACAGGGCGGCGCTCGATGCGCATGCGCGGCGCGCGTGCGTCCAGGCGACCTGCCGCCGCCGGCTCGCTGGCTAGCAGGTGCGTCGGCACCAGGTCACCGGCGGTCGCCGGAAGCATGGCGCGGTCATCGGCCCGGACTGGACCGGCAACCAGCAGGGCGAGCAGGCTGGCGAGAAGAATCTGCTTTTTCATGGTCATCATTCCCTGATGTCGTTGGCGAGGATCGACGACAGCCCGAAGCAGGCCCGGCGACTCTGGTTGTGGTTCAGTACCGCGCCGCCGCTGGTGCGGCTCCTGTCCTTGAACCACAACGTGCCGGCGGCTTGCGCGCTGGAGCACTCGATGAATCCGTCGGAGCAGCTGCTCAGCCAGTTCTGCGTGATCTCCAGGCCGACACTCTGGGTATAACCGCCGCAGTACGCCTGGCTGCTCCAGATCGCCGACACCACGTCGCTGCCGACCACATCCCGGAAGGCCACCGGCAGGGCGGGGCGACCGCCGGTGCCGAGCAGGTACTGCTGGTTGTATGTGGCCATCCAACCGAGCTGCTGCTGTCGCACCGCGTCGCTCTTGTAGCCGAGCAGCCAGCCCAGCGAGGTCTCGAAGACGTTGCCGGCGATCGCCGCGTCCGCCAGCGGCGTACCGGCACTGGAGGGAGCGATCGCGTCGACCTTGACGATCCGCCGGATGATCTCCGGATAGCGCGCGTCCCAGGTCGGGTTGGACAGGATCCAGCGCATCACGTTGCCGCCGTTGGAGTGCGTGATGACGATCAGCCGATCGATGTTCCGGTTCTGGATGAAGTTGGTGAGCTGCCCGGCGAGGCATCCGGCTGCCCGGTCGTCCCACATGTACTGCTCGAAATCACAGTTCACCACCAGCAGGTTGTTGCGGTCGGCGAGCCCGTTGCGGATGCCCTCGACCATGTCTGCCTGCCAGTAATCGCCATAGGCGTTGGTCTGTTTGCCGGTGCCATGAACCAGCGCCACTCCCGTGGCGGCGTGCACCGTCGCGCTGGCTGCAGCCAGCATCCCCATCAGCATCATGCGTTGCATGGTGTGTCTCCCTCGTGGCGGCCGCGGCCGCGTGCGGGGTCCGCCGGCAGCGCACGAGGCGTTCCACCCTCCATGGCATGGCAGCGTGACCTTCCCTGAGTGCCGCCCCCTCGGCACGGCGTGCACCGCCCGGCTCCCCTCGACCATGCGGTGGCGGATGGAATGTAGCAGCGCCTCCGGCGCGGGTCTTGACGCGCTGCAGCTGGCGCGGCGTCGCGGCGGACGTGGCCGTGGGCTATCGTGTCGCCCCCTGTTCTGCTGGCGTTGTCACCGCATGACCACCACGGCCCCCGCAGCCGCCACACGCACCGACAGGCTCGGCCGGCGTGACGTGCGCACGCTCATGCTCGCCGCGCTGGGCGGCGCGCTCGAGTTTTACGACTTCGTCGTGTTCGTGTTCTTCGCGCTGCCGCTGAGCGAGCTGTTCTTCCCGCCCGGCACCGCCCCTTGGCTGGCGCAGTTGCAGGTCTACGGCATCTTCGCGGCCGGCTATCTGGCGAGGCCGCTCGGCGGCATCGTGATGGCGCACTACGGCGACACGCTGGGGCGCAAGCGCATGTTCACGCTCAGCGTGTTCCTGATGGCGCTGCCCACCCTGTGCATCGGCCTGCTGCCGGTGTATGCGCAAGTGGGCGTGCTGGCGCCCTGCTTGTTGCTCGCGCTGCGCGTGCTGCAGGGCATCGCAGTGGGCGGCGAGGTGCCGGGTGCGTGGGTGTTCGTGGCCGAGCACGTGCCGCCACAACGCATCGGTGTGGCCTGCGCGAGCCTGACCTCCGGGCTCACCATCGGCATCCTGATCGGCTCACTGGTGGCCTCGGCGCTGAACCAGCGGCTGCCGCCTGACGCGTTCATGGCGTGGGGCTGGCGGGTGCCGTTCCTGGCCGGCGGCGCGTTCGGTTTCATCGCTGTGTGGCTGCGGCGCTGGCTCAGCGAGACGCCGGTGTTCCAGGCAATGCATGCGCGCCGGGAGTTGACGGCGGACCTGCCGTTGCGGCGGGTGCTGGTGGCGCATCGTCCGGCCGTGCTGCGCTGCATGCTGGTGACGTGGATGCTGACCGCGGCGATCGTGGTGGTGATCCTGATGACGCCCAGCCTGGTGCAGTCGGTGTTCCACCTGCCCAGGGCGAGGGCGTTGCACGGCAACAATCTGGCGTCGCTGGCGCTGGCGGTCGGATGCCTGGCCTTCGGCTGGCTGGCCGACCGGGCAGGGTATGCGCGCGCATTGATGCTGGGCGCGTTGGGAGTGGCCGCGAGCGTGCTGGTGCTGTACCTCGATCTGCGTGCGGGGGCGGCCTATTTCGACATGCTTTACACGCTGGCCGGGTTCGCGGTGGGCGCCGTCGCGGTGGTGCCTGCGGTGATGGTGACGGCGTTCCCGCCAGCGGTGCGTTTTTCCGGCCTGTCGTTCTCGTACAACGTGGCCTACGCCGTGTTCGGCGGCCTCACCCCGCCATTGATCGCGGCGATGATCCGGGGGATGGGCGTGCTCGCGCCGGCCTACTACGTGGCGTTCACCGGTGCGATTGCGATGGGTGTTGCGCTGCGGCTGCTCCTGACGGGCCGGCGCGCCGACCCGGCCTGAGCCCGGGCCGGGTGTTCAGAACTCCAGCTCCTGCGCAGCGCACAGATAGTCGACCAGCGGCGCGACGCGACGGTAGGTCTCCACCAAGGTCGGCAGCAGGCGCGGGGAGCAAGCCATCGCTTCGTCGAAGTGCTCGCCCACGGCGAAGTCCTTGCGCTTGAGGTCGTCGATCAGTTCGTGCGCCGGGTCGTAGCCCCGCGGCGGGCGCGTCAGTGATTCGCCCCAGAAGGTGAAGCGCTCGCGGAACGCCTTGCTCTGCACCGCTTTCTTCCATGCGGCGGGATTGTCGGCGATGAAGGCGCGGATGCGCTTGAGGTCGTCCGGCTCCGGGTGCCACATGCCACCGCCGGCGAAGCATTCGCCCGGCTGGATCTGCACATAGAACGAGGGCGCGGCGATTTCGTGCCGCCGCTCGTGGAAGAAGCGCGCGCCCTGCCACGACTTGTACGGCTGCTTGTTGTGCGAGAAACGCGTGTCGCGGTGGATGCGGAACAGCGAGCCGCCGGTCTTGCGCGGGTCGGCCCGGTAGTGCGGGCTGATCTTCGCCAGCGGGGCCTGCAGGTCGCCGATCAAGGCAAGGAATGGCTCGCGCACGTGCTGCTCGTAGTCGTGCTTGTGCTCGTGGAACCACTCGCGGCTGTTGTTGCGCTCCAGTGCGCGCAGGAAACGGAACGTGGCGGGCGTGAAGTAGGCGGTGGGCATGTCGGCTCGGAACACTGGGGCGATGGGAAGTGGAAAAGATGCGGGTGCGCGCTGGGCGCGCAAGGCCGGATCGACTTGGTCGGCCTGGTGCAGGCGCCCAGGTTGCGTCAGGCAAGTGGGGTGAGCTCGGCCTGGAGCTCGCGGCCCCATGCCTCCAGCTGGTCGAGCAGCGCCCGCCGGTCGGCCAGCGATGGATCGCTGCGCAACGTGTCGAGCCGGGCGAAATAGTCGTCGAGCGTCAGCCCGGTGAGCGTGGTCGGGCGGGTCAGCCGGTCGCGGCGGAAGGCGTCCCAGCGTTCGCGCTCCGGCGCGTCGAGCGTGTGCGGCCAGTTGCGCGCCCGGTAGCGGAACAGCAACGTGGCGTAGCGCGGATCGCGGAAGACAAACGGGCGACTGGCGAGCCCTTCGGGCGGCGTGCCGCGCACGTCCGCCAGCAGGCGCTTGTCGGCATCGGGCAGAAACCCGTCATACAACGCCAGCTCCGGATCCTCGGCCGGTGGCATGGCGGCGGCATGGCGGAATATTCGCTGCACTTTCTCGCGCAGGCCGGGCGCCTCGCGCAGCGTGTCGGCATGAGCGAGGCAGCGCCCGGGATCAAGCTGGAGTCGCGCCAGGTCGGCGCCGCCGAGCACCGAGAGCGGCGCCAGCGCGGGGGCGCGGTTCGCCCGCACGGTACGCAGCGCGATGCGCTCGATGCCTTCGGGGAGATCGGCGCGGGCGGTGAACACGCGATCGGCGATATCGTCCTCGTCCAGCGCGAGCAGTTCGGACGGGTCGAAGCGCAGGTCGTAGACGATCACTTCGCCGGGCCGCGCGGGATGCAGCGCCAGCGGCGCGACCAGCGTCAGGCAGTGCTGGCTGGCGGGATAACGCGATGACACATGCACCAGCGGCGTCATCGCCGCCACGTCGAGCAATTCGAACACGCGCTGCTTGCGTCGCAGCGCGAAGTGCCAGTCCCACAGCCGCGGCTGCCGCACGCGGATCAACCGGGCCAGGTCGATCAGTGCGTGCACGTCCGACAGCGCATCGTGCGCGCGCTCCTGTTGCAGATGGTTGGCACGGGCCAGGTGCTCCAGCTTGAAGCTCGGCGCGCCGTCTTCGCGCAGTGGCCATGTGATGCCCTCTGGTCGCAGTGCCTCGCACATGCGTACCAGGTCGATCAGATCCCAACGGGAGTTGCCGTTTTCCCACTCGCGCGCGTAAGGGTCGTGGAAGTTGCGGTAGAGCATCTGCCGGGTGAACTCGTCATCGAAGCGCAGCGAGTTGTAGCCCACGCCGCAGGTGCCCGGCTCGGCCAGCTGCTCGTGAACGCGCGCGGCGAACTCGGCTTCTATCAGCCCTTCGCGCTCGGCCTGCTGCGGCGTGATGCCGGTGACCAGGCAGGCTTCCGGGTGCGGCGGCATCTCGCGCGGCGGCCGGCCGAAAAACATCACCGGCTCGCCGATGATCTCCAGCTCCATCGTGGTGCGGATGCCGGCGAACTGCACCGGCCGGTCGCGCCGGGAGTCGGCGCCGAAGGTTTCGTAGTCGTGCCAGAAAAAGGTCTGCATCACCGGATGATCGCATGGTGCTCATCGGCCCTGCTGGTAGACTCCGCCGGCCCAGGAGGACGCATGAGCCAAGCCAACGACAACAACCTGATCTGGATCGATCTGGAGATGACCGGCCTCGACACGGACGCCGATTCCATCCTGGAGATCGCCACCGTCGTCACCGACAGGGACCTCAACATCCTGGCCGAAGGCCCGGTGTTCGCGATCCGCCACGAGCTCGACCGGCTGGAGGCGATGGACAGCTGGAACCGCAACCAGCACAGCCGCTCGGGACTGTGGCAGCAGGTGCTCGACTCGACCACCGACCACGCCGCCGCCGAGCAGGCGACGGTGGAGTTCCTCAAGGCGTGGGTGCCGTCGGGCAAGTCGCCGATGTGCGGCAACTCGATCTGCCAGGACCGGCGCTTCATGCATCGGCAGATGCCGCGGCTGGAGCGCTACTTCCATTACCGCAACCTGGACGTCTCCACCCTCAAGGAACTCGCGCGCCGCTGGGCGCCGCAGGTGGGCAAGGGCTTCAACAAGGACTCGGCCCACACCGCGCTGTCGGACATTCGCGACTCCATCGAGGAGTTGCGTTACTACCGCCAGCACATGGGCGCGCTTGGCGGGCTCGCCTGAGGAGGCACGCATGACCGCTGCGGATCTGTTTGCCACCGTGCTCGACTGCAACGGGCGGCCGCTGACGCTGGACCGGCCGCGCGTGGTCGGCATCCTCAACGTTACCCCCGACTCGTTCTCCGACGGTGGCCGGCACGCCACGCCGGACGCGGCGGTGGCGCGTGCCGTGGAGATGCTGGAGCAGGGTGCCGACATGCTCGACATCGGCGGGGAGTCGACCCGGCCGGGTGCGGCCGATGTCTCCGTCGACGAGGAGTTGTCGCGGGTGATCCCGGTGCTCGAGGCGCTGGCCGCACGCACCGACAAGCCGCTCTCGATCGACACCTCCAAGCCGGAGGTGATGCGTGCCGCGGTGGCTGCCGGCGCCGGCATGATCAACGACGTCTATGCGCTGCGCCGGGACGGCGCGCTGGATGCGGCGGCGGCGCTGGGCGTGCCGGTGTGCCTCATGCACATGCAGGGCGAGCCGCGCAGCATGCAGGACGCACCGGCTTACGACGACGTGGTCGGCGAGGTGCACCGCTTCCTTGCCGATCGCCTGTTCGCCTGCGAGCTGGCCGGCATGGATCGGCGCAAGGTGCTGGTCGACCCGGGCTTCGGCTTCGGCAAGACGCTGGAGCACAACCTGCAGCTGCTGCGCGAGCTGGGGCGCTTTGCCGGTCTCGGCAGTGGCGTCTACGCGGGCCTGTCGCGCAAGTCCATGATCAGCGCCATCACCGGCCGCACGCAGCCGCACGAGCGCACGGCCGGCTCGGTCGCAGCCGCGATGATCGCGGTGCAGAACGGTGCCAGGCTGGTGCGCGTGCACGACGTCGCGGCCACCGTCGACGCGCTTGCGGTGTGGCATGCGGTCGATTCGCAGCGTCCGGCGCGGCGGGTCGAGGCTGCACCGGCCGCGCCGCGCTGGCCCGACGACGATTGATCGCCGGTGCCCGCCGGACCGGCGGGTACGGCATTCGAATGAAGGAATCATCCATGACACAACGCAAGTACTTCGGTACCGACGGCATTCGCGGCCGCGTCGGCCAGTGGCCGATCAGCGCCGACTTCATGTTGCGCCTGGGACGCGCCGCCGGCGCCGTGCTGGCCGGCCAGAGCACGCAGCGGCGTCCCGCCGTGGTGATCGGCAAGGACACGCGGATCTCCGGCTACATGTTCGAATCCGCGCTGGAAGCCGGGCTGGTGGCGGCGGGCGTCGACGTGCGTCTGCTCGGCCCGATCCCGACGCCGGCCGTCGCCTTCCTGACCCGGTCGCTGCGGGCACAGGCGGGGATCGTCATCAGCGCCTCGCACAACCCGTACGACGACAACGGCATCAAGTTCTTCTCCGCCACGGGAGAGAAACTCTCCGACGAAATCGAATCAGCGATCGAGGCCGAGCTGGAACGCGATTTCGCAACCGTACCCTCCGAGCGTCTGGGCAAGGCCAGCCGCGTGGACAACGCCGTGGCCCGCTATGCCGAATCGTGCAAGGCCACCCTGGCGGAGGACTTCAGCCTGCGCGGCATGAAGATCGTGCTCGATTGCGCACACGGCGCCACCTACCAGGTGGCTCCCCAGGTGTTCGCCGAGCTGGGCGCCGACGTGAGCGCCATCGGCGACGAGCCGGACGGCTTCAACATCAATCGTGAGGTCGGCTCGACCCACCCGCAGGCGTTGTGCAAGGCGGTGGTGGAGCAGGGGGCGGATATTGGCATCGCCTTCGACGGTGACGGTGATCGCGTGTTGCTGGTCGATCGCTACGGCGTGCTCGCCGACGGCGACGACATTCTCTACGTGCTGGCGCAGAGCTGGCGTTCGCGCGGATTGCTCAAGGGCCCGGTAGTCGGCACGTTGATGAGCAATTACGGTCTGGAGCAGGCGCTGGAATCGATCCAGGTGCCGCTGATCCGCGCCAACGTGGGCGACCGGTTCGTGCTGCAGCAACTGCGCGCCCACGACGGCGTGCTGGGCGGCGAAACGTCCGGCCACATCCTGTGCCTCGATCGTGGCACCACCGGCGACGGCATCGTCGCTGCCCTGGCCGTGCTGGAGGCGCTGGCGCATGCCGGGCAGGATCTGTCGGAAGCGCGCCGGGAGCTGGCCAAGCTGCCGCAGGTGATGCTGAACGTGTGCGTCAGCGGCAATGCGCGCGAGGTGCTCGAGCATGGTTCGGTCACCGCGGCGTTGAGCGAGGGCCAGCGCCAGCTCGAAGGGCGGGGGCGGGTGTTCCTGCGCGCGTCCGGTACCGAGCCGGTGGTGCGCGTGACGGTCGAATCCGCCGACGCCGCCGAGGTGCAGGCGTTGGCGCAGGCGCTGGCGGACGTCGTAAAATCCGCAGCCGAACGCTCGTGAGCCTGCTGTTGCCGTAACCCAGGTCGCCAAGGATTGGCCCGACGTGCCCCGCCCGCTGCGGTGGCGGATCAAATCGACCGCACGCCAACCTGGAGTTGCCTCATGAAAAACGTTCCCACCCTCGATATCCGTCGCTACGACACCGATCGCGAAGCCTTCGTGGCCGAGCTCGGCGCGGCGTACCGGGAGTTCGGCTTCTGCTGCATCAGCGGGCACGGTATCGACCGGGCGCTGATCGACGGCGCCTACGAGGTGTTCCAGCGCTTCTTCGCGCTGCCGACCGAGACCAAGATGAAGTACCACGTGGCCGGCTCCGGTGGCGCCCGCGGGTATACGCCATTCAAGGTCGAGACCGCCAAGGACAGTGCGCACCCCGACCTGAAGGAGTTCTGGCACATCGGGCGGGAGATTCCGCGCGACTCGACCTTCGCCGACGTGATGCCGCCGAACCTGTGGCCAGCGGAGGTGCCCGACTTCAAGGCCTGCGGCTATGGCCTGTTTGAGGCGCTGGACCAGCTCGGTAGTCGCGTGTTGCGCGCGCTGGCCCTGCATGTGGGACTGCCGGAGAACTACTTCGAGGACAAGACCGACCTCGGCAATTCGATCCTGCGGCCGATCCACTATCCGCCGATCACCCAGGACGATATCCCCAACGTGCGCGCCGGCGCGCACGAGGACATCAACTTCATCACGCTGCTGGTGGGCGCCAGCGCAGAAGGTCTGGAGGTGCTTACCCGCGAGGGCGAGTGGCTTCCGATCACCACGGAAGGCGACGCGATCGTGGTCAACATCGGCGACATGCTGCAGCGGCTGACCAACCACGTGTACCCGTCCACCACTCACCGCGTGGTCAATCCGCAGAACGAGAACGCGCGCAAGCCCCGCTACTCGGTGCCGTACTTCCTGCACCCCAATCCCGACGTCGTGCTCGACCCGGTGCCGGAGTGCATCAGTGCGGAGAACCCGAGTCGCTACGAGAGCTCGATCACGTCGCACGAGTACCTGCTGCAGCGTCTGCGCGAGATCAAGTTGATCTGATCGCGCTCGGGGCGATGCGGCAGGGCCAAGTAGCCGTACACAACCGTCGGTGTGGTGTATGCCGGCGGGCTCTCGCGTTCGTGCCGGCGAGCGCGGACGCTCAGGCCATCCAGAAGAACACCGCGGTCATTCGCTTGGAGGCCATGCCGTCCAGGCCCCAGTAGGCCGATGCGCTGTGGATGATGTTGGCCTTGTAGACCAGCAGTCGGTTGTATCGGTGCGCCACCCGGACGTCCTCCACGAATGCCGTGGGCGCGACGAAGCGGTTGCCCAGCGCGTCGACCAGGTTGCGGTGCGGCGGCATCACCATGTTGCCGCTCAGCTGTCCGTTGGGCATGCGCTGGCGAAAGAAGCTGGTGCCGCAGCGGTCGGGCACGTCCGGGTTCAGATAGAGCACGGCGGCGTAGCGGCACAGGTCGAGCGAATCGGTATGTGGCTTGATCGCTCCCTCCGCGGAACCGACCACCTGCACACAATTGTGGTTCAGATGCTGTCCCTGCGCCGTCTGCCCGACCCACAGCCGCTTCGCCCCGGTCAGCTCGCACACCCGGGCCTCCAGCGGCGTGAGCTCGTCCGCCAACAGCGCCTCCGGTGCGCGCATGCCCGGCCAGACTTCACCGGTAGTGGGATAGCCGTATTCCCATTCGGTCTTGTCCAGGCAGCGCTGGCGCACCTTCGCAGGCTGCGCCAGCACATCGTCGATGACCCAGTAGTCGCGCCCCTCGGTCGGCTTCCGATAGGGCAGGGGGCGCATCGCCGGATGCTGCGGAAACAGGGACATGGGGCACTCGTTTCGGGGCACAGGCGCCACACGTTAGCGCAAGCCTCGTCGGCGGGGCAGCGCCGGCGGCGGGTCAATCCTGCTGATTGCGGTAGCGGGCCGACTCCCGTGCCGACAGCCACAGTGTCAGGCGGTCAGGCATGCACTGCGCCAGCGCCTTGATCACCCGGTTGATCCGACCGGGCACCCAGGTCACGCGGCCGCGCTCCACGGCGTCGATGCCCTGGCGTGCGACCTCGTCGGCGCCAAGCCACATGAAGCGCGGCATCGCGTTCATCTTTTCACGCGTCCCGGTGACGTCGTGGAATTCGGACCACGTGAAGCCCGGGCACAGGGCGCAGACGTGGACACCGGCCGCGCGGTTCTCGAGCGCGAGTGACTGGGACAGCGTGATCAGGTAAGCCTTGGACGCGCCGTAAAGCGTGTGGCCGGCGGTGCCGGGTACATAGCCGGCGAGAGACGCGACGTTGATCACCCGGCCGTAGCCGCGTTCGCGCATGCCCGGCAACAGGTGCCAGGCCAGCTCGGTGGGTGCGGTCATCATCACCTGGACAAACGCCGCATGGGCTGGCCACGGGTTCGCCACCAGCGTGCCGGGCAGGCCGTAGCCGGCATTGTTGATGAGCCAGTCCACTTTCAGTTGGCGCGCGTTGAGTTCTTCCGCGAGCCTGGCTGGCGCGTCGGCATCGGCGAGGTCCGCCGCCAGCACCGTGCAACGGGTTCCATGGGCAAGCAACAGTTCGGCGGCCAGCGTCTCCATGCGCTCTGCCCGCCGCGCAACGAGCACCAGATCGTGTCCCCGCGCGGCGAGTGCCATGGCGAACGCCCGCCCGATGCCGGCAGAGGCACCAGTGACAAGGCTGAGAGGTCGCACGGGCGTCATGGCGTTCACCTTGAAAGAAGACCGCCATCTTGCCGGCGGGTGCCAACGCAGTGCCAGCCCCGATTGCCCGCGGACGGGATGCATCGCTAAGCTCGCATCTTTTTGCGGAGCCCACCATGCGCAAGAAGCTGGTCGCTGGAAACTGGAAAATGCACGGCAGCCGCTCGATGGCCGCGGCCCTGGTGCGGGAGCTGGCGACCCAGCGCCCGGACGACGTGGACGTACTGCTGATGCCGCCGTTTCCCTATCTCGCGCTGGTCGATGAGCTCGCCGGCGGGTCCGGCATCTCACTCGGCGCCCAGGACCTGAGCGAGCACGAAGGGCAGGGCGCGTTCACTGGCGAGGTTTCCGCGGCAATGCTGGCCGACGCCGGCGCCGCCTGGGTGCTGGTGGGCCACTCGGAGCGTCGGCAGTACCACGGTGAGAGCGATGCGCTGGTGGCAAGGAAATTTGCCGCCGCCCGCGCCGGTGGACTCACGCCGATCCTCTGCGTGGGCGAAACGCGGGAAGAACGCGAATCCGGCAGCACCGAGCAGGTTATCCAGCGCCAGCTGACGGCGGTGATCGAGGCGATTGGCATTGCGGCATTCGATACCGCCGTGATCGCCTACGAGCCGGTGTGGGCGATCGGTACCGGGCTAACCGCCAGCCCCGAGCAGGCGCAGCAGGTGCACGCGTTCATTCGTAGCCAACTCGCGAAGTACGATGTTATGATCAGCGGTCTGACTCGCCTGCTTTACGGCGGCAGTGTCAAGGCAGCCAACGCGGCGGATCTGTTCGCGCAGCCGGATGTCGATGGCGGCCTGGTCGGCGGAGCCTGTCTCCAGGCCGGCGAATTTCTGGGTATTTGTGCGGCCGCACACAGAGCGCAACGGAATCCATAAACGATGTTCGTCATCTTCAGCGTCTTTTACATCCTGGTCGCCGCATCGATGATCGTGTTGATCCTGATGCAGCGCGGCGCAGGCGCCGATGCCGGCTCCGGCTTCGGCGGCGGC
This sequence comes from Dyella sp., assembly GCF_035685805.1. Classification (GTDB taxonomy): domain Bacteria; phylum Pseudomonadota; class Gammaproteobacteria; order Xanthomonadales; family Rhodanobacteraceae; genus Dyella_A. The sequence continues at coordinate 34,097 of NZ_DASSAB010000050.1, forward strand.
GCGTCGGCCACGGTGTTCGGCGCCCGCGGCTCCTCCAACTTCATGAGCCGTGCTACCGCGGTGCTGGCCGGGTTGTTTTTCCTGCTCAGCCTCGGCATGGGCATCTATCTCAGCCGTAGTGGTGCGCCGCAGGCCTCCAGCGACGACCTCGGCGTGATGGCGGGGCTTGCCAAGAAGGCGCCGGCAACCCAGAATGCGCAGCCCGCCGCTCCGGTGAACAGTGATGTTCCCCAGGCAGCGAAGCCGGCTGGTAGCGACGTACCTGCCGCACCGGCGGCAAACGATGGCAGCGTGCCGGCAGCGGCGGCTTCCTCGAAGTAGAAAGGCAAGACACCTGCCCAGGTGGCGGAATTGGTAGACGCACTACCTTGAGGTGGTAGCGACTTAGGTCGTGGGGGTTCGAGTCCCCCCTTGGGCACCAACAGACAGCACCCGGCCTCGTGCCGGCGAAAGCCGCCCCATCGGGGCGGTTTTTTTGTGTGCGGCGGGTCGCGATAGCGGCGTCGGACGGTTGTGCAGACGGTGTGAAGGCTTGCTAGGATGCAGGCACGGTCGCGCAGGGGCGTCCGTGGAGAGTTCACATGCAGACATATCTTGCGCAGTCCGCGTTTCGCCGCGGCCTGCGGTTGTTTGCAGGGATGCTGGCCGGCCTTCGGGCGCGACCGTCGACGCATGAAGCGCCTCAACCGGCCAATGACCTGGTGTCCTGGTGCTCGCCCGCGCGTACGCGGCGTGGCGACGAGATGGCGCGGAGCCGTCAGATGGAATCGCTGCACTAGCCGACATTCACTTTGCGGGCAGATGCTGCGGGTAGATCGCCTGCGGCGCGACCTCGTGCCATCCGTTGTCATCGCCGGCCGCGTCGGCGGTCAATGGAGCACGATCACTGTAGGTCGATGCTGACAGCGCGCTATGCTTGCAACTGGCAATCTCCCGGATGCGCTGGTCAGGGAGCACGATCCGGCGCGCCATGCAACGCTGAGATTCGGGATCTTCGCCGGATAGGTCGCAGGAGTCCCGCGACCGCCTGGCGCTCAGCGCCTACACATGCTGCGGCTGCCGGGTACGGCACCGCGCTCATCACCCAAGGAGGGTAGAAGTGATCAATGTCGTGTTGGTGGACGATCACGAGCTGGTTCGAACCGGCTTTCGGATGATTCTGCAACAGCAGCCCGATATCCGGGTTCGTGGCGAGGCCGGTAGCGCTGAGGAAGGGCTGCGCCTGATCCGCACGCTGGCGCCGGACATCGCGCTGGTCGATGTGCACATGCCTGGCATGAGCGGGATCGAGCTGACCGAGCGGGTATGCCGGGCAAAGCTGCACACGCATATCGTGATCGTCACCGTCGTGGACGATGCCCGGTTCCCCAAGCGGCTGCTGGACGCCGGTGCGCTGGGTTATCTCACAAAGGGCTGTTCGGCTGACGAACTGCTGGCGTCGGTACGCCAGGTCGCCAGCGGGCGACGTTATCTTGCCCCCGCGGTGGCCCAGCAGCTGGCGCTGGCCACGCTGGACGGCAGCGAATCGCCGTTCGACACCCTCTCCAGCCGGGAGCTGGAAGTGGCCATGATGCTGGTACGCGGAAAGCCGCTTACGCTGATTGGCGAGCAGTTGAACCTGAGCCCCAAGACCGTCTCCACCTACAAGCAGCGGCTGATGGAGAAGCTCAACGTCGATCACGTGATCAGCCTGGCGCATCTGATGGCAGTGCACGGACTGATCGATACCTCGGCCCAGCGCGCCACCGCCTGAAGCCAAGGCGGAAACAACAAAAAAGCCGGGCGATGCCCGGCTTTTTTGTTGTCCTGGAGAGAGCGGATTACCCCGCGGGGGAGGCGCTGTCCGGCTTTGGCGGATATTCCGCCTCGTCCTTCTCTTCGCCTTCCGTAGCCTGCGGTGCAGCAGGTGCTGGAGCGGGCTTGGCCTGGCCGCCACCGAGCAGGTCGCCCTGCGCTGGTAGGACTTGCGCCGATGCGTTGCTGGACTCCTCCGTCACCTGAGCAACCGGCGTGTGCATCGACTGCATGGGGACCTCGGCATGCGCCACGTCCGCCACCGGCTCCGCTGCTGGTTGGGCCGCCGGGGCCATTGCCGGAGAGGGAGCAGGCGCCGCTTCCTGCACCTGCGCAGCGGCCGGCTGAGCCGCAGCAACCGTGACCGTATCGGCGGTGGACGCGGAGTCCGGGGTCGATTCCGCGCGCGGAATCGGTGGCAGCGTCGGCAGATTGAACGAAGCAGCAGCCACCGTCGCAACGGCCACCGCGGGTGCGGCGGTGATCGGCTGGGCAGGCGTGGCGGGAGCCGCTGCTTCCGCATGGTTTTCGCTTGGCTGGACAGCCGGTGCCGACGTGGGCGCCGAAGCGCGTGGGCTCGCCTCGGCTCCAGCCACGTCACCGTTGCCTTCCGACTCCGACGCTGCGGCAGCGGGGCCGCGAGCGCGCGCCGGGCGTTCGGGGCGCGGGGCGGGCGCTGCCGGATCACGATCCTCGTCATCCAGTGCCTTCGCCTGCTGGGTGGCGTCCTGATCGACGATCGGCGCGCCATTCTCATCGTGACGGCGACGACGGCGGCCGCCGCGGCGTCCACGGCGGCGACGCGACTGGCTGTTCTCACCTTCGGCTGCTGCATCGTGCGCGGCTCCGTCGGGTTTGGCAGCGCTCGGGCCTTCGGTGGCAGCAGCCGTGACGATCTTTGCCTCGTCTTCCGGGCGCTCCTGCGCGACCGGTGTCCGCGGCGCCGGCGCACGCTCCGCACGCGGCGGCTTTGCCTCGTGGGCGGCCGTCTCGGCGCGTGCCGGCTTGTCGGCGGCGGCGTCGCCGCGCTGCGAGGCGCCGTTGCGCGGCTGCCGTTCCGGCCGCGGTGTAGCTGCAGCCTGCGCCTGACGCGGCGTCTGGGCCTTCTCGGTATCACCGCCGCGCTGGCGGTTGCCGCGCGCCTGCGTTGCATTGCTGCCGCGGTTGCCGTTCTGGTTGCCGCTCTGGTCGCGACGCGACGCGTTTCCGCCGCGGTTGCCCGCACTGCCGGAATTTGCCTGGACTGCGCTGGTGCGGGAGCGGTCATCGCGACGTGCAGTCGAGTTCCGCCGTGCGTCGTTCTGTGGCTGGGCAGGTGTCGAGGGTGCCGGTTCGGCTGCGCTGCGGAACCAGCCAAGCAGACGGGAGATGACGCCGCCGGCCGGCGCGGGCGCCGCGGCAGCAGCCACCGGCGCCTGACGGCGGGCGGCGGGGGGCGCGGCCAGCGTCGGCGCAGGCTCCGGCTGTTCGTCGCGAACCGGTGCGGGCGTAGCGGGCACCACGCCGCTGACGGCAGGCTGTTCGCTGCTGCCCAGGGTCTGGCCCATCTTGGGTACGGCAGTTTCCTCGATCGCGGTCAGACGCTCGTAGCTGGGCTTGCTGTGCTCGCCCATCTCCGCTTCCTTGATCCGCTGGATTTCGATGTGCGGCGTTTCCAGCTTGTCATCGGCCACGATGACCACGTGCACCTTGTTGCGCAGTTCGATTTCGACCACGCTGGCACGCTTTTCATTGAGCATGAAGTTGGCCACCGGCGGCGGGGCCTGGACCAGCACCTGCCCGGTGTTGTCCTTCATGGCGTGTTCTTCGATCAGGCGCAGCGTCGACAGCGCCAGTGACTCGACCCCACGGATGTGGCCATGACCCTCGCAGCGGGGGCAGACCACCTGGGTGGCTTCGCCGAGGCTCGGACGCAGGCGCTGGCGCGACATCTCCAGCAGGCCGAAGCGCGAGATGCGCCCGATCTGCACGCGGGCACGGTCCAGCTTCAGCGCGTCCTTGAGCTTTTCCTCCACTTCGCGCTGGTGCCGCGGGCTGTCCATGTCGATGAAGTCGATCACGATCAGGCCACCGGCATCACGGATGCGCAGCTGGCGGGCGATCTCGACCGCTGCTTCGCAATTGGTGTTGAACGCGGTGTCCTCGATGTCCGATCCCTTGGTCGCCTTCGAGGAGTTGATGTCTATCGCGGTCAGGGCTTCGGTCTGGTCCATCACGATGGAGCCGCCGGAGGGCAGCCGTACCTGGCGGTCGAACGCGCTCTCGATCTGCGTTTCGATCTGGTAGCGCGAGAACAGCGGGGTGTCGTCCTTGTACAGCTTGAGCTTGCGCAGGGCGTTGGGCATCACCTGCTGCATGAAATCGCGCGCGTCGTTGTACAGCGATTCCTCGTCGATCAGGATCTCGCCGATGTCGTTGCGCAGGTAGTCGCGCAAGGCGCGGATGAACAGCTTCGATTCCTGGTAGATCAGGAACGGCGCCTTCTGCTTGCTCGCGGCCTCGGAGATCGAGCGCCACAGGGTGAGCAGATAGTCCAGATCCCACTGCAGTTCTTCGGCGTCGCGGCCCATGCCGGCGGTGCGCACGATCAGGCCGACGTCGTCGGGCACGTTCAGGTGGTCCAGCGCTTCCTTCAGCGCCTGTCGATCCTCGCCCTCGATCCGGCGCGAGACGCCGCCAGCCTTCGGGTTGTTCGGCATCAGCACCATGTAGCGGCCGGCGAGGCTGATATAGGTGGTCAGTGCAGCGCCCTTGTTGCCGCGCTCCTCCTTCTCCACCTGGACGACCAGCTCCTGGCCTTCCTTGAGCAGCTCGCGGATGTTCGACTTGTTCGGATCCAACCCCGGCGTGAAGTACTCGCGGGAGATTTCCTTGATCGGCAGGAAGCCGTGGCGCTCTGCGCCGTAGTCGATGAAGCAGGCCTCCAGCGAGGCTTCCACGCGGGTGATGCGTCCCTTGTAGATATTGGACTTCTTCTGCTCGCGGGACGGGATTTCGATATCGAGGTCGTAGAGGGTCTGGCCATCGACGATGGCCACACGCAACTCTTCGCGCTGAGTCGCGTTGATCAACATGCGTTTCATTGGATTGTTTCCTTCAGCCTGCCGCACGTCGCGATGGTCGGTGGCGCCACTTCGGGCGGCCTGCCGGCGATCGCGCCGCTGACGGTCAAGCGGCAAAAGTACGGCACCATTCCGGGTGCCGGCGATGATTCAGGACACTGCGCCGTAGCGAGCCGGACCGTGAAGGGACCGGGCAAACCACTGGCCGAACCGCTACGATGAAAGGGAGCTGCGACCGGCTGCCCGGGGAAGGCGGCCGGCGCAATCCTCGCCGACGAGACGGACGGGCCCTTCCGATCAACCAGAGCGGACGGGGCAAAGCGCCGGCCGAGTATCCTATCGAAGCGGATTTTTTTCAATGCAGACGGTAACTTCCCCCGACGTATCTCAAGGGGTGCGTCAAGTCGAGATCGGCCCGGAGCGGGACGGTCAGCGCATCGACAACGCGCTCATGACCCTGCTCAAGGGCGTCCCCAAGAGCATGATCTACCGCATCCTGCGCACCGGTCAGGTGCGGGTGAACGGCAAGCGCGCGAAACCCGACACGCGCCTGGCGGCGGGAGACATGCTGCGGATCCCCCCGGTTCGCGTCGCAGAGCGGCCGGAGACGCAGGGGCCCAGCCACGGGCAGATGGCGCAGGCGTCCGGGGCGATCATCTTCGAGGACAAGCACTTCCTGGTCATCGACAAGCCCTCGGGCATGGCCAGCCACGGCGGCAGCGGCGTCAGTCATGGAGCGATCGAGCTGATGCGGGCTGCGCGGCCGCAGGACCATCTGGAGCTGGTTCACCGGCTCGATCGCGACACCAGTGGGGTGCTCGTGTTCGCCAAGACCCGTGCCGGACTGACCGGCCTGCAGGCGGCGATCCGCGACAGCCAGGTGGTCAAGCAATACCTCTGCCTCATGGTCGGCCATCCCGCGAAGGCCAAGTTCGACGTCAACGCGCCTCTGGCCAAGTTCGTTCTGCAGGGCGGCGAACGCATGGTAAGAGTTGCCGATAACGGCAAGCCATCGCTCACTTTTTTCCGCGAGATGGACCAGTACCCCGGCGCCCGGCTGATGCAGGCGACGCTCGGTACCGGACGCACCCATCAGATCCGGGTGCACGCCGCGCATATCGGCCATCCGCTGGCGGGCGACCCCAAATACGGTGACCGCGAGGCGAACAAGCATTTCAAGGAGCGTGGCCTGGGCCGCCTCTTCCTGCACGCCGCGCACATGAGCTTCGAGCTGGACGGGCGCTCCTACAGCTTTTCAGCGCCGCTTCCAGAAGACTTGAAGTTGTTCCTGGACAAGCTTGTTTCTAAAAGAAAAAGCGCGCACTGACCTCAAGCGAGCGCAGGCCTTGGCCGACCAGGCCTGCGCCAACCAGCAGGGCGCACGCCGCATGCGCGAGCGCCACCGGCAGCACGCTGCGCGAGCGAATGAAGCACCAGGCCCACCATAATTCGGCGGCGAAACACAGCTGCATCAAGGCGCCGTTGGGCGTGTGGAGCGCGGCGAAGGTCGTGGCCGCCGCGAGTACCGCCCAGCGCGTGGCCGGCAGTAGCCGCTCGAACCGCGGCAGGATGAACGCCAGGATCAACCACTGCTGAAAACCGGCCCAGCCAAGGTAGGTGAGCGCGCGACCGGTCGTCGGTGGTGTCCACGCGTTCCCGGCGAGAATGCACAGCCCGCCCGCCACGGGTACAAGCGCCAGCGGCAACCACCAGGACCACGAATGCCAGGAGCCGATCCAGTGCCACGGGTGGGAGCGCTGCCGCCAACTGGTCCAGGCAGCGAAGCTTGTGCCGGCTGCGAACGCCACTGCGGCAGGAACCGAAGCGTGCAGTCCCCAGCGCAGGCCGGCAATGACCCACAGGGGGCCCGCAAGCGCCATGGCCAAGGTGATTGCCGCTCCCGCCGGACGCCGTGCCAACCAGGCGAGGCCGCACAGATAGCCGGCCAGCGCCATCCACTCGGCAGCTACGGGGACAATGGCGGCGGCCGCGCCCGGACGCGGACCCGCCGGCACGACGCGTGCGGCCGGACGCAGCGCGAGCACGCGATCACGCCAGGCGAGCATCTGCTCGGCGGACGCGCCAGCCGGGGTCTGCAACAGCGGCGACGGTTCGGCGGAAGCGGCCAATGCGGCACGCTGCCGGGGCCAACGCGCGGGATCGAGCAGTACCGCCCGGGATACGCCCGGCTGCGCAACCGCCTGGGGACGTTCCAGCGCCACGTGGCGCAGCACGAGTTCCGATCCGGTTGATGCAGTGATGCGCAACCGCAGCATGTCCGCGCGGGCGGGCAGCGTGCAGTCTTCAGCGGGCGTCGCTTGCCACGACAGCGTTCGAAGGTCGATGCGTGCCACCGGATCGGCCCAGGTTATCGGTTTAGACACGCACGACGGTCGCCCTTCAGCCGACCAGACGATCGACAGCAATACCGGCGTCCCGGGCGCACGCGTGGGCGCAAGAACAGGCCAATGCGCCAGATCGAGCCCTCGGTCGATCGGCCAGCCGAGCTCGAAGGGCTGACCGTCACGGCTGGTCAACCGCAGGCCGTTCATTGCCGTCGTGATTTGCGCGTTGCCGAAGGCCCGCTGGGCGACGAGGTCGTGACGGCTGCGTGGCGACCATTGCCAGGGAGTGCGTCCCGCTTCCAGCGCCGTTTCGATGGCGCCGGCCTGTTGTTCCAGATAGCGCGCGGTGTAGCGAGCAGCCACTTGTCGGCAGGCGAGCAACGCCAGCGCGACCAGCAGGGCGAACCCCACAAGGCCAAGGGCCTTCTCGACGCGCGATGGCAACGTCAGCGCGCCAGCAGCGCCTCCACCCTTGCCGCACAGATGAAGTCGTTGAGGGACAGACCGCCCACATCGTGGGTCGACCACAGTACCTGGCAGTGGCCGTAGCCCGCTTCGAGATCCGGATGGTGATCCTGGTGATTCGCCATGAAACCGACGGCGTTGATGAAGCCGAGGGTGCGATGGAAGTCCTCGAAACGGAAATCCTTGGCGATGGCCTTGCCGTCCGCGCGCAGCGTCCAGCCGGGCAGGGCGGCGAGCAGGTCGTCGACCTGGGCGCGGGTCAGCGCGTGTTCGCTGCCCTTGCGGGGTACGCAGTGCTGGCGGGCCAGTTCGATGGGTGCCATGGGTTCTCCGTGCGGTGTCTGGCGGGGACGCGAAGGGTCGAAGGTGCAGGTGCAAATGTCAAAGCAAGCATTCGACCGGAAACAGGACTAAAATGGTGCTGTTTTCAGTCCGGCGGGTGCCGGCAAGACTTTCGACCATTTCCGTGGAGCGTTCATGATCGATATTTCCGAGCGGGCGCAGCAGCATTTCAGGAAGCTGCTCTCGCAACAGGGTGGCGACGGCCTGGGCATTCGCCTCCGCGTGGTCGACGCCGGCACGCCAGCGGCCAACTGCGAGCTGGAGTTCTGCGAGCCGGTCGACCTGAGCGGCCGCGAATGGACGATCGAGTGCGTCGGCTTCAACTTCTACGTCGACGGCGACAGCGCGCGCTGGCTCGAGGCCGCCACGATCGACTATGAGCCCAACGCCACCGGCGGACAGCTCAACATCCGTGCGCCCGGAATCAAGGGCAAGCAACCCGGCGCCGATGCCGGACTGGTCGAACGCGTGCAGTACGTGCTGGAAGCGGAGATCAATCCACGTCTCGCCTCGCACGGCGGCCGCGTCAGCCTGCGCGAGATCGACGCCGATGGCGTGGTGCTGCTGCAATTCGGCGGCGGCTGCCACGGTTGCGGCATGGCCGACGTCACGCTGAAGCAGGGGGTGGAGAAGACGCTGCGCGAGCGGGTGCCGGAGGTGACGGCGGTGCGCGATGCCACCGATCACGCCACCGGCGCCACCCCTTATTACGACGGCAAGCAGGGGCAATCGGCGCTGGGCTGACCATGGCCAGACGCCGGGCCGCCACATGGCACAAAAAAAGCCCGCCGAAGCGGGCTTTTCTGCATCAGCGGATGCGCCGTCGTTACTTGTTGCTGCCGTCGCCCTGGATATGGCCCTGCAGGGTATCGAGCTTGGTCGGCAGGCTCGAGAAATACGCGGTGATGTCCTCGATGTCCTGATCCGACAGCGTCGCCGCGAAACCCTTCATGATGGCGTTGTTGCGACCGCCATTCTGGTACTCGTGCAGCGCCTGCTGCAGGTAGGCGTTGTACTGGCCGGCCAAGCGCGGGTACTGCGGGTCGACCGCGTTGCCGTCGGCGCCGTGGCAGGCGAAGCAGACCGCCGCCTTGGTCTTGCCGTTCTCGACATTGCCGCTGGCCATCAGCGAGGTGGATGCGAACGCCAGTGCGGCGAACGAAAGCAGGGTGAACGCACGGGTCATGCGGAATCCTCTGTACGGCTTACTTGGCAAGGCTGGAAAGGTAGGCGGCGATGTCTTCGATGTCCTTGTCGGACAGACTCTGCGCCTGCGCCATCATCGTCGGGTGGGTGCGCTCGCCGCTCTGGTAGCCGTGCAGCGCATTGATGATGTACTGCTCGTTCTGGCCGGCAATGCGCGGCACCGGGTAGTCCGGATAAGCGTTGGCGTAGCCTTCCACGCCGTGGCAGCCGTTGCAGGTATAGACGAGCTTGCGGCCAGCGGCCTTGTCGCCCTCGGCGTGCGCGCTTCCAACGGTGAACAGGGCGGCGGCAGCGGCAAAGCCGAGCAGTTGCAATCGAGTCATTGAGTTCTTTCCCACGAGTCGGGCAGTTACATGGCACTGAGTCGCGGAAGTATAGACGTGGCCCCGGGCAGCGACAACCGCGCCACCCGCGGCGCAGCGCCGCTGGCCAGGCATGCGCGGCATCGGCACGGCCTTGCGCGTCAGAACAGGCTCTTGAGGATGTGGATGCCCGCGCTGTATTCGCCCACCAGCGTGCCGATGCTGACCAGAAAGAAGTTGAGCAAGGTGCGCGCCACGCGGTTGCGCCACCAGCCACTCCAGTGCGAGACCTGATCACGCAGGGTTTCGAAGTCGCCCACACGCGGTTTGCGCACCCATGCTTCCGCCATCGCGCTGATGCCGCCGGCCGGGATGCCCGGCCGGAACGGCTTGATCGGCGCGGCGACGAACGCCGCCGCGATGCTCAGCGGATGCCCGCCAGCCAGCAGCGCGCCCAGCGCGGCGAAGCCGCCGGTGAACAGCACCCAGTTGCGCAACGCGTCCGCGCCCAGCGCGGGGTTGCGCACGAAGGCGTACGCGATCAGGGCGAACACCGCCAGCACCAGGCCCAGGGCCAGCCACTTCGGCCAACGCGCCTTCGGCGGCGTGCTGGCGAGCGCCGCCACCGTGGCAGCGGGGTCGTCCTGGCCCTCGCGCAGCGCGGTGGCGAGGCCCTTGAGGTGACCTGCACCAACGACCACGAGCACCTTGCGCGGTGGTGCCGCCGGATCGCGTGCCGCTTCCTCGCGCAGGCGCGCCGCCATATATGCGTCACGCTCGGCGATCAGACTGCGGTACAGCGGCTCGGACTGGCTGGCGAAATCGCTGAAGGCACTCTCGAGCAGGTCGCTCTGCTTGAGCTTTTCGATCTCGTGCTCGGCGATCTGCTCACGATCTAACACACTCGCCAGCAGGCTTCCGAGCAGGCCGAATCGTTGCCAGAAGCCCACGCTCCGCCAAGCCCGCTTGAGCGTGGTGCCGACCTCTCGATCAACCAGCCAGACACGCGTACCGGCATGCTCGGCGCCATCCATCGCTGCCTTCATCTCGGCGCCTGGCTGCACGCCGTACTGATCGCCCAGCCGCTGCTGGAACGAGGAAAGCACCAGGCTCGCCGCAACCATTCCCGCTTTGCCCTGGCGGATGACCTGAAAAAGGTCGGTGCGTCGAAAGGCTTCCGGATCACGCATGCCCTGCGCGCGGCTTTCGCACAGCTCCACCGCCACGGCGTCGAACGCCTCGTGCCCGAGCATGGTGTCGACCGCATCCACGCTCGCGCGCGACACGTGCGCCGTGCCAAGCAGCACGTACTCGGTGCCGTCACGGTGCACTCGTTCGATCGGCTGATCGGCCAGCATCTCGGGCAGGGCGTCACTGGCGATCGGGGCAAGGCTCATGCGCGGGGTGTGTCCATGAAAAGAAACCCAAGCATGGGGACCGTGCGGTCGACCCACAAGCATGCGAGCCGGATCGGTTCAGCCTTGCCGCGCGATCAGTCGCGGAAGCGGCGCAGCAGGTCGCCGTACGCGTCGATGCGGCGGTCGCGCAGGAACGGCCAGATCCGCCGCACCTGCTCGCTACGCGCCATGTCGATGTCCACCACGAGCAGATGGCGACCGTCGCTGCCCGCCTGGCCGAGGAACTCGCCCTGCGGCCCGGCGACGAAACTGGAGCCCCAGAACTCGATGCCGGCACCCACCTGGGTGGGATCCGCCTCGTAGCCGGTGCGGTTGCAGGCGAGCAGCGGCAAGCCGTTGGCGACGGCATGGCCGCGCTGCACGGTGATCCAGGCCTCGCGCTGGCGACCTTTCTCGGCTTGGTCGTCGGTCGGGTCCCAGCCGATTGCGGTGGGGTAGAGCAGGAGTTCGGCGCCGGCCAGCGCCATCAGCCGCGCCGCTTCCGGATACCACTGGTCCCAGCACACCAGCACGCCAAGGCGCCCGATCGAGGTGTCGATGGGATCGAAACCCAGGTCGCCCGGCGTGAAATAGAACTTCTCGTAGAACGCCGGATCGTCGGGGATGTGCATCTTGCGGTACTTGCCGGCGATCGCTGCCGACCGGTCGAACACCACCGCCGTGTTGTGGTACAGCCCGGTTGCGCGCTTCTCGAACAACGAGGCGACCACCACCAGCTTGAGCTCGTCGGCGAGCCTGCCGATGCGCTCGGTACTGTGCCCGGGAATCGTCTCGGCGAGGTCGAACTCGTCCACCGACTCGCGCTGGCAGAAGTACGGGCCGTTGTGCAGCTCCTGCAGCAGCACCAGTTCGGCGCCGGCGGCTGCCGCTTCGCGCAGACCGGCCTCGATCGCGTCCAGGTTGGCGTCGCGGCTGCCGCGGTGGGTTTCCTGCAGCAACGCGACCTTGAGGTTCTTTCGGGTCATGGAGTGTTCCTGTGAGCTTGCGACGCGGCCCGCGCTGCCGCCCGGGCGACGTGTCATGGGGATGCGCGACCGCTCAGGCAAGCAGCCCGGCCGGCAACTGCATCGTGATGCAGTGCAGGCTGCCGTTCTGCCAGATCAGCGGCCGGCAGGGCACCTGCACCACGACGCGGCCCGGATGCGCCGCGCCGATGATCCGCGCCGCTTCGTCATCCGCCGCGTCGCCATAGGCCGGCACCAGCACCGCGCCGTTGACGATCAGATAGTTCGCATAAGAGGCCGCCAGGCGCCGGCCCTCGTCGATGACCGGCCTGGCCCACGGCAGCGCGAACAGCGCATACGGGCGCCCGTCCTCCGTACGCAGCGCGGCCAATTCGTCGGCCATGCGCCGCAGCTCGTCGAAGTGGGGGTCGCTGGCGTCGTCGCAAGCCTGGTAGACGATCCGCTCACCCGGCGCGAACCGCGCCAGCGTGTCGATGTGTGCATCGGTGTCGTCGCCCTCCAGGTAGCCGTGCTCCAGCCACAGGACGCGGCGGGCGTGCAGCCCGTCGCGCAGGATAGCGTCCATCTGCTCGCGCGACTGGTCGGGGTGACGCTGGTGCAGGCAGCGCCACGTGGTCAGTACGGTACCCGCGCCGTCGCTCTCGATACCGCCGCCCTCCAGCGCCCAGTCGATCCGGCGGTGCATGGCGTCACCGAACACGCCGGCATCGACCAACCCGGCGATGACCGCGTCATCCTGTTCGGCGCCGAACTTGCCGCCCCAGCCGGTGAAGCGGAAGTCGGTCAGCTGGAAGCGGCCGGCGGCGTCGCTCAGGGTGATCGGGCCGGAGTCGCGCAGCCAGGTGTCGTCGTAGGGCAAGGCAACAAAGCGCAGTCGCGCCAGATCCGCGCCTGCAGCCCGCACCAAAGCCTCGGCACGGGCGTGTACTGCATCGTCGGGCACCACGATCACCAGCGACTCGAAACGGGTCACCGCAGCGGCGAGCGCGGCATAGGTGGTCTCCACCGCATCCAGTCGCTCGGCCCAGTCGGTGCCGGCGTGCGGCCACGCCACAAGCACCGCAGCCTGCGGTTCCCATTCCGCCGGAAGGCGCAGGGGAGAGTCATTCATCGGGGGACATTCGCACGTCGGCAAAAACAGACCGCGAATTGTAGGACACCGGCGTGGCCGGCGATGCCCCGGGCGAGGCCCGGGGCACGGTGTCAGTTCATCGAGGACGGATCGGTATTGTTGCCGGCCGGCGTGTTGAGCACGGCATGGATCACGTGACTCTTCTCGAAGTACACGATGAACTGTGCGTAATCCCAGCGGTTGATTACCGGGTGCTTCGAACTGTCACCGCCGCGCGGCGCAAGCTTGCGCTCCGGCGCGCCGTACTTCTTTTCCACCTGCGCCATGCTCATGCCGCGGGCGGGCAGGTTCATGCTCTTTTCCTGCTGTACGCGATTGATCAGCAGGTTGTCCGCCTGGGCGGCCATTGGCGCGGCCACGCCGACGGCCAACAGGCCCAGAAACATCAGGCCAAAACGACGATTGCTCATGATCCCCTCTCCCACGAATGCGGTGCCGCGTCGTTGTAGCAGAACCGCAGGCGCTTAGCCACGGCGTTTTGCGGCATATGCGATGGGTTGGGCGTTCGCCAGCGGCTATCATGTCCGGCTGCGGGTGCCCGATCACCCGGCTCAAGGACATCCTTCCTCGCATGATCGCTTTTCGTCACTTCGCCCTGCGCCGCGGCAGCCGCCTGCTGCTGTCCGATATCGACCTGGTCATCCAGAGCGGCTGGCGGCTGGGCGTGATCGGCCGCAACGGCTGCGGCAAGTCCAGCCTGTTTGCCGCCCTGCAGGGCAAGCTCGAGGGCGACGCCGGCGAGCTGGACATGCCCGGCAAGCTGCGTCTGGCCTCGGTGGCACAGGAGACGCCGGCGCTGCCGGACCTGGCGATCGATTACGTGCTGGGCGGCGACGAGGAGCTGGCCGCCGCGCTGGCCGACGAGGCAGACGCGCAGGAGCGCGGCGACATGGAAGCGATGGCCCGCGCGCACCACCGCATCGAAGAGCTGCACGGTTACGACGCCCAGGCGCGCGCCGGTCGGCTGATGCACGGACTGGGCTTTCCGCCGGAAACCCACCATCGCACCGTGCAGGAGTTCTCCGGCGGCTGGCGCGGGCGGCTCAACCTGGCGCGTGCGCTGATGTGCCCGTCCGACCTGCTGCTGCTGGACGAGCCGACCAACCATCTGGATCTCGACGCGGTGCTGTGGCTGGAGGAATGGCTGCGCCGCTACCAGGGCACGCTGCTGATCATCTCGCACGACCGAGAGTTCCTCGACGGCGTGATCACCCACACGCTGCATCTCAACGACGGCAAGGCCAAGCTCTACACCGGCAACTACAGCGCCTTCGAGCGCCTGCGCGCCGAGCAGCTGCGCCAGCAGCAGATCAGCCACGAGCGCGAGCAGGCCGAGCGCGCCCACCTGCAGTCCTTCATCGACCGCTTCAAGGCCAAGGCGACCAAGGCCAAGCAGGCGCAGTCGCGAATGAAGCGGCTGGAGAAGCTCGCCGGCACCGAAGCGGTGCGCGCCGAGCGCCCCTTCAGTTTCCAGTTCCCCCAGCCCGATCGCGTGCCGGACGCAATGCTGCAGCTCAACGAGATCGAGGCTGGCTATCCCAGCGAGGATGGCCACGGCTTCACCACCATCCTGGCCGACGTCGGCTTCAGTCTCGAGGCGGGCGAGCGCATCGGCCTGCTCGGCCCGAACGGCGCGGGCAAGTCGACCCTGGTCAAGACGCTGGTGGGCGAGCTCGAGCCGATGGCCGGCGAGCGCAAGTTCCACAAGGATCTGAAGATCGGCTACTTCGCCCAGCACACGGTCGAGAGCCTGCGCGAGGGAGCCAGCCCGCTGGACCACCTGCAGGACAAGGTGCCCGGCGTCGCCAACCAGGTGATGCGTGATTTCCTCGGCACCTGGAATTTCGCCGGCGATCGCGCATTCGAGTCGGTCGACGGCTTCTCCGGCGGCGAGCGGGCGCGCCTGGCACTGGCGCTGATCGCCTGGGACAAGCCCAACCTGCTGCTGCTGGATGAGCCGACCAACCATCTGGACCTGGAGATGCGCGAGGCGCTGGCCGACGCGCTGTCCGATTTCGACGGCGCGCTGGTGCTGGTCTCGCACGACCGTCATCTGCTCGGCATGGTCTGCGACAGCTTCTGGCGCGTCGCCGACGGCGTGGTGGAAGCATTCGACGGCGATCTCGACGATTACGCCAAGTGGCTGCGCTCGCGCGGTTCAGCCAACAAGAAGGCCGGCAAGAAAGGCGCTGCGGCTAAACCGGTCGCACCGGTGGAGACGCCGGAAGCGCGCCGGCGTCAGTCCGCGGCCCAGCGCGAAGGCGACAAGACCACCCGCTCGCGGGTAAAGAAGATCGAAACCCGGGTGGCCGCGATCGAAGGCGATCTGGCCAGGCTGGAGGCGCGACTGGCCGATCCGGCCACCTACAACGGCCCGACCGCCGAGATGATGAAGCTGAGCCAGCAGCAGGCCGATCTGCGGCGGGAAAAAGAGACCCTGGAAGTGGAGTGGCTTGAACTCTATGAACAGCTGGAAGCCTGAGGCGACCGCGTGAGTGCCGGCCTGCCGCTCGAACTGTGGTTGCCGGCGCACCAGCGATTCTCGCCGGCACACCCGCTGCAGCGCCTGCTGGCGCGCGCGGACCGGCTCGATCATGGGCCGCGGGGGTATCTCGCGGGCCTGCAGCATTACTTTTCCTGCACCGGCGCCCAGCTGCCGGCAGCTGCGCTGACGCGGCAGCAACTTGCCGGCGACGCCGACGACGCGCTGTGGCTGAGCGCCGATCCGTGCTGGGTGCAGGCGGAGATGAACGGCGCTCGGCTGCTCGCCTGCGGTCAGCTGGGGCTGGACATGGAGCAGGCGCAGGCGCTCGCACAGCCGCTGCGGCCCGTGTTCGGCGATGCCGGCATGCAGCTGGAGCTGTCCTCGCCCGATCGCTGGCACCTGCGCCTGCCCGGCGGCAGCCCGATCCCGACCTTCGCCGCGCCGGAACAGGCGCTGGGTGAAGATCTCTTCCAGCATCTGCCGCAGGGCCCGAAAGGTCGACGCTGGCGGGTGCTCATCAACGAGATCCAGGTGCTGCTGCACCAGCACCCGCTCAACTCCGACCGTCGCGCCCAGGGCCTGCCGCCGGTCAACAGCCTCTGGCTGTGGGGTGGCGGCGTGCTGCCGCATCAGGTGTCGACCCGGTGGGCGAGCGTGGTCAGCGACGACCTGCTGCTGCAGGCGCTGGCGCGGAAGGCCGGCGTGGCCTGCCAGTCACGCTCGGCGGATGCGGTCCGCGCGGCGCAAGCCGGCACGCTGGTCGACCTGCAGGATCTGCCGGTGGCGCAGATCGAACAGGACTGGTGGCCGACGCTGGATGAACTCCTGCGGCGCCAGCCGGTCACGCTCGCTTTCGCCGACGGCGGGCGCTGGCGGCACGGGCCATGGCACCGGCTGCGCTTCTGGCGCGCCGGCCGCGCCCGTTGAGCGCGCAACGCCTGCGCCGGCGCGCTCCACTGGGGCCGCCGCAGGGATGGCCTGCGACGGTGCCGCCACTGCTGCAGGCCATCTACGCAGCGCGCGGCGTGTTCGGGCCAGCGCAGGCCGAGCACCGCCTGGCGCGCCTGCTGTCGCCGGCCGATCTCGGCGGCATGGCCGCGGCGGTCGATTTGCTGGTGGAGGCAATCACCGGCCACTGGTCGATCGTGATCGCCGGCGACTACGACTGCGATGGCGCCACCGGCACGGCCGTGGCAATACGCGGCTTGCGGCTGCTGGGAGCCGAGCGCGTCAGCTACGCCATTCCGAATCGCTTCATCCACGGCTACGGCCTCAGCGCCGCGCTGGTCGAGTCGCTGCAGCCCACGCCGCAACTGATCATCACCGTCGACAACGGCGTGGCCAGCGTGGCGGGCGTGGCGGCGGCCCGCGCCCGCGGTATCCGCGTACTGATCACCGACCACCATCTGCCCGGCGAGCAGTTGCCCGCCGCCGATGCCATGGTCAATCCGAACCTTGCCGGCGACGCCTTCGAGAGCAAGGCGCTGGCCGGAGTCGGCGTGATGTTCTACCTGCTGCTGGCGACCCGCGCGCGGCTTCGCGACCAGGGACATTTCGCCGCCGGCCGCGAGCCGGATCTCTCGGCGCTGCTGGATCTGGTCGCGCTGGGCACCGTGGCCGACCTGGTGCCGCTGGACTTCAACAACCGCGTGCTGGTGGAGGCGGGGCTCAGGCGCATCCGCAGCGGGCGTGCCTGTCCCGGCATCACCGCGCTGATCGAGGCGGGCAAGCGGCAGGTGACCACCGTCTGCGCCAGCGACCTGGGCTACGCGGTGGGTCCGCGGCTCAATGCCGCCGGCCGGCTTGAGGACATGTCGCTAGGCGTGGAGTGCCTGCTCACCGACGATCCGGGGCAGGCCGCCGTGCTGGCCGACCGCCTCAACAGCATCAACCTCGAGCGGCGCGAGCTGCAGGCGGCGATGGTGGCCGAAGCCGAGCAGATGGTCGCGCAGGCGCGCACCGACATCGACGCGGTCGGCGTGGCGCTGTTCGAGCCGAGCTGGCATGCCGGCGTGATCGGGCTGGTTGCCTCGAAGCTGAAAGAGCAGCTGCATCGCCCGGTGATCGCCTTCGCGCCGGCCAGCGAGGACACCCCCGGCGACCTGCGTGGCTCGGCCCGATCGATCGCCGGGTTTCACATCCGTGATGCGCTGGCCGCGGTCGACGCGCGCCATCCGGGCCTGATCGAACGCTTCGGCGGCCATGCGATGGCGGCGGGACTGAGCCTGCGCCTGGCCGATGTCGATCGATTCGCCGCCGCATTCGATGCGGTGGCACGCGAGTGGTTGCAGCCCGAGCAGCTGCAGGCCGAGCTGGTGACCGATGGTGAACTCCCTGCGGAGGCTTTCACGCTGGAGCTCGCGCGCCTGCTGCGTCACGCCGCGCCCTGGGGTCAGGCGTTTCCCGAGCCGCTGTTCGACAACCCGTTCGAGTGCACCAGCTGGCGCGTGATGGGTGAGCGCCACCTGCGCCTGGACCTGCGTGACCCGCGCGACGGCCGCACGCACGAGGCGGTGATGTTCAACGCCTATCGCGGCGAGCCACCGCCGCCGGTGCTGCGGGCGGCATTCGAGTTGAGCGTAAACGACTGGCAGGGTCGCGAGAGCCTGCGCCTGCTGTTGCGGCACATCGAGCCGGCCTGAGCGGGCGCGGCCATCCTTCACACAGTGCTGCTTGCGCCCGCCGGCAGGACGCGGTGCGATGCGGGCTCATCGACAGGAGGGTGCCATGATCGAGCAAATCACCGACTTGCCCGCCGGCGTATTGGGTTTCCGCGCACGTGGCCGGGTGACGGCCGCCGACTACGAAAACGTGCTGGTGCCGGATGTCGAGGCCGCATTCGCGCTCAAGCCGAAGCTGCGCCTGCTCTATCACGCCGGCGAAGACTTCAGCGGGTTCGATCCCGGTGCCATGTGGGACGATGCGAAGCTCAGCATGCGGCACGTCAGCGGCTGGGATCGCGTGGCGCTGGTCACCGATGTTGGCTGGCTGCGGGCGGCGGCGAAGGCCATGGGATTCGCGATGCCCGGCGAGTTCCGGCTGTTCGGCAATGCGGAACTGGCACAGGCGCGGCAGTGGTTGATATCCCCTTGAGCGGCGGCGCACGGAGTGCGCGAAAAAGTTCTTGCACTGCATCAATCGCCGTGATCTAGTCGAAGCCATGTTCTTTACCGCAGCCACCGCCCGCTCGCCGATCGTCGACGCCCTCGCGTCGGCAACCCTGCGCGTGGCCGCTGAGCTGAACAACCGCAATGGCAATAACGCCGGCTCGACCGGGTGGGCCATCGCGTAGACGCAGCAAGCCGTCCTACCTACGCGAAGAAGGCCCGCCCCGTGCGGGCCTTCTTCGTTTCTGGCGCCACCAACGGCCGGTGTGGCGCCAGCCCGACGTGGTTTCCGGCCGCTCATCGACAAGGGGTGCGTCATGTGTTCGATCTTCGGAATGTTCGACCTGCAGCCGGGTGACGACCTGCCCGCACTGCGGCGCCAGGCGCTGGAACTGTCGCAGCGGCAGCGGCACCGCGGTCCGGACTGGAGCGGTGTCTACGTCGATGCGGGGGTGATCCTGGTGCACGAGCGCCTCGCCATCGTCGATCCCGCCAGCGGCTCGCAGCCGCTGCGCTCGCGTGACGGCGCGCTCGCGCTGGCGGTCAACGGCGAGATCTACAACCACCGCGAGCTGCGCGCGGCGACGAGCGGAAGCGTCGTCGACGGGCGAGGCGAAACCTCGGCGGGGCGAGCAACCGCGGTGGGCGATTTGCCAGCCCACGGCGGTGGTACCACAGGCCAGGCGCAGGCCGCGGCGGAAGGCGGGCAGCTGGTTTCGCCGGCCGCGTCGATCGGCGATACGCCGGCCCGCGGCTACGACTTCACCACCGGTTCGGACTGCGAGGTGATCAACGCGCTCTACCACGCGCTCGGTGCCGAGGCTTTCGCGAGAGAGGGCGTGGCCCGGCTCAACGGCATCTTCGCCTTCGCCTTGTGGGACGGCGCCTCGCGCCGCTACCTGATCGCCCGCGACCCGATCGGTGTCTGCCCGCTCTACTGGGGCCACGACGGTGCCGGACGCTTGTGCGTGGCTTCCGAGATGAAGGCGCTGGTCGGCGTGTGCGCCGATGTCTCGGCGTTCCCGCCGGGGCACGTCTATGACAGCGCCACCGGCGCGTTGACGAGCTACTACGCCAAACCGTGGCGCGACTATGCAGCCACCAGGGGACACGAGAGCGCACCGGGAGAACTGCGCGCCGCGTTCGAGCAGGCCGTGCACCGGCAGTTGATGACGGATGTGCCGTACGGCGTACTGCTGTCCGGCGGCCTGGACTCGTCGCTGGTTGCCGCCTGTGCGGCCCGGTTCGCGCGGCAGCGGGTCGAAGACGACGACCACAGCGAGGCGTGGTGGCCGCGACTGCACTCATTCGCCATCGGCCTGGAAGGCTCGCCCGATCTGGCTGCCGCACAGATCGCGGCCGACGCACTGGGCACGGTGCACCACGGCTTCGTCTATACCTTCTGGGAAGGGCTCGACGCGCTGCCGGAGGTGATCCGGCACATCGAGACCTACGACGTCACCACCATCCGTGCAGCCACGCCGATGTACCTGCTGGCGCGGCGGATCAAGGCGATGGGAGTGAAGATGGTGCTCTCCGGCGAGGGCTCGGACGAGCTGTTCGGCGGCTATCTCTATTTCCACAAGGCGCCCTCGGCCGAGGCCTTCCACGAGGAGACCGTGCGCAAGCTCGATGCGCTGCACAGCTACGACTGCCTGCGCGCCAACAAGGCGATGATGGCCTGGGGCGTGGAGGCACGGGTGCCGTTCCTGGATCTCGAGTTCATCGACGTGGCGATGTCGATGGACGCGGCGCACAAGATGGCAGGGCAGGGCAGGATCGAGAAGCACGTGCTGCGCGACGCCTTCGATGGCGCCTTGCCGGCGCAGATCCTGTGGCGGCAGAAGGAACAATTCAGCGACGGCGTCGGCTACGGCTGGATCGACGGTCTCAAGGCGCACGCCGAGCAGGCGGTGACCGACCGTGAATTCGCGGCAGCGGCATCGCGCTTCCCGTTGAACACCCCGGCGACGAAGGAGGCGTATGTCTATCGCCGCATCTTCGAGCAGCACTTTCCGGGCGAGGCCTGTGCCGCCACCGTGCCGGGCGGCAAGTCGATCGCCTGTTCCTCGCCCGCCGCGCTGGCGTGGGACCCGGCTTTCGCGGCGGCGGCCGATCCATCCGGACGCGCCGTGCGCGGAGTGCACAGTCAGGCGCTGGGCTAACCAGGGCAACGCCGTGAAGCCTGCCTCAAGGAAAACCTGTGCCCGCTAGGCGTTTCGCGCACGCATCGGGTGGGAGCCTGTGCGCCGACCGCATGCCCGGGCGCGGGGCGCATGACCCCACCAACCAATCTGCAGAGCGTGCTCGACAAGCTGGAGCAGGCCGTCGACGCGAGCGGCCAGACCACGGTGGGGTCGCTGGTGCAGGCAGCGGGCAGGCGCTCGTTCGGCACGTTGCTGCTGGTTCCCTCACTGATCCTGGCCTCGCCGATCTCCGCTGTGCCGAGCGTGCCTACCGCGATGGGTGTGCTGGTGGTACTGACCTGCGGACAGCTTCTGCTCCATCGCCAGGCGTTCTGGCTGCCGGGCTGGATCGTGCGCCGGCAGGTTCCGGAGCGGCGCTTGGCTCGCAGCATCCACCTGCTGCGTCCGCCGGCACGCTTTGTCGATCGGCTGCTGCGTCCCCGGCTGTTGTGGTTTACCGAGGGCTGGCGGGTGCATGTGATGGCAGCGATATGCCTGCTGCTGGCGCTCGGCACGACGCCACTGGAACTGATCCCCGGCGCCAACACCGCCATCGGTACCGCGCTCACCGCATTCGCACTGGCATTGCTGGCCCACGATGGCGTGCTGGCGCTGGTCGGCCTCACCGCATGCGCGGCGCTCGTGGGCACGCTTGGATGGCTGCTGTTCTGACCGCCACGCCCAGCACCCGGCCGCAATCGCCCGTGACGGATTTGCTACCATGTCGCGCTTCACGTTACCGGCACCGCAGACGGTGCCCCAGCACAGGCCAGACCATGATCGAGACCAATCCGATCCTTGCGCAGATCGCGGACCTTTCCGGCCGCGTCGAGTCGCTTAGGGGGTATCTTTGACTACCCGTCCAAGCGCGAACGTCTCGAAGAAGTAAGCCGCGAACTGGAGAATCCCAACGTCTGGGACGATCCCGCACGCGCCCAGGAGCTGGGCCGCGAGCGCGCCCGCCTCGAATCCATCGTCAACGGGATCGATGAGCTCACCGCGGGTCTCGCCGACGCCGGCGAGCTGGTGGAAATGGCCGCTGCCGACGGCGACGAGGAGACCGTGGCGTCGGTCGTGACGGACGTGGCCAAACTCGACGCGCGCATCAACAAGCTGGAGTTCCAGCGCATGTTCTCCGGCAAGATGGACGCAACCAATGCGTTCGTCGACATCCAGGCCGGCGCCGGCGGTACCGAGGCGCAGGACTGGGCCGAAATGCTGCTGCGCATGTATCTGCGCTGGTGCGAGTCACGCGGCTGGAAAACCGAACTGATGGAAGTCTCCGGCGGCGATGTCGCGGGCATCAAGTCGGCCACCTTTCGCGTGGAAGGCGACTACGCCTACGGCTGGCTGAAGACCGAGATCGGCGTGCACCGCCTGGTTCGCAAGAGCCCGTTCGACTCGGACAACCGTCGCCATACCAGCTTTACCTCGGTATTCGTCTCGCCCGAGGTCGACGACGACATCGACATCGAGATCAACCCGGCCGACCTGCGGACCGACGTCTACCGCTCGTCCGGCGCCGGCGGCCAGCACGTCAACAAGACCGAGTCGGCGGTGCGTATCACGCACATCCCCACCAATACGGTGGTGGCCTGCCAGACCGGGCGCAGCCAGCACGCCAACCGCGACACCGCGATGAAGATGCTGGCGGCCAAGCTGTACGAGCTGGAGCTGCAGAAGCGCAACGCCGAGAAGGACGCGCTGGAAGCGACCAAGTCCGACATCGGCTGGGGCAGCCAGATCCGCAACTACGTGCTGGACCAGAGCCGCATCAAGGATCTGCGTACCGGCATCGAGCGCACCGACACGCAGAAGGTGCTCGACGGCGACCTGGACGAATTCATCGAGGCCAGTCTCAAGTCGGGGCTCGAAGCCGGCTCCAAGCGCATCGACGCCTGATCGTGCAGTCGCCAGACGCCCCTGCGAATGCCGCTGCAATGGTTCGCACATGGTGTGTGCGGCTCATCGTGGCCCTGATCGTGGCGGGCGCTTGCACGGGTACCGTCCAGGCGCGGCAGAACAGCGCCGACGGCGGCATCAAGCATGACGGGAAGGCCGTGGGGAAGGACATCGGCCACGGCGCACGTACGGTTGGCCACGAGACCCGGCGCCTGGCGATCAAGGTCGGCCACGGCGCGCGGGATGCGGGCAAGGGCATCGGCCACGGCGCCCGCGACGGCTGGAACGCGACCAGGAAAGCGGTCAAGGGCATCTTCGAACACGACTGACGGCGGCCTGCTGCCGTCGCTGCAACCACTGTTGATTGAACCGATGCCGCCACTCCCGCGCAGCGTCGGCAGCTACGGAACCGAGCATGAGTGACCTGATCGAAACCCCGCCCGTCGACGAGAACAAGCTGATCGCCGAGCGCCGCGAGAAACTGAAGGCGCTGCGCGGGCAGGGCATCGCATTCCCGAACGACTTCACGGTGGACAGCTTCGCCGGCGATCTCAAGACCGAGTTCGCCGATGCGGCCGTCCATACGGCTGAAGCCATCGAGGCCGCCAGTCGCCGCGTCAAGGTTGCCGGCCGCATCGTGCTCAAGCGCGTGCAGGGCAAGGTCAGCTTCGTGCAGATGCAGGACATGACCGGTCGCATCCAGCTGTTCATCCATGCCGGCACCGTGGGTGACGTGTACGAGGCCTTCAAGGGCTGGGACATGGGCGACATCGTGGGTGCCGAGGGCACGTTGATGCGCACCAAGACCGGCGAGCTCTCGGTGAAGGTGGATGCGCTGCGCCTGCTCACCAAGAGCCTGCGCCCGCTGCCGGACAAGCATCACGGCATGGCCGACGTGGAGCAGCGCTACCGCCAGCGCTACGTCGACCTGATCGTCACCGAGGAAGCGCGCGACACCTTCCAGAAGCGCTCGCGCATCATCGGCACCATGCGTCAGTGGCTGGAGTCACCGGAGCGCCGCTTCATGGAAGTGGAGACGCCGATGATGCACGTCATCCCCGGCGGCGCCACGGCCAAGCCGTTCATCACCCACCACAACGCGCTGGACATGGATCTCTACCTGCGCGTGGCGCCGGAGCTGTATCTCAAGCGCCTGGTGGTCGGCGGCTTCGACCGCGTCTACGAGATCAACCGCAACTTCCGCAACGAGGGCGTGTCGACGCGGCACAACCCCGAGTTCACCATGCTCGAGCTGTATCAGGCGTACGCCACGTACAACGAGATCATGGACCTCACCGAAAACCTGATCCGCGATACCGCGAAGCAGGTGATCGGCACCACCGAGCTGCACTGGGACGGCGCCAGCATCGATGTCGGCCCGGCGTTCCGCCGCTGGACCATGGAAGACGCGGTGCTCGAACACAACCCCGAGATCAAGCGCGAGGAACTGCGCGACCGCGCGGCGATGGCGGGACACGCCAAGCGCCTGGGCGTGCAGGTCAAGGACGGCTACGGCTGGGGCAAGCTGCTGCTGGAGATTTTCGAGAAGACGGTGGAGCACACGCTGATCCAGCCGACCTTCATCACCCAGCACCCGGTCGAGGTCTCACCGCTGGCGCGCGAGAACGACAACGATCCGGGCATCACCGACCGTTTCGAGCTGTTCGTCAACGGCAAGGAAATCGCGAACGGGTTTTCCGAGCTCAACGATCCGGAAGACCAGGCCGCGCGCTTCCAGGCCCAGGTCGACGCCAAGGACGCCGGCGACGACGAGGCCATGCACTTCGACGCCGACTACATCCGTGCGCTGGAAGTGGGCCTGCCGCCCACGGGCGGTCTCGGCATCGGCATCGACCGGCTGGTGATGCTGCTCACCGGCGCATCTTCGATCCGCGACGTGCTGCTGTTTCCGTACATGCGCCCGGAAGCCTGAAAGGCCTCCGGCGGCAGGCGGGCCGACTTGCTCGTCGCGCTGCAGTCGGCCGCCTTCTCGCCGTCATTCCCGCGAAGGCGGGAATCCGCCGGCCGGGATGTGCCGCCGTTTCCGTGCAGTCGGAAATCGATCGGGCGGTACGCATCCGCACGGCTTGGGTCGTCCGGCAAAAGCGCTCGCGACCTGGGCGCGAGCGCTGCGCGCAGTTTGTCCGGGGACAGGCATCGGAGCAATACCGGTACCAGCCGCGCGAAGCGCCTCCGCGGGTTAGTCAACCTCGGCAACAAGGCCGCCATTCAAGCGTGATCGGCGGCGCACCCGCTAAAATGCCGCATTGCCCAGAAGCCAGGAGCGTCATCGCATGTGGTTCGCCGTCCACGCCAAGGATCACCCGGACTCCCTCGCCAAGCGCATGGCCGCCCGGCCGGAGCATCTGGCCCGTCTCACCGCGCTGCAAAGCGAAGGCCGCCTGCTGCTGGCCGGCCCGTTTCCGGCGATTGCCTCGGAAGATCCGGGCCCGGCCGGCTTCACCGGCAGCTTGATCATCGCCGAGTTCGCCACCCAGGCCGACGCCGAGGCCTGGGCCAGCGCCGATCCGTACGTTGCCGCGGGCGTCTATGCGCAGGTCGAGGTCAAGCCGTTCCGCAAGACGCTGCCATGAGCGCGGCGATGGTCGGGCAGATCCGCGAGCGGCTGGTCGCCGCGCTGGCGCCGACCGAGCTGGAGGTGCTCGATGAAGGGCACAAGCACGCCGGCCACGCCAGTGCGGGCAAGGGGCATTTCCACGTGCGCATCGTCAGCGCGGCCTTCGCCGGCGTCATGCCGATCAAGCGCCACCGCATGGTGTACGCGGCGCTGGACGGCCTGATGGACCAGGGCATCCACGCCCTGTCCATCGATGCGCGGGCGCCAGACGCGTAAAATCAGCTGCTTGCAGCATCTTCTTCAAGTAGATTGCGCAGCCGCAACGCATTGCGGCGGCGCCTGCCGTTTGGCACAGTGCTTTGTCGCCCCACGCCCGTGCGGGCGTTCCATGGAATGTTGACCTGCCGATGCGCCTGACCACGATCAAACTCGCCGGATTCAAGTCGTTCGTCGATCCGACCACGTTGCACCTGCCCACCAACATGACCGGCGTCGTCGGTCCCAATGGCTGCGGCAAGTCCAACATCATCGACGCGATCCGCTGGGTGATGGGCGAGAGCGCAGCCAGCCGCCTGCGCGGCGATTCGCTGACCGACGTGATCTTCTCCGGCTCCACCTCGCGCAAGCCGGTGGGGCAGGCCACGGTGGAGCTGATCTTCGACAACGCCGACGGCTCGGTGCAGGGCGAGTACGGCCAGTACGCCGAGATCTCGGTCAAGCGTCAGGTCACCCGCGACGGCCAGTCCGGGTACTTCCTCAACGGCGCACGCTGCCGCCGCCGCGACATCACCGACCTGTTCCTGGGCACCGGGCTGGGGCCGCGCAGCTACTCGATCATCGAGCAGGGCATGATCAGCCAGATCATCGAAGCGGCGCCCGAAGACCTGCGCACCCATCTGGAAGAAGCCGCCGGCATCTCCAAGTACAAGGAGCGGCGCAAGGAAACCGAGAGCCGCATCAAGGCCACCCGCGAGAACCTCGACCGCGTGCGCGACGTGCGCGACGAGGTGGACAAGCAGCTCGAGCACCTCAACCGCCAGGCCCGTGCGGCCGAGCGCTGGAAGGCGCTGAAAGATGAACAGACGCGCAAGGAGGCGGAGCTGCGGGCGCTCGAGTACCGCGGCCTCAAGGGCGAGCACGACGGCCAGGGGCAGGGGCTTTCCGCGGCCGAGATCGAGATCGAGAAGCAGCTCGCCGGGCAACGCCAGATCGAGGCACAGCTGGAGAGCGTCCGCGAACGCCACAGCGGCGCCAGCGAGCATCTGAACGAGGTGCAGGCCGAGGTCTACAAGGTCGGTGCCGAGATCGCCCGGGTCGAGCAGCAGGTGCGCTACAACAAGGAAACCGCCGAGCGCCTGCAGCGGGCGCAGGGTGAGGCCGAGCGCGAACACGCCGAACTGTCCGCACATATCGCCACCGACCGCGAACAGATCGAGACGTTGGCGCTGGCCCTGGCCGAAGGCGAGCCGAAACTCGAGGCGCTGCAGCAACTGCAGGACGACACCGCCGAAGCCCAGCGCAGCACCGAAGCCAAGCTGGCCGACTGGCAATCGCGCTGGGATGCCTACACCCGTACCGCCGGCGAATCCAGCCGCGCCGCCGAGGTGGAGCGCACCAAGCTCAACTATCTCGATCGCCAGGCGATCGACCTGTCCAAGCGGCGCGAAGCGCTCGATGCCGAGCACAAGGCCACCGACGTGGCCGCGCTCGATGCCGCCGCGGACCAGCTGGAAACCGAACACGAGACCCAGCGCGAGCGCGTCGAGACGCTGGGCAGCCTGCTGGACCAGCACAAGTCCGCCCACGAGAAGGTGCTCGACGAAGAGCGCCAGGTGCAGTCGGCGCTGAACGAGGCGCGCCAGCAGTTGCAGACTGCCCGCGGCCGGCAGTCGTCGCTGGAGGCCCTGCAGCATGCGGCGCTGGGCCAGGAAGAAAGCGCCGCCAGCGGATGGTTGGCCGGGTTCGGCCTGGACAAGGCGCGGCGCCTGGGCGAATCGCTGCAGGTGGACGCAGGTTGGGAGTCGGCGGTGGAAACCGTGCTGGCCGGCCTGCTCGATGGCGTACTGGTGGACAACCCGCTGGCGCTGGCCGGCGATTTCCCCTCGCTGGGCGAAGCCGATCTGGCGTTGCTGGCGGCCGGCGACGGCGGGCAGGGCAGTGAAGGCACGCTGGCCGCCAAGGTGCGCGGCCCCGCCGCGGCGATGCAGCTGCTCGCACAGGTACACACGGCCGACACGCTGGACGAAGCGCGCCACCGCATCGGCACGCTGGCGCCCGCCCAGTCGATCATCACCCGCAGTGGCGAGTGGCTGGCGCCACAGTGGGCGCGCGTGCGCCGCGCCCAGGGCAATCAGGTGGGCGTGCTGGCGCGCGAGCGCGAGATCCGCCTGCTGGCCGAGCAGGTGGCCACACTGGAAGCGCGCATCGAGGAGGCCACCGGCCAGCTCGATGATCTGCGCACCGCCAAGTTCGAAGCCGAACGCGCCCGCGACGACGCGCAGCGCGAGCTGTACAACGCGCACCGCCGCCAGTCGGAGCTGGCCGGCCAGCTGCAGAGCCACCGCGGCAAGGTCGAAACGGCCCGCGCGCGCTCGGAGAAGGTGGCCGGCGAGCTGTCCGCGCTGATCGAGCAACTGGACGAGCTGCAGTCGCAGACGCGCGAGGCACGCGCGCGGCTGGACGAGTCGGTCAACCACATGGGTGACCTCGAAGACCAGCGCCGCGAACTGGAGAACGAGCGGCGCGCGCTGCTGGAGGCGCGCGAGGAAGCGCGCATGAATGCCCGCGAGGCGGCCGACCAGGCCCATTCGCTGGCCCTGTCGATGGAGTCCAAACGCTCCTCGCTGGCCTCGCTGGAACAGGCGCTCGCGCGACTGGATGCGCAGGTGCGCCAGGTCGAGGCCCGCCGCAGCGAGATCGAAGAGCAGCTCGCCTCCGGCGCCGATCCGATCGCAGAGCTCGAGGCGGAACGCCAGACGTACCTGGACCAGCGCCTGCTGGTCGACCGCCAGCTGGTCGAAGCGCGGCGTGCACTGGAAGATTGCGACATCGAATTCCGCAAGCTCGAACAGCAACGCCAGCTGGCCGAACACGGGCTCGCTGCGCTGCGCGAAAGCCTTTCGGAAAAGCGCCTCGCCGCGCAGGCATTGCAGTTGCGTGCGCAGCAGCTGGCCGATGCCATCGTCGCCTCGGGGCTGGAGCTCGATCCGCTGCTGGCGGAGCTGCCCGACGACGCCGATGCCGACGCCTGGCGCCGCCAGCTGACCGACCTCGGGCAGAAGATCGTGCGGCTGGAGCCGGTCAATCTCGCGGCCATCCAGGAACACGCCGAGCAGAGCGAGCGCAAGACCTATCTGGACAACCAGCTCAACGACCTCGTCAGCGCCATGGAGACGCTCGAGGGCGCGATCAAGAAGATCGATCGCGAGACCCGCCAGCGCTTCAAGGAGACCTTCGACAAGGTCAACGCCGGCGTGCAGGAACTGTTCCCGCGCCTGTTCGGCGGCGGTCATGCCTACCTGGAGCTCACCGGCGACGACCTGCTCAACACCGGCGTGGCGATCATGGCGCGCCCGCCCGGCAAGCGCGTGTCCAACATCACGCTGCTGTCCGGCGGCGAAAAGGCGCTCACCGCGGTGGCGCTGGTGTTTGCCATCTTCGGCCTGAACCCGGCGCCGTTCTGCCTGCTCGACGAGGTCGATGCGCCGCTGGACGAAGCCAACGTGGGCCGGTTCTCCAGCCTGGTGCGCGAAATGAGCGAGCAGGTGCAGTTCATCTTCATCAGCCACAACAAGGCCACCATGGAAGCGGCCACCCAGCTGTGCGGCGTCACCATGCGCGAGCCGGGCGTGTCCCGCCTGGTGCAGGTGGATCTCGCCGAAGCGGCTAAACTGGCCGGCGCCGCCTGAGGACTTTGCCGATGAATCTCGATCCCGTGCTCGCCCTGGCCTGGAATGCCAACGTCGGCATTCCGCTGTTGATCGCCGGCATCATCGTACTGGTGCTGATCTGGCTGTTCGGACAGCCCAGGAAGGAGCAGGGCAGGCGTCGTGCGTCGACCGAACCGGCCGGCACGGGCGAGCGGCGCGAACCCACGGTGGGCGAAGCCAGCCTCGCCGACGATCCGTTCTTCACCACGCTTGATCGGGATTACCCGCAGGCCACCGCCACGCCGGCGAAACCGGCGCAAGGCGAACTCGACATGGGACTGCGCGAAGAGCTCGAGAAGCTCGGCGCCACGCTCGCAGGCAAGCGTGGCGCCGACGCGCCGGCGGGCTCCCCGGCACCGCGCCCGTCCAGCCAGGCCGCCTCGATCATCGAGGCGCTGCGCGCGCCAAGCCAGCCCGAACCGTCGGTGGCCGACGCCCCGCAGCCCGTCACCAGTACACCGCCGCCACGACCCACGCCGCATTCGGAGCTGGGCAAGCGACCGCCGCAGCTGCCGGTGGAGCGCATCGTCACGCTGTTCGTGGTGGCGCGCGACGGCCAGACGTTCAACGGACCGGACCTCATCGTGGCGGCGGAGAAGGCTGGCCTCGATTTCGGCGACATGGGCATCTACCACCGGCTGATCGACGGCAAGCGCGAGCTCGGACCGATCTTCAGCGTGGCGAACATGCTCAAGCCGGGCAACTTCGACCTGGGCCGGCTCGAAACGCTGCGCACGCCAGGGCTGAGCTTCTTCATGACGTTGCCGGCGCCGATTCCCGCTCTCGACGCCTGGGACGCCATGCTGCCTACCGCGCAGCGCATGGCCGAGTTGCTCGACGGCCACGTGCTGGACGAGGAACGCAACGCGTTGGGGCGCCAGCGCATCGCCCACATCCGCGACGAGCTGCGCGGCTGGGACCGCGATCACGAAGGCCAGGAAATCATCTTCGGCCGCTGAGGCGTCTGTTGCTGACCCAACAAGAAGGGCCGCGTCGTGCGGCCCTTTTTGTTCCTGCAGATCGGCTGGCCTCAGCGGATGTTGGTGTAGTTCACCGGCACCCACTCGTAGGCCGCACCCTTGCTGCGCACGTGCCCCAGCCCCGGAAAGGCGATGTGCGCATCAGCCACCAGGTAGCCCTGCTTCGCGGCCCGGGCGAACTCGGCCTTGCGCTCGGCCTCGGCCTTGGCCGGCGTGCTGTCGAAGTGGATCGTCACCGACGGCTGCGCAAACTGCACCGCCTGCACGTGCACCAGATCGCCCCAGATCATCAGTTTCTTGCCGTTGCTCTCCACCAGGTAAGACGTATGGCCCGGCGTGTGGCCCGGGGTAGACACCGCGCGGATGCCCGGCACGATCTCGGTGGCTCCCTCGAACGGCTGGAACCGATGCGCCTCGACATACGGATTGAGCGACGCCATCGCGCCCTGGAAGAAGCCCTTGTCGGCCTCCGCTGCCTTGTCGAGGTTGGCCTTTGACAGCCAGAAGTCGGCGTCACGCTTGTCCGCGCGTACCACTGCGTTGGGGAAGGCGATCTCGCCATCCTTGATCAGGCCGCCCACATGGTCGGGGTGCATGTGAGTGATCACGATCTCGTCCACCTGCTCCGGCTGGTAACCGGAGGCCCGAAGGCTATCCAGCAGCTTGCCGAGCGTGGGACCGAACAAGGTGCCGGCGCCGGTGTCGATCAGCACCAGCTTGTCGCCGGTGTTGATCAGGTACGCGTTCACCGACGTCTCCAGCGGCGACTTCTCGAACGACGCGGCCAGTGCCTTGTCCACTGCGGCCGGCGTGGTGTTCATCAGCAGCTGGTCGACCGGCAGATCCACGGTGCCGTCCGAAAGCGCGGTCACCTCGAAATCGCCCAGCATCACGCGGTAGTAGCCGGGCGCTGAGGTCTTCACCATGGGGGCGGCGGCCTGTGCGGTTTCCACCGGGGCAAGGGCGAGGCCTGCGCCGGCAACGAGTGCGGCCATCAGTGCCGAGCGGATCAAGGTGCGCGTTTGCATCATGCGGAAACTCCTGGAGTCGCAACGAGGGAAGGGAAGACCGCGCACGTCACCGCGGTATCCCCTCGGTGCGCGCGCGATCTTGAATTACGGACTGAATGGTCCAGAATGGCCTGCATGGTGTCAATCCGTACCAACGTCGACCCTCGCCAGCCAGGCGGACCCGGGCGTCCACGCGGCTTCTCGCCCGAGCAGGCGCTTGCCGGCGCGCTGGAGCTGTTCTGGCACCAGGGCTACGAAGCCACGTCGCTGGACGACCTCATGCGGTCGATGGGCCTCAGCAAATCGAGCCTCTACGCGTGCTACGGCTCCAAGCATGGCGTGTTGATGGCGGCACTGCAGCAGTACACGGACGACTTCATCGCCAGCGTCACGCCGCTGACTGCCTCCGAGCCGGACCCGCTGCGCGCCATCGACCAGGTGCTCGAACGCATGGCCGATGTGCGCGGCGGCTCGCGCGGCTGCTTCTTCATCAACGCCGTGGTGGAACTCGCACCCCACGAGCCGGCACTGGCCGAATTCGCCCGCGGCCACCTGGCCCGCATCGAAGCGCTCATCGCGAGGCTGCTTCGCCAGTCCGGGCTGGCGCGTCGGCCCGCGCGCGAGCGGGCCAGCGCAGCGATGGCACTGGTGATGGGCACCGTGATGCTGCGCAAGGCTGGCGTGCCGCGGGCGCGCCTGCAGGCAATGCTCGATCAGGTGCAGTTGCTGACCCGCGCGCCGATCGATTGATGCGCCCGTCTGGCATCGCTGGCGACGCTGACCAGCCCGTTGCCCACGCTCGCCGTTGAACCATGCAGCAGCGTCTTTGGCCTTCGATTCGCGATGCGCGACAGCGGGCTCGGTGAACGGGCAGGGCAGTCGCGAAAGCGTCGGCAACTGTCGCAAAGTGGATGGCCGGGCGGGCTTGGTGCCACCTCGAACTCGATTCTCGGGCGGGCGGTTGACCATCCTGGTGACTGCGGCACACTGCGTGCCTCCATCCCGGCCGGCGAACGGAAAACGCGCATGACCATAGAAACCCAGGACGATGTCGACGCGCTCAAGCGAATCGGAAGAGTCGTGTCGTTGACCCTGCAGACCATGCTGGAGGCGGCAAGATCTGGCATGACGACCCGCGAGCTCGACCGGATCGGTGCGCGGTTGCTTGAACAGCATGGCGCGCAGTCCGCGCCACGACTCACCTACAACTTCCCCGGGGCCACCTGCATCAGCATCAACGAGCAGGCCGCGCACGGCGTTCCCGGGGATCGCGTCATTCGAGCGGGTGACGTCCTGAACGTGGATGTGTCTGCCGAGCTCGATGGCTACTTCGCCGACAACGGAGGAACCGTCGTGGTGCCCCCGACCACCGCCCAGAAGACCCGGCTGTGCCACGCCACCCGCATGGCGCTGAGCGAAGCGATGAAGGTGGCCAGGGCAGGCCAGAAGATCAGCGCCATTGGCGCCGCCATCGAGCGTACTGCGAAGGCGCATGGCCTGAGGGTCATCGAGAATCTGGGCAGCCATGGCGTGGGCCGTTCGCTGCACGAGGAGCCGGAACACATCCCCGGTTACTTCGACCCGGCGGACCAGCGCATCCTGCATGAAGGCATGGTCATCACCATCGAACCGTTCCTGTCGACCAAAAGCCGTTCGGTGTCTGAAGCGGCCGATGGCTGGACGCTCGAAGGCGCAAAGGGAAACCTGTCCGCGCAGTACGAGCACACGATGATCATCACCTGGGGTGCTCCGATCGTCGTGACTGTTCATTGACGGCGCGCCACCGCGCAGGAGGCGCAGCGAAGACGCCAACGCGCCATTGCGAAAGCCTGTAGAAGGCCCGGGCCACGCCGGGTACAGACGCGCCGGACCTCACGACGAGCTGGAGCGTTAAGGCGTGGCATGGCACCAGCTCGACGAACGGCTGCGCCGACGCAGTGCGCTGCTCAACACAAACGGACCACCTACAGGTTCATCTCCAATTGCGCATAATGTATATTATGTAAAATAACGAATGGCCGGCAAGTGTTGACGTCAGGCGCTACGGTTGCCCCGTTCGCGTCCGATTTGAAGCACGACGCTATGTGAGCGCCCGGCGATTTCTTCAACTCTCGCTGCGGCCGCGACCGGTTCGCCAACTACGATCGTCTCGCGGGATCGTCAGTCTCCGTCCAGATGCGTTCTAGTGCTTGCCGCGTTCGCCCCGGAACTGCCGCAGTTCTTCGGCTTGTCTGTCACACAGAGCCTGCAGCCGATCCTTCTGCTGGATCAGGTCGGCGAGCAACGCATGGCTGTCCTGCAACTGGCTGTCCACGGTGGCACAGCCGTGTTCGGCCAGGTCACGTGCGGTTTGCGCATGAGCGAGTTCCGATTCCGCAGCGCCAAGGCGGCTCTGCCAGGTTGTGCGTTCCCGGGCCAGCTCGGCCCGGGCCGTTTCGAGCGCGGCATGCATCTCGCCAAGACGGTCAGCCAACGCTTTCTCCGCGCGCGCGATTGCCAAGCGCCACAGGTCGGTCATCGCCTGGCCCACGGCATCGGGCACCTCCGGGAGTGCACGATGCTGGGTCAACCGCTCGCCGAGCTGGTGCCGCCAAATACCGAGCATGCGGGTGATCGTATTGGGCGAGCCGGTCCCGAGCCTGGCGCGAACCTTCTCGACGGTCGGATTCTCGCCGGCGCCGAGGATCGCGTCCGCCGCGCCGTCGACCTGGTCCTGTGTGACGCCCCGACGCATGTGCTGTTGTCTCCCGTCGGCACTCAGCGCGACACGTCTACTGGCGATAAGTGATGATAATCGTCTTCACCCAGAGAGTTTCTCCTCTACGCCAAAGGCCAAGTCGCCTCGCTCGGTGTTCCGGAGACGCGCGACGCGCTGGCCGAGACCGGCGAAACGGTGATCTTCAACGTCAGCGACCCTATTTTGGGGATGTTTCACCCTGCCCCTGGGCACGCCAACGGCACGGCCGTGATTATTGCCCACGGAGGCGCCTTTGTCGGGTTGGCTTACGAAGGTGGCGGAACGGCGATCGCGCGCCAGCTGGCACGGCGCGGCGTGACTGCGCTGGTGCTCAAGTACCGCACCGTGCGCAGTCCGGATACGGCGATGCATATGCCAGCGGTGCACATGAAAGAGATGGAGCTGATCATGGCCCGCGCCAAAAGCGGCCTGCCGCTCGAGGTGCCCCGTTTTGCCGGTGAAAAGCATGCCGTGGAGGATGGTGCGCGGGCGATGACCCTGGTACGCGCTTCGTCCGGGGCGTTTCTCGCCGTGGATCTGGCGATTGGAAACAAGCTGACCCGGCCCGATTTCGTCGGCCTGATCTACGGTGGGCTGCGTACGCCCGTTCCCACCGATGCCTCCCCTGCCTTCATCGCCGCCGCGGCTGACGACGCTTACTTGCCCGGTGACAGCATGCAGCTTTACGCGGCCTGGCGCCGGTCAGGCGTGCCGGCCGGACTTCACGTGTATGAGCGCGGTGGTCATGGGTTCGAGCTCGATCCGAAGGGAACGACAAGCGACCACTGGTTCGACAAATGGCTGTGGTGGATGCAATCCCGGGGGCTGATGCCGGCGCCCGTCAAGCCGGCGCCGGGGCGCGGACGGTGAATTGTCATCCGGCCTCTCATGCGTCTGATCGAATTCGTTCGCTCCGTGGCACAACGCCGCGACAGTCGCCGTTGCCATGCGATGCCCATGACATAATCCGTCGCTTGATCTGAAGCATCCGACCTCGGGGATGATCGTGTTCCGCAAACGCAGCCGCCGGCGCCTCGTTGCCTGGATGGCCATCGCAGCCATGGGGCTGCTGATGGTGCTGCCGACGGTGTCGCGCTCGCTGGAAGCGTTGTCCCTGGTGCCCGCGATGGGCGCCATGCAAGGCGCCATGGACATGTCCATGGCGCCGGAGTGCCCCGCGCACCAAGCTGGCGAAAACCACCATCACGGAACGCCGGCAGCCCCGTCGACGGATGCCTGCGGTTACTGCTCGCTGATGTTCCATAGCCCGGCGTTGGTCTGGGCCACGCTTCCACTGTTGCCGGCCTTGCCGTCCACGCCGTTGCGCGCGCAAAGCGTGGTGCCGGATGCGCCGACGCTGCCACCGCTGACCCGGCGCTCCCGCGGCCCACCGCTGGCCTGACCTTCCCTCGTCTGATGATGTGTGCCTGCGCAGCTTGCGTGGGCCTCTTGCGTGCGTCTAAGCGCTTGGTCGCGCTTGCCGTGCGTGCACCCCATTTCGGATTTCCCTGTCATGACCACGTCCACCCGTGTGCGCGCGGCTTTCGCGTGCCCCCTGCCGATGCCGCTGTCGGCGTTCTCTGTTGCCCTGCTCGCCGCCGGCCTGGCGGCCGTGCCGGTATCCGCCCTGGCGCTAACGCAAGCGCAGGCCGCCGGTGGGTCGCCATCACCGCGTGCCAAGTCGTCCCAGCACAAGTCGACCTCGCAAGAGAGCACCACGCTCTCGACCGTCAATGTGTCGGGACACGCCATGCGACCGCTGCCGCCGGCGCTGGCCAGCGCGCCCGCGGTGGTCGAAAGCGTGACCGCCGCGCAGATCCACGACACCGTCAACCTGATGACCACGGCGGAGGCGTTGAAGTACCTGCCCAGCATCGAGGTGCGCGAGCGCTTCATCGGCGACCGCAACGGCATTGTCGGCACCCGCACCACCGGCACGGTGTCCAGCGCCGAATCGCTGGTCTATGCCGATGGCATGCTGCTCTCCAACCTGCTGGGCAACAGCTACGCGTTTCCGCCGCGCTGGGGCCTGGTCTCGCCGAGTGAGATCGAGCGGGTGGATGTGATGTACGGGCCGTTCAGCGCGCTCTATCCGGGCAACTCGATGGGCGGCGTCATCACGCTGGAGACGCGCATGCCGACACGGCGCGAGTTCCACGCCGCGGTTATCGGTTCGCTGGAGCGCTTCAACCTCCACGGCACGCATCAGCGCAATGGCAGCGGCGATTTCAACCTCGCTGCCGGCGATCGCTGGGGCGTGTTCTCGCTTTGGGCGACCTACGATCACCTGGCCGCCCAGGGCCATCCGGCCAGCTTCTCCACGGCCGCCGTGTCGGATAAGACCGCCAGCGGCGATGCCACCGTCGTGGCCGGCGCCCGCCAGGACATCGACCAGAACGGCCAGCCACGCAAGGTCTTCGGCGCCTATGCGATCGACCACTCGGCCCAGGACCTGGGCAAGCTCAAGCTCGGCTGGGACATCAGCCCGGCATTGCACGCTTACTACACCCTGGGCGTGTGGCACAACGATTCGCAGACCGCCGTCAGCAGCTACCTGACCGACCTGGCCACCGGCCAACCGTTCTACAACGGCAGCGTCAGCATCGACGGCAACGCCTACAAGGTCTCCGGGCTCAATCCGGGCACGGCCGACGAGACACACTTGCTCAACGCGCTGTCATTGGGCACCGACACGCACGGTCCGTTCGACTGGAACATCGACTACAGCGACTACCGTTACCTGAAGGATGACGCCCGCTCGGCGTCCAACTACGGTCAGAGCGATGCAGGCAAGAACACCGTGATGGACGGCACCGGCTGGCAGACCGGCGAACTGCGCGGCACCTGGCGACCGGCGTCATGGCTGGGCCAGACGCATGTACTGACCTTCGGCTATCACATCGACGATTTCCGCCTCAGGCAGAGTACTTACGCATTGGCTGATTGGCGCAACGGACCGAACGGGGCACTCACCGCCGCCTCCGGTGGCCAGACCCAGACCCAGGCGCTGTACCTGCAGGACACATGGATGCTGGCGCCGCGCTGGACCCTCACCCTGGGCGGGCGCGAGGAATACTGGCGTGCGTTCGACGGGTTCAATCGCAACGTGTCGACCACGCCGACGCTGGCCAACTACGCCCGGCAGAGCCGTACCGACTTTTCCCCCAAGGCCGCGCTGAGCTTCGACTTCACCCCGTCGCTGATGACCCGCTTGTCGTTCGGTCGGGCGGTACGCTACCCGACGGTGACAGAGCTGTATCAGCAGGTCACCAGCGGCAATCAGCTGGTGCAGAACAACCCGAACCTCAAGCCCGAGGACGTGCGCTCCTACGACTGGACCACGCAGTACACACGCAATGAAAACGTATTCCGACTGTCGCTGTTCCAGCAGAACCTTCGTGACGCGCTGTTTTCGCAGACCGATACCACGGTGAGCCCCAGCCTCACAGCCATCGGCAACATCGACCGCGCACGTATCCGCGGTGCGGAAGGCGCGGTCAACGCCACGGATATCGGCGTGCCGGGGCTGGATCTTTCCGGCAGCGTCACCTATGCCCAGTCCGTCGTGCAGAAGGACACCCCCTCGCCCGCCGCGGCAGGCAAGCAATTCCCGCGCATTCCGCGCTGGCGCGCGCGGGCGACGCTCACTTACCACGCAGGCGATCGCCTCACCTACGCGCTGGGTTATCGCTATGCCAGCGGCGCCTACAGCACCTTGCTCAACACCGACATCGATCACGACACCTACGGTGGCATCAGCCGCTACAGCGTGTTCGACGCCAAGCTCAGCTACCGCCTGGCCACGCACCTCACCGCTTCGATCGGTGTCGACAACCTGGGCAACGAGAAGTACTACGTGAGCCCGCATCCCTACCCGCAGCGTACGGTGTTCGCCGGGTTGCGCTATGGCGACTGAATCCTCGCGCCCCCGCGGCCGCACCGACCCTGCGAGCAGCACCATGTCGACCTCCCCGTCATCGCCTTCCGCGCCCACCGGCGGCTCGGCCGGACCCTCGCTGTACCGGCTGATCTGGCGCTGGCATTTCTATGCCGGCCTGTTCTGCGTGCCGTTCGTGCTGTGGCTGGCAGTGACCGGCTCGATCTATGTTTTTCATCCGCAGCTCGATGCGCTGTTCGATCGGCCCTACAACCACGTCGACGCCAGCGCGCCGCGGCGCCCCGTCAGTGAGCAGGTCCAAGCCGCGCTGGCCACGGTGCCCGGTGCCGTGCTCAACGCCTACCAGTTGCCCGCCGGCCCCATCGCGTCTGCGCAAGTCCTGGTGGGCAAGCGCAATGACCTCAAGCGCGTCTACGTCGATCCGGTTACCGCCAAGGTGCTTCATGCCATGCCGGAAGATCACCGCTTTACCCAACGTGTGTTCCATCTTCATGGCGAACTGTTGATGGGTGCCTTCGGTTCGGCCCTGGTGGAGCTAGCTGCATGCTGGACGATCGTGATGTTGTTGTCGGGCCTGTACCTGTGGTGGCCGCGCGGACGTCGCCTGGCCGGCGTGCTGTATCCGCGCCTCGCCCAAAGTGGCCGGGTGTTCTGGCGCGATCTGCACGCGGTGACCGGCGTGTGGATCTCGGTGCTGGCGCTGTTCCTGCTGTTCACCGGGCTGCCCTGGGCCAAGTTCTGGGGCGGCGAGCTGAAACAAGTCAGGCACTGGGTCGCCGCCAACGCGCCGCAGCAGGACTGGACGACCGGCCGCGCCTCCGAACTGGCTCTGCGCCGTGCCCGGAACACGCCGGTGAGCGACGAGCACGCCGGCATGCCCGGCATGGGGGCGTCGGGCGCGAGTGCATCGCCCCACGCGCCCCTCAACTACACACCAATGAACCGGATCGTGCCGGTGGTTCAGGCCATGCAACTGCCTCCGCCAGTGCTGATCTCGCCGCCATCGTCGGCCATGCCACATTGGAGCGCGCGTTCGGATACGCCCGATCGCCCCGAACGTGTCGAGCTCGCGTTCGACCCGTCCAGCGGACAAATGCTGTCCCGTCGCGGGTTCGCCCAGCGCCCCCTGCTCGATCGCATCATCGGCTACGGCATTGCCGCACACGAAGGCCAGCTGTTCGGGCTGGCTAACCAGCTGCTCAGCGTATTCACCGCACTGGGCTTGATCACGCTCTCGACCAGCGGCTTGGTGCTTTGGTGGCGACGTCGGCCGCAGGGACAGCTCGGTGCGCCGTCGGCAGCAAGCGGCGGCCGCGTGCCGCTGGCAATCAAAATCCTCATTGTGCTGCTATGCATCTACCTGCCACTGCTGGGGGCTTCCCTGGTGCTGGTGTGGCTATTCGAACGGCTGGTGCTTTCGCGAATTGCGTCGACCCGACGATTTCTGGGACTGACCTAGGCAACGTCACGGCTCGACGGCATCGTCGGGAGACGGCCCCGTTTCGATCGCATGACGCTCGAGGACTTGGCCTATCGTGCCCCACCCCCGATCATGCGCCCTAATCGATCAGCTGCAGTTGCGTTTTCAAGCAAAAGAGGACTGAGTCAGATCCGGGTTATCTCGCCACCCGAGGGGGCGGCGTCCGGGGCGCTAGCCATCGGTTGATCGCGTCACGTCCTCCCATTCCTGGATTTCCGCGGCCATGGTGCCGAGCTTGTCGCGTACCAGCGACAGCGCGTCGCTTCCAAGCAGCAGGTGCGCGGGCGGCGACGGGTGGTCGATCAGGGTCAGGATGGCCTGTGCCGCCTTCGCGGGATCGCCGAGTTGCTTGCCGCTTTTCTCCTGCCGAGCATGGCGGATGGGATCGAACAGGGCGTCGTAGTCCGAGATGCTTCTCGGCGATCGCTGCATCGAGCGCCCTGCCCACTCCGTTCTGAAGCTTCCCGGAGCGACCGCAGTGACGTGTACGCCGAATGGCTTCAGCTCCTTGCCGAGCACCTCGCTGATACCCTCCAGCGCGAACTTGCTCCCGCAGTAATACGAGATCCCCGGCATCGTGATGTAGCCGCCCATCGACGTGATGTTGACGACGTGGCCGCGGCGGCGCTGGCGGAAGTGCGGCACGACCGCGCGAGCCATCGCCACGGCACCGAACACGTTCACCTCGAACTGGCGGCGCATGGCGTCGAGCGGCGATTCCTCGAAGATGCCCTCGTGCCCGTATCCGGCATTGTTCACAAGGACGTCGATCGCCCCCACGCGGGATTCCGCATCGGCAACGACACCTGGAATGGCATCGATGTCGGTCACGTCAAGCATGACGGCATGGGCGCGGGTGCCGTGCATCGCCTCGAACGCCTGCCGTGAACCCTCGCTACGAACGGTTCCGATCACCTGATGGCCAGCGGAAAGGGCTTCGCGAGCAAGCGCGAGTCCGAACCCGCTGCTGACGCCGGTGATGAAAAGGATTTTGTGGGACATATTCGGGTTCCTGGCAAGACACAGGAGTGATCCTAGGTGTCGGCCACCATGGCGCCCATGGCCGTCGATATGACGCGCTTGCCTGATCCTATGAGACCGGCTTGCAGCGGGAGTGGCCAACCCCGAGAGTGGCGCCATGGACGCATCCCGACGCCAGCGCATAATTGATCTTCTTCGCGAACTGGCTCCCGCAGAGGGCTATACGCTGACCACGTTGCCGGACGTTCGACTACTGCGTTCCGACCGACCGTTGAGCCGCACGCCAGTGCTTTACGAGCCCGGCGTCGTCGTTGTCGCCCAGGGCCGCAAGCGGGGACTTCTCGGTGATGAGGCTTTTATATACGACGACCAGCACTATCTGGTTGTCTCCGTACCGGTTCCTTTCACGATGGAAACGGACGCCTCGGCAGACAAGCCGTTGCTGGCGATCTATTTCCGCCTCGATCACGTAGTCGCCGCCGAAGTCTGCATGCAGATCGACGAGCAATACGGAGCGTCGCCAGCACAGCCACGTGGGCTTTACGCGTCCCCCATGGAAAATCGACTCGAAGCATCGGTGCTACGCCTGCTCGAGGCCTTCGCGAGCCCACCCGATGACGCGATCCTCGGTCCTGCCCTGTTGCGCGAAATCTATTACCGGATCCTGGGCGGCGCCCAGGGCGGGTCGATGCGAGCGGCGCTCGCGCAACAGGGCAAGTTCGGCATGGTGGCTCGCTCGATCCGCCTCATCCACAACCACTATGCCGAGACGCTGAGCGTAGACCGGCTCGCATCCGAAGCCGCGATGAGCCCGCCCACCTTCCATGCACACTTCCGCGCGATGACAGGCACCTCACCCATGCGCTACGTGCAATCGACGCGCCTGCACCAGGCGCGCCTGCTGATGCTCCGGCAACAGCTCACGGCGGCAGCGGCCGCAGCCGCCGTTGGCTACGAGAGCGCGTCGCAGTTCAGTCGGGAGTTCAAGCGACTCTTCGGCAGGCCACCGCTCGAGGAGGTGCAGCGGATGAAACACGGTTTCGCCTTGCCGGCCGCGCAGGGGCAGTCTCAATACGTCTCTTCGCACTGATGCCTGACTGCCGCCCGCTCGCTGGCCACGCAGCGCGGTTTAGCATCCGGACACCAGAGTGACCGCACAACCCCATGCCTTCGCAGGCAGTCCGCTCCTCGGCAACCAATCTGAAGGCACGTCACTTGGGCGTTCTTGTCGCAATGAACACGGATGGTCGGCGTGGCGATGCTCAACGGCATCGTGCTGGTGAGCTTCCTCAACGGGCAGCGCGACCACGGCCTGTCGGTGCGCGAAGCCGTGCTGCGCGGTACCGCATTGCGGCTGCGGCCGGTGCTGATGACCGCCAGCGTGGCGATTCTCGGCCTGGTGCCGATGCTGCTCTCCAGCGGTGTCGGCGCGGAAACCCAGCGTCCACTGGCGACCGTGGTGGTGGGCGGCCTGATCACGTCGACGCTGCTCACCCTGGTGCTGCTGCCGGTGCTGTATGACTGGATGGAGCAGCGCGTCGCCCGGCGGCACGCCGGTGACGACGTGCCATGACCAGCAGGCACGGTGACGCGGGCGCCCGCAACGTTCGCGGACGCCCGGGACCCGCTGCTTTGCCCTGCAGCCATGAAAAAAGCGCCCGGTTGCCCGGGCGCTCGATCGACACGGGGAGTTGGTCGATCAGAACCAGATGCCCAGGGTCATGCCGTAAGTGCGTGGCGGCAGGTACTGGGAGGTATAGATGAAGCTGCCGTCACCCAAGGCGAAGCGGCCTGCGCTGGTGCGCACGCGGCCGTCGGTGACGTTCTGCACGTACGCCGTGAGCCACCAGCGATCCTGCGGCTCGGAGTAGCGCACCGACAGATCCGTGCGCACGTGGGCGCCCTGCTTGTCGCCCTCGCCCAGGTTGAAGGTGCTCAGCCACTGCGAGCTCTGGTACTGCGAGCTCAACCGCGGCGTCAGGCGGCCACCGTTGCCCAGGTGGAAATCGTGCTCGTAGATCGCGGTGAGCGCAGTGGTCGGGGCGTGCGGCAGGTCGTTGCCGGAAATGTCGATGCAGCTGGCAATGCCGGAGGCCGGGTCGCACGGCGGCAGCCCCTGGTAGTCGTTGCTGCCGGCGTAGCGCAGCGTGCCGAGCTCCTTCTTCGGGATCACCGACAGCACCAGGTTGGCGCGGTCGTCCTGGCCCTGCAGCGCCAGCTCCGACTCGATGCCCATCACCTTGGTGGTGCCCTGCACGTTCGAGAAGCCCAGGCCGCGGTTGCCGTTGGGGAAGGTGATGGGTGCGGACAGCTGGAAGTTCTTGAACTGCTCGTAGTAGACCGCGTTGTTCCAGGTCACGTGGCCGTCCATGAAGCTGGACTTGGAGCCAATCTCGTAGTTGGTCAGCGTCTCGGGCTTGTACAGCGCACCGGCATCCTGGGTACCGCCGGCCTTGTAGCCGGTGGACACGCTGGCGTAGAGCAGGCTGTGTTCGCCCAGGTCGGTGTCCAGTCGGGCCAGCCAGGTGACCTTGCCCTTGCTGTACTTGGCGTCGTTGAGGGTGGACACGCCGAAGCCGGTGCCCGGACCGGGCTCCACGTCCGGGGAGATCGGGTACTGCGGCACGGTCGGGTCGTAGGCCCAGGCCCAGCCGATGCCGCCCTTGTTCTCCTTCTTGTCGTGCGACCAGCGCGCACCGCCGGTGAGGCGCCAGTGCTCGCTGAGGTTCCAGGTGGCCTGGCCGAACACCGCGGTGGACTCCACCGTCTCTTTCGGCTGCACGAACGAGCCCTGCCAGCTGACGGTGCCCTGCGGGGTGCCGTTGAGGATCGGGATGTCGAAGCGGATGTTGTTGTCTTCGGCGGCGTAGTAGGCGCCGAGGATCCAGTCGACGGTGTTCTCGCCGGTCGACTTCAGGTCCAGTTCGTGGCTGCTGCTGGAGTAGTTGGAGTAGTTGGTGCGGTCGGCCTGGTAGGTGGCGCCGGTGGTGAAGCTGGTGGGCACCTGCACGCCGGTGTCCTGGTCGAAATTGCCCTTGCCGGAGAAGCGGTTGAAGCCGGCGATGTAGCTCAGCTCCATGGCGTCGCCGAGCTTGAAGTCCATCCGGCTGCGCACCGTGTGCGAGTCACGCTTTAGGTAGGGCGCGGTGTCGATCAACGCGGACCAGAAATCCTGCCCCTCACGCGGATGCTGCATCAGGCTCATGCTCGGCGTGCCGCGATCGCGGAAGTACTCGTACGAGAGGTTCCAGGTGAACGCATCGCTGGGCTGCCACAGCGCGCTGACGCGGGCGGCGCTCTGGTCCTGGGCGTTGTATTTGTCGCCGGCGGTGACGAAGTTGGCCGGGTTGATCGGCTGGAAGGTCGCCAGGGTGCCGCCGCTGGCCAGGTAGGCCGCCTGCTGCTGCGCCACCGAGGGCAGCTGCCTGGACGGGTTCTGGTAGTCGACGTAGCCGTCGTGCTCCTCGTGCGCCACCGCCACGCGCATGGCGAAGGTCGAGCTGATCGGCAGGTTGACGGTGGCGCGGGTGCCGGTGTGGCTGTAGTTGCCGGCCTCGATCTGCGCGTTGCCGTAGAAGCCGGAGAGGTCGGGCTTGGCAGTCTCGAAATTGACCACGCCGGCGGTGGAGTTGCGGCCCCACAGCGTACCCTGCGGGCCGCGCAGCACTTCCACCTTGTCGATGTCGAGCAGCAGGCCGGCGGCCGCTTCCGGACGCGGCGCATAGACGCCGTCGATGAAGAACGCCACTTCCGGATCGGCGTATTCGGTCTTGGCGCTGTCGTTGCCGATGCCGCGCAGGGTGAGCGTGACCACGCCGTGGTCGCCCTGCGCCGTGCCCTGGAAACCCGGCACCAGCTTGGTGATGTCCTGCACGGTCATCACCCGCTCCTTGTCGAGCGTGTCGGCGCTGATCGCGCTGACCGCCACCGGGGTTTTCTGCAGCGACGTGGAGCGCTTGGTGGCAGTGACCTGGACCGAATCGAGGTCCTTGATCTGCTTGTCAGGCGCACTGTTTGCCGGCGTCGCGTCCTGCCCGGTGGCGTACGTGCTTCCCGCGGCGCACACCGCGCTGATTGCCATGGCCAGCGCCGAATAACGAAGTTTCATCTTTTCCTCTCCCCAAGCGTCGTGGAACTGCGGCTGTCGTAGGTGACAGCGCTGTCAGACCGCAAAATGAAAGCGCTATCATTGGGGCGATGCTACCGTGTCATCTGGCGATTAGCTTGCTGCTACGCAGCAACCCGGGGAGAGAGAAATATGGCGCGCATACAGCGGGTTCTGGTGGTCGGTGGCGGCGTGGCGGGATGGCTCGTCGCCTGCTACCTGGCCAAGACCCTGGGCGGTGCCCACGGCCGCGGCATCGCCGTGGATCTGGTGGAGTCGCCGCGGATCGGAATCATCGGCGTAGGCGAAGCCACCTTCCCTTCGATCCGCGGCACGCTGTCCGCGATCGGGCTGGATGAGCGGCACTTTCTCGCCGGCGCCGGCGCCACCTACAAGCAGGGCATCCGCTACGTCGACTGGGTGCGCCCGCCCGACAGCCCCGGCGCGCACCACTACTTCCATCCCTTCAGCCTGCCGAGCCAGCG
Source organism: Dyella sp. (assembly GCF_035685805.1). Classification (GTDB taxonomy): domain Bacteria; phylum Pseudomonadota; class Gammaproteobacteria; order Xanthomonadales; family Rhodanobacteraceae; genus Dyella_A. The sequence continues at coordinate 78,991 of NZ_DASSAB010000050.1, forward strand.
CGACGGCAGCCCGGAGCTGCTGCCCTACTGGCTGCTGGGCGGCGCGCCCGACGGCATGGCATTTGCCGACGCGGTGACCATGCAGAGCACGCTGGCCGAGCGTGGCAAGGCGCCCAAGCGGCTGATCGACCCGGATTACCGTGGCCCGCTCAACCACGCTTATCACTTCGACGCGGTCGGCTTCGCCGCGGTGCTGGCCGAGCACGGGCAGACGCTGGGTGTGCGCCGTCACCTGGGCACGGTCGAGCAGGTGACGCTGGACGAGCACGGCGCCATCGCGCAGGTGGTCACGGCCGAACACGGCGCGATGACGGCGGACCTGTACGTGGACTGCACCGGCCAGGCGGCCACGTTGATCGGCGCGACCCTGCACTCGCCTTTCCACCCCTGCAACGACGTGCTGTTCGCCGACCGCGCGGTGACGCTGCAGGTACCGCATGCCAGCGCCGACGCGGCGATCGCGCCGTACACCCTGTCCACGGCGCAGGAGGCGGGCTGGATCTGGGACATCGCCCTGCAGCAGCGGCGCGGCGTGGGTTATGTCTATTCCTCCCGCCACTCGGAAGCGGCGCGGGCGGAGGCGACGCTGCGGCGCTACGTAGGCTCCGCCGGTGACGCGTTGCAGGCCCGGCACCTTCAGTTCCAGGCCGGCCATCGGCCGGAGCCATGGCGCGCGAACTGCGTGGCGATCGGGCTGGCGGGCGGGTTCCTCGAGCCGCTCGAATCCACCGGCATTGCCCTGATCGAACTGGGCGCCTACCTGCTCACGCACCTGATGCCGGGCGACAGCGCCGACCTCGGATACACGGCCGCACACTTCAACCGGATGATGGATGCGCGCTACACCCGCATCATCGACTTCCTGAAGATGCATTACTGCCTCTCCCAGCGCACCGACTCGGCGTTCTGGATCGACAACCGGCACCCGGGCAGCATTCCGCAAACGCTGAAGGAGCGCCTGGCGCTCTGGCGTCACCGCCCGCCGCACCGGCTGGATTTCGTCACCGATCTGGAGATGTTCCTGCCGGCCAGCTGGCAGTACGTGCTCTACGGCATGGAGTTCGTCACCGACCTCGAGCCCATGCGCGATGCCTACCCGCACATGGCGCAGGCACAGCGCGAGTTCGGCATGATCCAGCGCGCCGCGGCGCAGGCGATGTGCGACCTGCCGGACCATCGCGCCCTGCTCGATCGTCTGTGCGCCAGCGCCGCCAGCGCCGCCTGAGCCGCCCGCACGGCCCGCTGCGAACGGGCCGTCGGGCGACGCGCTAGTTCGACGGGCAGCTGAGCAGGTGGTCTGCCACCGTGCCCAGCGCAACCCGCGCGAACGCTACCCTTTCGCCGGCACCGCTGGTCCACGCGAACGGCGTGTCCAGCCGGCGCATGTCGGCGCCCGCGGCCCGGAAACACTTCAGCGGCACGCCGAGGCGCTGCCAGGTCTGCCGGGGCAGCCTGGCCAGCTGGCTGCCGATGGCCAGTTCGCCACGGCAGCCCTCGCCGCACGCCATCGCGATGCGGCTGCCCGCGGGCGACAGTGCATCGATGCGCAGCGTGGTGATCAGCAACACGTCGCCGTTGGTCTCGCGGTCCAGGTCCATTGGCGCATCCGCATGCAGGCGCAACGCGCCGGTGCTCTGCCCCGTCCACGCGACGCTGCGCGCATCTTCCTGGGCCTGGTAGTCCAGTCCCCGCATCCGCACGCTGCCGTCGGTACTGGCGCCCGCGTTGGCCGACACCGTGGTCGCCGCGCCATCGACGCCGACCAGCTGCATCGACAGTCCCGGCTCGGCCTTGCCACGGTCGAGGTAGACGCCAGCGCGCGCGCCGGTCAGCGGCATGCCCGGATCCTCCGGCAGGCGGTCGAGTTCGGCCGGTCGGGCATAGCTGAGCCCGTAGCCGAAGGCGAATTGCGGGTCATACCCGGGCTGCCCCACGTTCTGCGGTGGCTGCACCGCCGAGCGCGGCCAGGAGTAGGCCAGCGTGCCGCGGAAATCGTGCGCGACGGCACCTGTAGCAGTGCGCAGCAGCACATCGGCCACGCCCTCGCCTTCGCTGCCGGGCAGCCAGCCAACCACGAACGCGTCCGCGGCGTTGATCTCGCGATTCACCCACAGCGGCCGGCCGGTGAGGAACACTGCCACCACCGGGATGCCCTGCGCGTGGAGTTTCCGCAGCAGCGCCAGCTCGTGGTCATCGCCGGGATGGAACGCCAGGTTGGGCAGGTCGCCCTGGAACTCGGCGTAGGGGTCCTCGCCGAACACCACGATGGCCGCATCCGGCCTGTGCGTGAAGCGGCCATCGGCAGAAAGCTCGGCGCTGCCGCCGGCCGCTTCGACCTGCCGGCGGACGCCCTCCCAGATCGACGTGGCGCCGGGGAAATCGGCGTTGCTCAAGCCCGTGCCCTGCCAGGTGAGCGTCCAGCCGCCGTTCTGCCGCGAGATGTTGTCGGCGCTGTCGCCGGTCACCAGCAGATGCTTGCGTGGATCGAGCGGCAGCAGCCCGTGGTTGTTCTTCAGCAGCACCAGCGATTCCCGCACGGCCCGGCGCGCCAGCGCGCGATGCGCGGGACTGCCGACGATCTCGCCTGCCCGCTGCGCCAGCGGCAGCGATGACGGCGGCCCCTGCTCGAACAGTCGCAGCCGCAGCTTGACCCGCAGGATCCGGCGCACCGCGTCGTCCAGCCGCGCCGGCGCGATGGTGCCGGCCTTCACCTCCGCCAGCGTGTGCTCGTACAGCCCGCGCCAGCTGTCCGGCGCCATCAGCATGTCCATGCCGGCGTGGTACGCGGCCGGGCAATCCTCGTTGCTGCACCCGGGCACCTGCCCGTGCGCGTTCCAGTCGCTGACCACGAAGCCGCCGAACTGCATGCGCTGCTTGAGCACGTCGGTGAGCAGCGCGCGGTTGCCGCTCATCTTGCGGCCCTGCCAGCTGGAGAACGAGACCATCACCGTCTGCGCACCGGCGTCGATCGCCGGCGGATAGCCGGCCGCATGGATGCGGATCAGCGCCTGCTCGCTGTCGGGGTTGTCGCCCTGGTCCTTGCCGTCGCGGGTGCCGCCGTCACCGAGGAAATGCTTGGCCGAGGCGATCACGTGCGAGCGGTCCAGGAACGCGCTGCTGCCGACCCGGCCCTGCAGCCCTTCGACCATCGCCGAGGCGTAGTCCGCCACGATGCGCGGATCCTCCGAGTAGCCCTCGTAGGCGCGCCCCCAGCGATCGTCCTGCGGCACCGCCAGCGTGGGCGCGAAGCTCCAGTTGAGGCCGGTGGCACGCACCTCCTGTGCGGTGGCGGCACCAATCGCGCGGATCAGGTCGGGGTCGCGGGTGGCGCCCAGCGCCGAGTTCTGCGGGAACAGCGTGGCGCCGAGCGTGCTGTTGTCGCCGTGCACCGCATCGACGCCGAACAGCACGGGAACGGCGAGATGGCCGCCGCGGGTATCGATCGAGGCGGCGTGGAACGCGTCCGCCGCCGCCTGCCATTGCGCCGGCGTGGCGGTACGGCGGCCGCCGGGCTTGGAGTTGCCGCCGGCGAGAATCGAGCCGAGCCGATAGCGGCGCACGTCCTCCGGCGTCACGCTGCCGATGTCGGCCTGAATCGTCTGGCCGACCTTTTCCTCCAGCGTCATGCGCGTGAGCAGGGCTTCCACCCGCGCTTCCAGCGCGGGATCCGGTGGCAGCGGCCAACGGGCCTGCGGCCACAGTTCGGGATGAACGGTCGGTGCGGCGTCCCCGGCGCGCGCCGGGGCGGCAGCGGCAAGCGTGCAGGCCATGACGACGACAGCCACGGCAAGACGCTGCGGCAAGGCGGTGCGGGCGAGAGAGGACACGGCAGATTCCCTGGCTGCGCGGATCGGCGCGCGGCCAAGCATGCCACAGATGAAAGCGCTTTCAACCAGCTGCAGTGCGGGCTGCCCGGGGCGGCCGGATCAGCCCGGAGGCATCGTCGACTGTCGCAACTCGAGCGAGAAAGGAACCTGCACCAGCTCGCCGGTGCCGCGCCCGCGCAGTGATTCCAGCAACTGCGCCGCGGCGATCTTGCCCATCTCGCGACTGGGCTGGCGCACCGTGGTCAACGGCGGCCACAACTGCCGGGCCAGCGGCACGTCGTCGAAGCCGGCGACCGAGAGATCCTGCGGCACCCGCAGGCCGACCTCCCCGGCCGACCAGATCAGCCCCGCGGCCATGTCGTCGTTGGCGGCGAACACGGCAGTGGGGCGCGGATCCAGGCGCAGCAACTGGCGCCCCGCCTCGAATCCGGTGGTGAAGGTGAACCCGCCTTGCACGACCAGCGCGGGGTCCACCGTCAGCCCGGCGGCCGCCATCGCCTCGCGATAACCCGCCTCGCGCCAGCGCGAGGCGCCGTGGCTGGGCAGACCGGTGACATGGGCAATGCGTCGATGGCCCAGCGACAGCAGGTGCTCGACCATCGCGCGCGCCGCCTGCTGCTCGTTCATCGCCACGCCGATCACCCCCTCGCCGTGCTGCGGCGACACGCTGGCGAACGGCAGTGCACGCTCGTGCAGGAACGCCACCAGGGGCGCGAAGTCGGTCAGCGGCGGCGTGAGGATCAGCCCGTCCGGGTGGTGGTCCGACACTAGGGAATCGAGCCGACGCACCAGGTCGGCGTCGCGCATGCGCAGCGGCCGCACCATCATGCTGTAGCGCTGCGCGTCGCACGCCTCCAGCACGCCGTCCTGGATCTCGGCCAGGTAGGTGGAGGACGGGTTGTCGTTGTTGTCGTACAGCAGGGCGATCAGGAACGTGCGGTTGCCGGCCAGGCTGCGGGCCGACGCCAGCGGGCGATAATCGAGCGCCTTCATCGCATCGAGCACGCGCTGGCGGGTGGATTCGCTTACATTGTTTTCTTCGTTCATCACCCGCGACACGGTGGCGGGAGAAACCCCCGCCGCACGCGCTACATCTTCGATGCGTATCCGCATGAATCCCTCAAATGCTGCGTGCTGTGGATGGACAACCGGACCGCGCCGGCAACCGGGCGGGCGATTCCCGCGCGCACTGGCTGCAGGGCATCATAGAGGCGGCGTTTGCCGCTGGCGACCTGCCCCGCGCCGTGCTGCCATGGAGGCCTTGTCCTGAATCACCCTGACCCCCGTTCCGTGGCGCCGCGGCGCGAGCTGGCGCTGCGGCAGATCTGGAACATGTGCTTCGGCTTCTTCGGCATCCAGTTCGGGCTGGGGCTGCAGAACGCCAACATCAGCCGGATCTTCCAGACCCTCGGCGCGCAGCTGGACGACGTGCCGATCCTGTGGATCGCGGGGCCGCTCACCGGGTTGATCGTGCAGCCGCTGGTCGGCTACCTGTCCGACCGTACCCGCAGCCGCCTGGGCCGGCGGCGGCCGTATTTCCTGCTCGGTGCGGTGCTCTCGGCGATCGCCCTGATCGGGATGCCTCAGGCGCACACGCTTTGGTTCGCCACGGTGCTGCTGTGGCTGCTGGACGCCTCGATCAACATCTCGATGGAGCCGTTCCGCGCCATGGTGGGCGACCTCCTGCCGCTGCAGCAACGCGCCACCGGCTATGCCATGCAGAGCTTCTTTATCGCCACCGGCGCGCTGATCGCTTCGGCGCTGCCCTGGCTGCTGGCCACGCTGGGCTTGCCCAATACCGCGCCTGCCGGGGTCACGCCCGACACCGTGCGCTACGCGTTTTATATCGGCGCGGCGGTATTCGTCGCCGCGGTGGCGTGGACCGTGGCGACCACGCCCGAGCCGTCACTGACGCCACGCGAGCCGCTGCCGGAGCCGGCCGTGGCCACACGCGTTGCGCCGGCCCGGAGCCGCCGCGCCGGCCTGCGCTGGGCGGGTGCGGGCGCCGGCGCGCTGGCGTGGCTGGGGCTGAGCGGCTGGCCGCGCTCGCTGGGGGTGCTGGCGATCGGCGCATCGGGCTACGGCCTGGCGCTGCTCTGGCTCGCTCGCGGCACGCGCGACAACGTGTTCAGCCGCATCCTGACCGAGGTGCACGCCATGCCCGATCGCATGCGCCGGCTGGCCTGGGTGCAGTTCTTCTCGTTCTTCGCGATGTTCCCGGTGTGGGTCTACACCACCGCCGCGGTGACCGAAGTGCAGTTCGGCAGCTCCGATCCGCGCACGCTGGCATACAACGCCGGAGCCAACTGGGTGGGCGTGATGTTCGCCACCTACAACGCTGTTTCCGCGATCACCGCGCTGGCGATCCCGGCGCTGGTGCGTCGCTGGGGCCTGCGCGCCGCGCATGTGGGCAACCTGTGGCTGGGGGCGCTGGGGCTGGGGTCGTTCCTGCTCATTCGCGACCCGCGCTGGCTGCTGCTGTCGATGGCAGGCGTCGGCGTGGCCTGGGCGTCGATCCTGTCGCTGCCGTACGCGGCGCTGTCGCGCAGCGCGCCGGACGGCAAGATGGGCCTGACCATGGGCATCTTCAATCTGTTCATCGTGATCCCGCAGCTGCTCGGCGCCACGCTGCTCGGCCCGCTGCTCGACGTGGCCTTCCACGGCCGTCCGATCTGGGCGATGGCGGTCGCCGGCGCCAGCCTGTTTGCCGCCGGTCTGTGCACGCTGCGCCTGCGCGAGAGCGATCCGGGCCCGCCCGGCTGACCGGCTGCGGCCGGCGCCGTGACCCAGGCGCAGGCGACTCGCAGGCGGTGCTCACCGGGCGTTCGCGCAGCCGGGATATTCGTTCCCGCAAGGGCTGAACCTGTCGCTAGCGACGGCTTAACCCCCGGCGTGATCCATTCGCCTGCCGCAGTTCGCTGGAGGTTCCGATGCACCTGGCCATGGCCCGTTCCGGTCCCGCTGTCGCCGATGCCACCGAGCGCTGCGCGGGAGGTCGCGATGTCTGATATCGCCATCGTCGGCGGCGGTGCCGCGGGCGCCGCGGTGTTCGGCGAACTGCTGCGGCGCCCGCGCCGTTCCGGCACGCTGCACTGGATCACCGGATGCCCTTCGCCGGGCGTCGGGGTGGCCTACGCCACCGGGGATGAAAGGCATTTGCTGAATGTGCGCGCGGCGGGGATGGGGCTGTTTGCCGAGCACCGCGACGATTTCCTGCAGCACGCCGGGCGCAGCATCGGGCCAGTCTCGGGCGGCGATTTCCTGCCGCGCCGGGTGTTTGGCGACTTCGTCCAGGCGCAGATCCAAGCGCGCATGATGCAGGCGCACGCCTGCGGCGTGGACTTTCGCGTGCATCATCCCCGGGCGGTGTCGCTGGCCGGTGCAGCGCACGGCGGCTATCGCATCGTGCTGGGCGATGGCGAGGCGCTGGATGTGGACACGGTGGTGCTGGCGCTCGGCGCATTGGCACCGCGGGCGCTCAAGACAGTGTCCGCCGCGGCACTGGCCAGCCCGGCCTATGTGCTCGATCCGTGGGGCGAGCCGCCACCGGCGCCGGCGCCGCGTCGGGTGCTGGTGATCGGCACCGGGCTCACCGCGGTCGACACGATCATCTCCGCCAGCACGCGCTGGCCGGAGGCGGCGCTGGTGGCGGTGTCGCGCCACGGGCTGTTGCCGTTGCAACATCCCGCCGTGCCGGTGGCGCCGTATCCGTTCCAGCACGATCTCAACAACGCCTTGCTCGCCTGCGACGGCGCGGCGGCGATGTCGCGCCTGGTGCGCGAGGCGATCGCCGACCCGGCCTGCGCGAACTGGCGCGCCGTCATCGACGGCATGCGTCCAATCAACGCGCGGCTGTGGCAAGGACTGGCGCCGGCGCAGCGCCGACAGTTCCTGCGCCACCTGCGCTGGGTGTGGGAGGCCTCGCGCCATCGCGTGGCACCGGCATCAGCCGATGCGGTACAGGCGCTGCTCGCCACGGGCCGGCTGCAGGTGCACGCGGCCCGCGTACTGGCCGTGGACGGCAGCGGCCCGCTCACCGTCACCGTGCGCCATCGCACGAGCCAGGAGATCAGCGCGTTCGAGGCCGACCGGGTGGTGCAGGCAACCGGGCTCGATACGGCGGCCGCCTACGCAAGCGAGCCGTTGCTGGCGCACCTTCTGCGCAGCGGCCTGGCCGCACCCGACCCGTTGCAGCTGGGCCTGGCAGCGTGCCCGGACGGCCAACTGCTGGATGCACAGGGGCGGCCCCGGCAAGGCCTGTATGGGCTTGGCGCACTGCTGCGTGGCAGCTTGTGGGAATGCACCGCCATGCCGGAAATCCGCGCGGCCGCCCATCAGCTGGCGCAACGCCTTGCGCCGACGGACGAGCCGCGCGACGAACAGACGGCCGTCTAGCCGCCCGATCCAGGCGCCGCCGGCGTCGCATGCCGTCGCGCGCAGTTGACGAAGACGGCCATAGCCTCGACACCACGATGCGGCCGCGGCGCGCGTGCGTCAGACGTGGCAGGCAGGCCGGACGGCGCATCGAACTTTCCGCGCCGGGCGCCTGTCGCTGCGGGGCGACAGCGGCCCACGGGCGCCGACGGAGCGAGCACGGCATGAGTCTTCACGATTACCAGCGCAAGCGGGATTTCGCGCACACCCGCGAACCGGCCGCCGATGCCCGTGCCACGGGCGGTGAACGCAGCATCTTCGTGGTGCAGCTGCATCACGCCAGCCGTCGCCACTACGACTTCCGCCTGCAGATCGGCGACGTGCTCAAGAGCTGGGCGGTGCCCAAGGGCCCCAGCTTCGATCCCAAGGACAAGCGCCTGGCAGTGGAAGTGGAGGATCACCCGCTGGCCTATGCCGAGTTCACCGGCGACATCGACGAGGGCTACGGCAAGGGTCACGTCGATCGATTCGACCACGGGGTGTGGTCCACCCGTGGCGATGTGGAGGCGCAGCTGCGCAAGGGGCACCTGCGCTTCAGCCTGTTCGGCGAGCGGCTGCGCGGCGAGTGGCACCTGGTGCGCAGCCATCGCAAGGAGCGACAGCCGGCATGGTTCCTGATCAAGTCCGAGGATGCCTTCGCCGCCGAGGTGGAGGCCGATGACCTGCTCGACGCCACCATGCGCGAAAGCACCCGCAAGGCGGCCGGCAGGTCCGGCGGCGCACGCACGGCCGCGGCCAGGGCGCCGTCGCGGCGACGTGCGCCGCCGGGCGCCCGCAAGGTGGCCCGGGCGCCCCTGCTCAAGCGCATCAAGGCCACCGCGCAGGCGCGCGCCGCCGCCATCGAGGCGGACTTTTTCGAGCCGGAACTGGCTCGCCTGTACGCCCATCCGCCGGCCGGCGAAGAGTGGCTGCACGAAGTGAAGTGGGACGGCTACCGCATCCTTGCCACGATCCACGACGGCGCCGTCTCGCTGTGGTCGCGCAACGGCCTGTCGTGGACCGAACGGCTGCCCGAGATCGTCCAGGCCATCGCGGCAATGGGACTGGACTCGGCCCGCTTCGATGGCGAGCTGATCGCGCTGGACACCACCGGGCGCAGCGATTTCAACGCGCTGCAGAAAACGCTTTCCGGCGAGCGCAACGCGCCGCTGGTCTACATGATGTTCGACTGCCCCGCGCTCGAGGGCTACGACCTGGCACACGCGCGCCTGGACGACCGCAAGGCACTGCTCGCGCACCTGCTCAAGGACCGGCCCGCGCCGCTGGCCTACAGCACACACACGGCCGGGCACGGCGACGAGGTGTTCCGCATGGCCGCCGAACAGGCGCTCGAGGGCATCATGTGCAAGCGCGCCGACTCGACCTATCGGGCCGGGCGCAGCGATGAGTGGCGCAAGGTCAAACGCCTGCAGAGCGACGAGTTCGTGGTGCTCGGCTACACCCCGCCCAGCGGCAGCCGCACTGGCTTCGGTTCGCTGCTGCTGGGACGCCCGGCCGCCGACGGCAAGCCCGGCTGGATGTACGCCGGACGGGTCGGCAGCGGGTTCAGCGATGACGACCTCGCACACATCGCCGACACCATCGCCACCGGCGGCAAACCGCAGCCACCGGTGGCGGTGAGCGACGTCGACCCGCTGCTGCGCGGTGCGCGCTGGGTGTCGCCCAAGGCAGTGGTGGAAGTCTTCTTCCGCGGCCTCGGCGGCAACCATCTGCTGCGCCAGGCGAGCTTCAAGGGGCTGCGGCCGGACAAGTCCGCCGCCGACCTGCGCGATTCCGACCAGCCACCCCAGGAGGCCCGCATGGCTGCCGCTACCGACGCATCATCCGCCACTGTCGCCATCAGCCATCCGGACCGCGTGATCTACCCGGATGACGCGATCACCAAGCAGGACGTCGCCGACTACTACCAGGCCGTGATGGACTGGTTCCTGCCGGGCGTGCGCGACCGGCCCACCTCGGTGATGCGCTGTCCCGACGGCATCAACGCCACCTGTTTCTTCCAGAAGCACGCCATCGCCGGCCTGAAGCGCGTGAGCCTGGTGCCACTGGGCGAGGAGTCGGGCAAGCAGGCGGACTACCTGGTGCCGCGCGATGCTGCCGCGGTGATGGAGCTGGTGCAGTTCGGCGCGCTGGAATTCCATCCGTGGGGGGCGCTGGCCGGGGATCCCGACGACGCCGACCGGCTGGTGTTCGACCTGGACCCCGCACCGGACGTGGGCTGGGATCAGGTGGTGGCGGCGGCGCGACTGGTGCGGCGCAAGCTCGATCAGCTTGGCCTGCAGAGTTTCCTGCGCACCACCGGCGGCAAGGGGCTGCACGTGGTGCTGCCGCTGAACCCGGCCACCGCATGGAGCACCGCCAAGCCGTTCGCCCACGCGTTTGCCAGCTCGCTGGCACAGGCACACCCTACCGAGTTCGTCGCGGTGGCGGCCAAGGCGCAGCGCAAGGGCAGGATCTTTCTCGATTACCTGCGCAACAGCCGCGGCGCCACCAGCGTGGCGTCGTATTCGCTGCGGTCGCGTCCCGGCGCGCCGGTGGCGGTGCCAATCCGCTGGGAGGAGCTGGGCAAGATCAGCGGCGGCGATCACTACACGTTGCGCAACACGCCTGCACGGCTGGCCCGCCTGCGCCGCGACCCGTGGGAAGGCATCGACACGCTCAAGCAGGACCTGCAACAGGTGCTGGACACGCTCGCCGCCGAGGCCGACGACTGACGCGTCGCCGCCGGATACTCCTCCGGCAGCCGACGCGTCCATGCTCGACTTGCCGGGCTCAGCTTGCCTCGCTCGACCGGGCTGGCTCAGCTGGCCTTGCGCTTGCGCGCCGCGCCGGAGGAGCCGGCCGGCTTGGCGGATTTCTTCGACGCCTTGGCTGCGCTCTTGCGCGCGGCGGCTTTCTTCGGTGCCGCCTTGCTGGACGATTTCTTCGCCACCTCGGGCGTGTCCTGCTTGGCCGGCGTGCGCTTGTTGCTGTCCAGGCTCTTCTTCAGCAGCGCCATGAAGTCGACCACGTTGGTCGATGCATTCTCCGCCTGCGGCTCCTGCTCGTCCTCCTCTGCCATCACCGCACCCTTGGCCTGCAGGCGCTTCTCGATGATCTTCTTCAGGCGGTCGCGGAACTCGTCTCTGTAGTCGCCCGGCTTCCACTCGCCGGACATCGACTCGATCAGCTGCTCGGCCATCTCCAGTTCCTTCGGGGCGATGCGATAGTCGGCGGTGGCCTTCTCCGGCAGGCGGTAGTCCTCCACGTCGACCAGCTCCTGCGGATAGCGCAGCAGCACCAGCAGCAACGCGTTGCCCTGCGGCATCACCGCCGAAAGGTACTCGCGGGTGCGGATCACCACGCGGGCGATGCCGATCTTGCCGGTCTTGCGCAGCGTCTCGCGCAGCAGCACGTAGCCCTTCTCGGCCTTCTTGCCCGGCGTGAGGATGTAGGGCTTGTCGAAGTACTGCGGCGGGATGGACGCCGCGTCCACGAAGGTCTCGATCTCGACCGATTCGCGCCCGGTCGGGCTGGCGGACTTGATGTCGTCCGGCTCGAGCACGACGTAGTTGCCCTTCTCGTACTCGAAGGCCTTGACGATCTCGTTCCAGGGCACTTCCTCGCCGGTCTCGGCGTTGACGCGCTCGTACTTCACCGCCGCGTTGTTGCGGCCGTCGAGCATGCGGAAATGCAGTTCGTTGCGGCGCTCGCCGGTCATCAGCGAGACGGGGACGTTGAGCAGTCCGAAGCTAAGTGTTCCGGTCCAGATCGGGCGCGCTGCCATAAAACCTCCGTGGGAGGGTCATTGCATGCCCGTGGCGGTTAATCGGCACTGAAGCGGCCGGCCGCGGGCGCCGGAGGATTAATTCTCCGCGCCTTCCGGCCTTTTTCAAGGGCTTTGAAGCCTTCTTCGAGGGCTTTGAGGGCTTTGCGGCCTTCTTTGCCGGCGCGGACCCAGGATCGGTGCCCGGCTTGCCGCCATACAGCTTCTGGCAGTGCTCGCACCAGAAGGCACGGCGGTGCGTGCGCCCGAGGTGGGCGATGCGCAACCGGGTCCCGCAACGCGGGCAGGTGGACTTGCGGTGCGCCTGCCAGTGCTTGCGCAGCACGTAGGCCTTCTTCCACTCGAGGAAGCGGAAGCTGTAGTCGCGCGCGTCCTCGACCAGCTGGGCGAGCTTGCGCGGCGGCAGGGCCCCGACCGTGGACAGCGGGCTCACCCGGATGCGCCACAGGACCTCGTTCTTGATGATGTTGCCCACGCCGGCGAACACGTCCTGGTCGAGCAGCGCGTCGCACACCAGCGTGTCCGGCATCCCCCGCAGCTTCGCCCGGGCGAGCTTGGGGTCCCACTCGTCGGCCATGACGTCGCCACGCCAGTCGTAGTGGTCCTCGAGCCGGCCTTCCAGGTACCTGGCCGAGCAGGCGTAGAGGTTGAGCTCGCCGTTGGCGAAGCGCAGCGACAGTCGTGGCTTGGCATTCTCCTTGCGTTCGTCCACGCGGTAGCTGCCGAACAGCAGGAAATGCACCTTCAGCGCGAACCCGCTGAACTGCACGAGGAAATGCTTGCCCCAGCTGCGGATCGCCAGCGCCTTGCGGCCGACCATCCGCTGCGGATCGATGACCTTGGTATTCCCTCCCGCCTCGCGCACGGCCTTGCCGCGAAACTTCGCGACTTCCTCCGTGAGGATGACGATGGTCGGTCCCTCGGGCATCGGCCGATTCTCGCCGCGCGCGCCTGAACGCTACGACTCCGAAGGCATCTTGCGCGCGCGCATGC